>QZKI01000040.1 GCA_003598055.1 Candidatus Abyssobacteria bacterium SURF_17 | reverse complement strand
ACGAGGTCAAAAGGAGAATTGTTCATGCCTAATACGCGTCGCGCCTGCGTAGGGATATTTCTATTGGCCATGAGTGTCCTCATGTTGGAAGTAGCGCTTACGCGGGTGCTGTCAGTCATGAGTTGGCATCACTTTGCGTACCTCATCATAAGTCTGGCGTTCCTGGGATTCGGCGCAGCCAGTACGTTCCTGAGCGTTTCGCCACGCTTTTCAAGCCCTACCCTGGACGAAGGACTCGTGGGGAAATATGCGCTGGCGTTCTGCCTCACCACACTATTTGGCTTCGCGGCAACAACCAAGGTGCATTTCTACCCGATGGACGCTTATTACTATGGCGACTACAGCAATGCATTCAGCCTGCTGATGCTCTATGTGATCATGGGCACTCCCTTCTTCTTCGCAGGAGTGTGCATCGGATACTTGATTTCGAGAGCGGGTGAAGCGATCAACCGCGTATATTTCTCGGACCTTGTCGGAGCCGGAATCGGCACGATGGCATCGCTTGTGGGAATCAATCATCTCGGAGTGGAAGCCACAATATATGTGGCTTCCACTGCAGGCGGACTTGTGGCGCTGATATTCTCTCTCGCGGAGGGAAGATTCAGACTCCGCCTAGGTTCTGCAGCGGCTCTTGTCCTTTCGGTGCTCATGACTGTGCTCGCGGTTCGGCATGAGATATTCCCTACCTATTTCCCTCCTGAAAAAATTTTTCGCGAAGCTTTGCGGCCCCACTATTATCGGTGGCATATTATCGCGCGAATTGATGTAATGGACCCCGTCAGTCTTTCCATGCCCTTCGGCGGTGCGTTATCGAAGGCATACGAGGGAGGTCCCATGCCCACAGTTCGGGTAATTTGGCAGGATGGATCAGCTCCGACAGGAATCATGTATGTACCTAACGGAGACTTACGCCGAGTGCCGGCCTTGGGATACTACTTGCAAGCGGCGCCGTATGCTGTGAAGCCGAATCCAAGCCGGGCATTGACCATCGGTCTGGGAGGCGGTATTGATGCGCTTATAGCGCTGTACCACGGCGCGGAACATGTCGTCGGAGTTGACGTCAATCCCGTAACGGTGGACGCGGTCAAGAACCGATACGCCGATTTTGCCGGGAGAGTTCTCAATCGGCCCAATGTGGAGCTTGTGGTTGCCGAGGGCAGGCACTTCCTCACAACCACGGATCAACGCTTCGATGTCATTCAATTGTCCGGCGTGGACACCTACAGCGCCCTTTCCACAGGCGCGTATGCACTGGCAGAGAATTACCTCTACACTGTGGAGGCAATGGAAAGCTACTGGGAACATCTGGCGGATGGAGGAATCCTGTCCTTCTCTCGGTGGTTATTTACACCTCCCCGCGAGACGCTCCGACTCGTGGTGATTCAACTCGAGCACCTCCGACGCATGGGAATCGAACATCCGGAGTCGCACCTCATGATTGTTTCCGGGGGAATGCCCGACGGAGTATGGGCGGAAACGTTGCTCAAGAAGAGTCCGTTCACACAGGCAGAAGTAGCTGCTTTTCGTCGGTGGGCCGATTATATGAAGTTCGATATGATTTATGATCCATACGAAATGCGGCCGAATGTTTTCAATGAGGTTATCCGAGCGTCACGTTCAGAGCGAGAGGCGATAATAAAGCGCTACCCATACAATATCAAGCCCGTAACCGATGATAACCCGTTCTTCTTCCAATTCTACCGATGGCGGTCACTTGTGAGTCCTTTGGAGAGCGGAGGAGGCTATTTCATCGAGCGACTTCCCCTGAGCCTCGCCGTGTTGTTAGTCAGCCTTGTGCAGATTCTCCTGCTTTCCATTGCTTTTATCATTGGTCCATTGTTGCCCCGCGGCGGGCAATTGCGCGCAGTCAGACATAAGACTCGTGTCCTCACATATTTTGGGTCGCTGGGACTGGGATTCATCATTGTGGAAATCACCTTATTGCAGAAATACGCCGTATTCGTAGGAGGGCCCATCTATTCCATGGCGATAACGCTCTTTGCCATCCTTGTGTTCTCGGGGTTGGGCAGTCTGATGTCTCAGCGCTTCAAGGATTCTCCAGATCGCTGGCTGAAGTTCATCATCATCGGATTGGTGGGCGCAGTGGCATGCGAAGTGGTTTTCATCAACTATGCAATTCCACGCCTCATGTTTCTGTCGCATGCTATGCGATGCGGCGTGACGATTGCAGCGCTTGCGCCATTGGCTCTCTTGATGGGGATGCCATTCCCCATGGGTTTGCGGGTGACCCAACGGGTGGGCGAGACTATCATCCCATGGGCATGGGGAGTCAATGCAGTCACTACGACGCTGGGCTCGGTTTTGTGCGTGCTCGTGAGTATGCAATGGGGGTTCACGGTCTCACTTGTTGCAGCGGGGGCAGTCTACTTGCTGGGACTGGCTGTATTTTCACCTGTCGTCCGTGCCATGTATAAAGAAGCGTGAGATTTGAATATGCCTTCGCGGCTCCGCTGCGATTGTTGACAATGATAGTGCGGCAATGTAGAATCATTCGGTTTTCTCAAACACGAGTACAATAGTGGGCTCCATCGTCGGTGAAGGGCTCAGAAATCTCCGGTGACCGGCAAGCATGAAACAATGCGCGATTCCAGTTTCAAGAACGACCTCAGACTCTTCTACATAAGCGTCATTCTGCTTTTCCTCGAGTTGTTGGTCATCAGGTGGCTATCGGCAGAACTTCGGATTTTCGCCTATTTCCACAACCTCGTGCTTATCATCTGCTTTCTCGGCATCGGTCTTGGCTGCGCGGGTTCGCAGAGAAGGTCAAGCTTTCTGACACCCCTCTTCATACTGGCATTCCTCGTTTTCTTCATCTATTGCCCGATTGATTTGGGCATCTTTTCCCTGAGGGAGATAACGGACTACCTCGGGAATCTGAAGGACTTTGTCATTTGGTACCAGGTAAGTTCATCCGGCCTGAAGCGGGTATGGGAGATTGTGTTCGGCGTAGGAATGCTTTCGTTGCTGACGGCCGGAATTGTATACCTCTTTATTCCGTTCGGCCAATTGCTTGGCCAGTTGCTGAGCGAAAGCCAAAGGCCGATACGAGCATATACTATCAACATTTTGGGCAGCCTCGTAGGAATCGTGCTGTTCACTGTGCTCTCCTTTTTTTCGTCACCTCCCGTTGTGTGGTTTGGACTCTTCTTCATCTTTGTCATCATTCTTCTCTTCTGGGAGCAAAAGCAGAAGCTCCTTGTCCCTTCGGCCGTGATCATCACCATAACCATGGGGCTGCTATTTCTTAACCGAAGCGCCGGAGTTTGGGATGAGGAAGGAGAGAGGTTTCATGGCGCTTTCCTGCGGCTTGCACAGAAGAAAGACATATGGTCTCCGTACCAGAAGCTCGAGGTCGTTCCATTGGAAGCGCCCGGGAATCCATCAGCAAAGATAGGGTGTGTAATCTATGTGAACGGCGTTCCGTACCAGCAGGCAATCAACCTGTCGGACGAGTTTGTGGAAGCGAATCCGAACCTCTACAATATCCGCGATCTCGACCTGCTCAAGTTCGACCATTACAATCTTCCCTATCTCTTCAGTGACCGACTCGAAGACGTGCTGATAGTCGGCGCGGGGGTCGGCAATGATGTCGCAGGTGCGCTTAGAAATGGCGCGCTCCGCATCGACGCGGTCGAGATTGATAAGGAAATCATCCGAATCGGCAAGGACATGCATCCCGAACAACCCTATTCTTCCGACCGAGTGAATATCATCATTGATGACGCGCGCTCATTCTTTCATAGAACGCAAAAGCGCTATGACCTTGTGGTCTTTGGCCTGCTCGATTCACACACGCTCTCCTCGAACCTCTGCAACGTGAGGCTCGACAATTTCGTTTATACGCTCGAAAGCATAGAGGAAGCGAGACGCCTGCTCAAGCCCGGCGGCACCCTTGTGCTTGTTTTTGCCGTTGTCGACAGGTTCATCGGCGAGAATCTCTACGCGATTACGAGCCGTGCATTTGAACAATCGCCGCTTTGCTTTAAGCTCTTGCCTACCCTCCGTGGATGGGGAGGGAGTGTCTTTGTGAATGGTGATGCGAACACCATCCGCAATGCTGTCCTGCATCATCCATTCCTTCATACGCTTATTGATAAATCTTTCGGAGAAAGCAACACCCCGAAAAAGATACCGACCGACGACTGGCCTTACCTGTACTTGAGCGGCCCGAAGATTCCGTCGCTCTACTATATTATCTTCGGCCTCTTGATGCTCATCTCGCTCGTTCTGGTGCGGCGCAATTTCAGCGGAAGCAAAGGGATGGATTGGCACTTCTTCTTCCTTGGCGCCGGCTTCCTTTTGATCGAAGTGCAGAATGTGAGTAAGCTGGCGCTCCTGTTCGGCACCACATGGATTGTGAACTCCATCATCATTGCGGCGGTTCTCATAATGATTCTCCTGGCGAATTATTATGTTTCCCGCTTTGCGATTAGGTCGTTTCTGCCATACTATGGCTGGCTTGCGCTCGCTTTGTTGGTCATCTATTTTTATCCTTTGGGGCATTTAGCCCGCTTCCCGTTTCTGTCAAAGGCAGCCATCTCGGGAGTGCTCCTCTCACTTCCCGTATTTTTCTCGGGCATCATCTTCGCACATTCATTCAGCAGGTCGAAACAACTGGATAGGTGTTTCGCCTCGAATTTGATAGGCGCAATGCTCGGAGGGATGTTGGAATGTGTGTCCTTTGTGAGCGGCATCAAATCCCTCATCCTGCTTGCGCTCGTGCTGTATGCGCTCTCATACGCGACCTTGGGACAGAAGAAGGCATTGTAGTGCCGTTACCAGCCTTGGTGGTTTTAGTGACAACTCCCCGAGGTGAATCATTCCAACATGGATTCCACCGAAGAAAACCACAAGGTCCAGGATAATGGCGAAAAAAAAGCCGACATACCTGTCTTCCTTGCCTGGTTCCCACTTGCGCTCACGGCCTTCGCAGTATCCGCGTATGTTCTAGGAAGAAACTCGCCGTGGATGCTGTGGGCATTCAATCTATGGGATTATCTGCCTGTACCATTGTCATATGTTCTGATGGCGCTGACTCTGCTCTTTTCTCTCCCGCCGGTTTTGAAATTTGTCGCAACGTTTGTTGAGAAGCTCGGGTTGACCACACCTAACTTAAGCTCGAAGAAGGCAAACCGCTTTCTCCGAGCAGGTCTGGTTGGCGTGGGTCTCTTCCTGCTATTTTGGGTCTTCAGCGAAAGACGAGGAGCAATTGACACCTATTTCTTCATCCGATATGCTCAGGAAGGTCGTCCGTTCATATTCAAGGAGGCTGGAGGGACATTCCTCTTTTTTGTGGCCCTTCACCTTGCGAACGCTCTTGGCGTGGAACACCTGGAAATCCTCCGTATCTTCATCTGTGGCTCGGGCGTCCTCTTCATATTCTTTCTGTATAAGCTCATCTGCCTCCTTTACGAACCCAAAGTTGAGCGGCTGCTTGCCGGAGCATTCCTGATTGTGCCCGGATACATCCGCTTGTATTTCGGCCACATAGAGATGTATGGCTTCCTTCTCACAGCGGTCTGTGCATATCTCTATTTCGCGATTCGATACGCGAAGGGGAAGAATGGAATACTCCCACCCGCTTTGTTGCTCGGATTGTCAACTTGGCTTCATTTGTCAGCAGTTCTTCTTCTCCCATCACTTATATACTCGATTCATGTCACAGGGAATAAGGAAAAAGGGGGACATGGTCGGGCTAAAGTCTTCATGAAGGCCGCTTTGTTTTTCATCATGCCGTTTGCGGCGTTTCTCCTCGTTATGCTGATGCTGGGGTATCAGTCGTGGATTCGTGACAATCTCGTGTGGTTGCTTACGCTTCTCGGGCTCCACGAAGACCCTATGGTTGCCGTTACAGCCACAATCCCCTTCTTCAAACCCCGGGTCTATGTCTTGTATGGCAACGTCGTAAGCCAGTACACGTTTCTCTCGAAAAGCCACGTGCTGTTCCTGCTGAACGCGAACGCTATTCTCTCGCCGGGCGGCTTGCTCGTATGCGTACCGCTCCTTTTTCTGTATATCAGAAAGAACGGACTTCGGGACACGACACTGACGTTCATACTCATAGCTTCTCTATCCCTGTTTCTCTATTCGCTCATTATCTATCCGATGTACTGGGCGTATGACTGGGACCTGTTTTCCGCGACAGCTTTCTGTTATACTTTTCTGGCGGCCTATCTGCTGATGAAATATTTCAAGGGCCGAAAAGTCGTGGCTTATCTCGTCATATATCTGGCATCCTTCTCGCTCTTCTTCGTCACGCTTCCCTTCCTGTCACTCGCCTCGATGAGGAGTATACGAAATGCCGGCCCGTTCGCAATCGAGATACAACCATTTGAGTTCATAAACCGGACGATGGGCAATCCGGATGCGCTCATGCGGCTGGACATGGGGCGGAGCAGGGATGGAAATCTCGGGGAAAGTCAATAAGAAGAAATCAGGAGGCAGTTCATGCTCTATCCGCAAGCGAATTCGCACAGAGACGTATTGAGCCTGTCCGGCATTTGGCAGTTCTCTCTTGACCTTGAAGGAGATGGTGAGAGACACCGCTGGTGGCAAGGCCTTCCTTCGAGCCGGCCTATCGGCGTGCCCGGCAGTTGGAACGAGCAGTATCAGGATACGATGTTCTTCATGGGGACAGGATGGTATCAGACAGATTTCTACGTCCCGGCACAATGGCGGGCGCGCACCCTGACCCTGAGGTTTGAAGGGGCCGGCCACTCCGCAACCGTCTGGCTTGATAGCGAGCTTCTGGGCGGACACGAGGGCGGCTCGCTCCCCTTCGAGTTTGACATATCTCGACATGCCAAACCCGGCCGCAAGCATCGCCTCACGGTGAAGATAGACAACCGGCTCGGCCCAAAGACGATCCCGCCGGGCGGGACAGACCAATCAAATGAAGGCGCGGGGTCGAGCTTCCTCGCCGAAGCAATCTCGAACTTCTCCTCAATCTTGCCCGAGATACAAATGCTTCCCTTTCTGCTTGAGACGAGAAAGCAGTACCCGCAGGTTCCATTCGACTTTTTGCCCTACGGGGGCATTCACAGGCCGGTCAAATTATGCTCGATTCCGAAGGACCGAATCCAGAACGTGCGCATACGCAACGATGTAAAGCGGACGCGTGCAGCCGTAGTCTTCGACATCTCTACCGTTGGAAGTGCGACTTTCGTTGAAGTGACAGTAACACGCGGCAACAAGAGCGTGAAGGCTGAGGCACGAATAGGGGATGGCCATGCTCAGGTTGAAATCGGCATTCCCAAACCTGCGCTATGGCATCCCGACAGCCCGCATCTTTACCACGCGACCGTGACGCTGCTGAAAAACACAAAGCCCATTGATGAGTATCACACCGAGTTCGGCATTCGTACGGTCGAGGTGACGGAAAACCAGATGCTGTTGAACGGGAAGCCGATATATCTTCAGGGTGCGTGCAAGCACGAGGATTTCCCGATTCTCGGGCGGGGACTTTCAGAGGCTGTTCTCGTCAAAGATTTTTCGTTGATGAAATGGCTTGGAGCGAATTCCTTCAGAACTTCTCACTATCCATATGCAGAGGAATACCTCATGCTCGCAGACCGGATGGGATTCCTTGTAATAGACGAAATGCCGACCGTCGGGCTGGATTACAAGATGTATACCGACGAAATTCTGCACAAATGCCAGAACCTCCTCACCGAGCTTATCGAGCGCGACGGAAATCACCCGTCAGTCATCATGTGGAGCATCGCAAACGAGCCGGATACATTCACCGAGAGCGCCCGAGATTTCTTCGGCAAACTGCGCGCACATGCAAAGGCGCTCGACCCCTCGCGACCGGTCACTCTCGCCGCGATGCACGTGCCGACCGATTACACGTTCGAGGTCGTGGACGTGATCTCCATCAATCGCTACTACGGATGGTACTTTGACCCGGGCCAGCTTGATGTCGCGGCGCGGAAGCTCAGTGAGGAGTTGGACGCCATTCACGCACAACACAAGAAGCCGATTCTCGTTTCCGAGTTCGGCGCCGATTCCATGGCCGGCCTGCATTCAGACCCGCCGGAAATATTCACCGAGGAGTATCAGGCGGCGCTGCTCAAGAGCTACATCGACGTGATTCGCTCGAAGGACTTCACCGTCGGCGAGCACATATGGAATTTCGCGGACTTCAAGACGCCGCAAACCTACACACGCACAGTTCTGAATCGGAAGGGCTTATTCACGCGCGACCGCCAGCCGAAGCTCGCCGCCCACGTGATGCGCCAGTTGTGGCAGTCCGGCAGGTAAGCAATTTTCGCAGGACGGTGTTCGTCGTCTCTATGACCGGTCGGGCTTTGCCGTGTCCTGCGAAACAATCTGAATGATGGCCTCGACGGCCTCATCCACGCTGTTTTTGGCAGTGTCAATGATGTGGTCGGCTGCCGCCCGGTACTTCGGAGTGCGCTCTGCGAGGATTTCGGAAACCTCATCGACGAACGATTTCGTTCCGCTCAGCGAGGGCCGCTGGCGGTCATACATGATGCGACTGATGATGGTTTCCTCATCCGCCACCAGCCAGAATATCAGGCCGTTTGTCTTCAAACTCTCGATGTTCTCCGGCCTGACGACAATTCCTCCGCCCGCATCTATTATCAAGCCGTCCCGATGCGCGAAATCGCCGGCAACATCTGATTCCAAGTCGCGGAAATGATTCCACCCGCTCTGTTTCACGATTTCAGGGATCGGCTTGCCCGCGCGTTTCACGATTTCCTCATCCATGCTGACCACCTGCATCGCCAACCGTTCGCCAAGTTTTCTGGCAATAGTGGTCTTGCCCGTTCCACGATATCCTATCAGAACAATATTCATGAACATCCCCCGAGGCGAAATAGGAACAGCGAATCTGTCCCACGATCCAGGGTGCAATGTAGGGGCACGGCGCTGTCCCCTACAGCCAGAAAGATCGGCGTTTCCTGTAAGGGCGCAGCCCCACGTGGCCGTGCGGACGCCCACATAGGGGTGCCCCTACGGTCGCTGTAGGGGCGCAATTCATTGCGCCCAATGTCCTGTTTGGTTGCGGCTATGCTGGGCTGTACTACCAACGATCGAAATGCTGAATTTCTGTCGTGATCTCCAACTCGCAGTCATTGCGAGCAAAGCGAAGCAATCTCCGTATGATGGAGGGATTGCTTCGTCGCGCGGGTCTGCGACCCTGCGCTCCTCGCAATGACGGTCTTTGGTTGCGGCTATGCTGGGCTGTGAAACTGTCCTGCAATTCAGCAACCGAAAGAATTGCAGGGGCAGGCCTTCGTGCCTGCCCAATTGAAGGGCAACCGCGCGGGGGGTTGCCCCTACAAATACAATGGAACATACATTGCGGTACAGATTCTCTATCTCTTCTCGTAAAACCTCAAACCGTGGCAAGAAATTATGATGCTATGTGCGGCCAAAGCTTTCTTCCACGACCTTGCGCATAACACTGACGGGCGCGCGCTGGCCCGTCCACAACTCAAACTGGACAACGGCCTGATTTACGAACATTTCCACGCCCGGAATCGTCGCGCACCCTGCGGACTCTGCCTCTCTGAGCAAGCGCGTAAGGCGCGGGTTATAAACGATGTCGAAGACCGCTTGGCCACCCCGCAAAAGCTCTCGAGTGATAAGCGTTTCTTCAATCTTGGGATGCATCCCGACGGGCGTGCAATGAATGATGATGTCGGCCCGTTCGACCTTTGCCTTCAGAGAGCGGGTGTCGAAGGGCGCGCCGTCTACGCATGCAGGTGTCTTATCCCGCAACTCGTGCACGAGTCGTTCGAGTTCATCGGGCACGACGCCGAGGATTGTGATGTCAGGTGGTTTCGCCGACGTTGCGAGCGTGAACGCGATGGCGCGCGCCGCACCGCCGGAGCCGAGTATCAGCGCCTGTCGCCCCGCAACTTCCACGCCGTAATCCGTCAGCGCCTTCAATGCGCCCGGCCCGTCACTGCTCGTTCCCTTGAGGATTCCGTCTTCTTTCACGACTGTATTGGCGGAGCCGATGTTGCGTGTGACCTCATCGACTTCATCGAGGTATTGCATGATTGCCACCTTGTGCGGGATGGTGACGCTGAAACCCCGAAAGTTTCCCAGTGCGCGAAACCCCGACATGGCCGCCGCCAAATCCTCGACCTTGAATGCAGTGTACACATAATTCAAATCGAGCGCCTCGAAGGCGGCATTGTGAATTGCGGGCGAAAGTGAGTGCTCCACAGGATTCCCAATGACGGCGCACACTTGAGTTCTTGCATCGATTTTCTTGGATTGCGTCATCTGCTCTCTTGCGCTCTTAATGCCCTGTCAACTCTGTTCCTGGACGCTGATTCGTTCTTGTAGGGGCGCAGCATGCTGCGCTCTTGCACCCAAATTCCACATTGGGAATGTACTCCAATCCACAACTTTCATATCGATAAAGCACTGGTCCCGAAACGACCACATTCGATGGTGCATTTCCACCAACTCTTATGTGGGGGCGACTCGGTGAGTCGCCCTATACAAGGCAAGGTTCAGTAGCCGTAGTCGTCATTGTTGGGGCGCACGGCCGTGCGCCCCTCCGGAAGCAACAAAAACATACGCGCTCGGGCATATGAAATCACATGCCTAAACCGCAAGCAGCTTATTCGTCACCAGATTGCACATCGCCCAGACCACGTCGAGGGCGAAATGTTTATCAGCCGAAGCATCAAAGAGTATCCGCGAGCGCGGCGGGAACTCCTCGTCGCCCACCCACAATACGTACGCTATCTGGATGCGCGGCAAAACCAGAAACTCAAGCGCAACGTCCCCGAAATCAACAGGAATGCCGCCGATCAGCTTCCCCTTCTCGATGAAGCCGGCCCCGTCCTGTCCGAACCGTTGCTCAATCTTCCAACTCGGCAGCGCATGCGGTCCCTTGAAAAAGAAGCTTCCGTCAGTGAGCTGGCTTTCGGCGACGTACTCGCGTGCAATTGGCGCCTCGCGCGCGCGGAGCAGATAATGAACCGACACAAGCACTGCATTGAAACCCGGGGGAGCATCGTTTTCGGTTGCAGGCCGGCTGATTCGCTCGATGCGTTTCCGCTCGGGAAAAATCAGCAGGTCATCGTTCAGCACTTTCAGCTCATACGCCTTTTCCTGCTCTCGATATCCGGCCAGACTGCGCCTGCACACATCCGCCGGGTCAATGGTCCGCAGCTCTTCCCAGTAGATATCGTCTATCTTGTCACCCTGCTCGAAGAATGTGTCGCCGCTCACCGTCCGCTTCATGGTATCTGGATCTCGTAGCCGCTCTGCAGTGGGTGGGTTCACGCCCACCACATGCCGCCGGGCGGCTCTTCGGTGAAGACAACCTCGCGCAGGAACTTAATCGCCTTCTTCAAGCCTTCGTCGGGCGAGGCAATGATGTCCTCATGCTCGATGCTGAGCACGTAATCATAGCCGATGCCCCGGAGCGCGCTCACGATATCCTTCCATGTCTTGTAATCGTGCCCGTAGCCGACGGTGCGGAAGTTCCACGAGCGTTGCGTGACGGAGCCGTAATGTTTGGTGTCGAGCACTCCGTTCACGGAGCAATTGATTGGGTCGATATAGGTGTCCTTCGCGTGGACATGATAAATCACTCCGGCAAGCTTGCGAATGGCGGCGACCGGGTCAATCCCCTGCCAGAACAGATGGCTCGGGTCGAAATTCGCGCCGATGGTGTCACCGGCGGCCGCTCGCAGCTTCAGCAGCGTTTCCGGATTGTAGACCACCATGCCCGGATGCATCTCGAGGGCGATTTTCTCTATGTGATGCGATTTCGCGAACTTTGCTTCTTCTTTCCAGTAGGGAATCACCTTCTCGTTCCATTGCCATTCGAGGATGTCGAGAAAGTCCTGCGGCCAGGGGCATACCACCCAATTCGGATACTTCGAACCCTCGGAGTCGCCCGGGCAGCCGGAGAAGAAGGTCACCACCTCGACGCCGAGCTTTTCGGCAAGCTGGACCGTCTTTCGCCAGGTCACATGGTTGCTCTTCGCAAATTCGGCATCGGGATGGAGCGGATTCCCCTGGCAGCTCAAGCCGCTAATCTGAATTTTACGGTCGGCAAACTTGTCGTGATACTCCCGAAGCACCCTCTCGTTCGCGAGCAGTTCGTCAATATCGCAATGGGCGTTGCCCGGATAGTTGCCCGTGCCGATTTCCACCATCTCCACGCCGAGTTCCGCGAGTTTGTCAAGTATCTCATCAACCGAAAGACTGAAGAACAGCGGGGTAAAGACACCGACCTTCATGTGACCTCCTTTCCCGACCTTTGCTGCATCACGCCGCATGAGCCTCGGTCTTCGTCAAGCACTCACAATAGCAGCGTCAGCCAGATTCCGAATTTCGGGTTTCTTATTGTGGCTGATACACAATTCAAAACGGAATCATCGGCATTCATTCCCTCGCCACACTACTTGACGTTGACCTTGACCCATCGTCTTTGACGGCTGCTCGTCAGTATTTTATCAAGTAACACGCTCGAGCGATAACCATCTTCGAACGTGGCGAATGGGGCTGGGTCGCGGCCCGGCTTCTTCCCCTGCGAGATATACCGGTAAACGTCACACATAAAGTTCTTCACTCCGTCCGCCCATGCTTCACCATGTCCACCCGGATAGTGTGCGTATTGCCGTGCTTCTCGCTTCAGAATAGCCGGCTCCTTGACCATGGTCTCGTTCGGCCTGTCACGGAAACCGAACCAAAGCGTTTCCGGCTGCTCCTGGTCCCACGCGGCTGACTTCGCCGAACCGTCAATCTGGAAGAAGAGTCGATTCTTGCGCCCCGCGCTCACCTGCGATATCGTCAAGGCCCCCCGTGCATCGTGCTGGAATCGGAAGAGCATCGAGGCATAATCCTCGGTAGTCACGCGAACCTCGACCTGTCGCGGTGTGGTCAGACGGCCAAAAGACCCTACCGTAGTGACACTCTTCTGGCGAGTCGGAAGCACGGTCTGCAGGTCAGCGGTCACTTCGGTGATCTTCAACCCGGTTATGAATTGCACGAGGTCACACCAGTGCGAACCGATGTCGGCGACCGCACGCGTTGGCCCGCCGAGCGCCGGGTCTACACGCCAGTTGTAGTCGCTTTCATAGAGAAGCCAATCCTGAAGATAGCTCCCGTGAATCGCGAATATCTTCCCGAGCTCACCCGCCTGTACCACTGCCCGCAGATGTGCCACCAGCGGATAGTGGCGGTAATTGAACATCACCGCGTGCACCACACCGCTGCGCTGGGCCGCGTTCAAGAGCAGCCTGGCCTCACGCGAATCCAAGGCAAGCGGCTTCTCGGAAACGATGTGCTTGCCTGCCGCCATGGCCGCGCGATTTATGGGGAGGTGCAGATTATTCGGCGTGCAATTGTGCACTACTTGAACATCGGAGTCCTTGATGAGGTCCATATAATTGCCATACGCGCGATCAATGCCCAACTCTGATGCCTTGGCCTTGGCCACCTTCTCGGATGAACCGGCAATCGCTATCACCTCGCCGATGCCACTGCGGCGGACGGCCTCGATGTGCGCGGGCCCCACAAAGCCTGTACCTATGACGCCTGCTCTTATCTTTCTCATGTCACCCTCCTGCCGCATGTCCTCGGGAGGGGTAGACACGCCTTCCCTGATGCAGAATCACCGCAGACTGCATGGAATGATGCGGTCGAAACATATAGCCGAAGCTGTTTCATACGGTTTCACCTCAACGGAACGCGGGAGAACAGCGTTTCTTTCCTTCCATAATATAACAAAACTCGTCTCTCCGCAATTGCACGCGCACCTGTGACCTAAACGAGGGGATGTTTGATTTTCATGCCATCGGTGCAGACGTGCATTTATAGAGCGGTCTGATCTACAGCGAGTCCGTTCTCTTGATGTAGGGGTCGTTCGCGAACGACCCTACATCGCTCGCTGCAACTTCGCAGACCCATCGCATGCGCTGGCACACTCCACGCAGTTAACGATGACTCAGTGTGAGTAACGCGACACTCGACGGCCTCGACCGCCGTTCTGCCCTATTCAGCATGGAAGCTTTCAGCAGAGCTTGTGGATTCAAGAATTCTCGTGCCGCTGGGCGGAAAAAACGAAAAAGCTTCGGGAGAAACCGTTGTGTTGACCTCGACCTTCTGAATCCGTAGTGTGAGTGCCGCCCCAATGGATGGAAGGCTGACCTCCAGAGCGACGGGAACCGCTGTTCCATCAACCGAAGTGTATTCCGTGTACGTGATATCGGCGAGCTGAGTATCCTCCGGACCCGTGAATACTTGCCGGGCCACAAGCCCCGTGGATGCGCGGACCCATATCTGCTTCCGCACGCCTGTTTCTTCCCGCCACTCCAGCCTTACAAAATCAGGCTCCTGAGTAAGAATGGTATGGCCCGACGCCAACTCTTCTGGCTGGGGCACAACGAACAGCGCCGAAACTATTGTCTCGGTGGAGGGTATTACATAGTTTCCGCCGACGGACAGGCTCTCGCAGCCTTCGTTATGGTAGGCGGTCTTGTCTGCTGGTATGAACAGCCAGCATGAGCGTCCGTCGGAAGAGAAGTCGAACAATGTCGGCACAAGCGGTCGGTACACCCGCATTCTCACTCGTGCCGGTTTTTCCGCGATGAGGGCGAAGGAGGTTTGCCTCCAGTGCTCCTCGTTTGGAAACCTCGTGTGCATCTCGCCCGATGCCTTTAGGGAGCGCATCTTGCCGTATCTCGAAGATAGGAGCGCCGCGGCATCTTCCAGCGTATCGAGTTCCACCGGGTGGCCCTCCGGCGGGGGTAGTTGGAGCGTGTATGTGGCACAGCCGATGTGAATGCACAACACAAGCGCAATAGCGGCTGACGCTAATGCGAACGAGTTCGCACCACGTGCGGTCTTTCCATTAGTGGACGGAGGCATTGATCTCCAAAATTCCTCTGAAGAGCGTCCGGTCAGGTCTTGTTCGCACGCTCTGCGCCGTCGGAGGCGATGCACTCAAAAAACCTCGGCGCCGTGTCGAACGCCTTCAAATAGGCTTCCGTAATGCCGTTCTGAAATTCATCAATGGCCGAACGATGCACAAGGCTGATTGTGGAGCCTCCAAAACCTGCGCCCGTCAATCGCGAGCCGAGCACACCGTCGATGCTCCGGGCGGTGTCAACCAGAAGGTCAAGTTGCGCGCAGCTCACGCAATAATCGTCTCGCAGGCTGTCATGCGAAAGGTTCATCAGTTCCCCGATTCTCTCGCGCCGGTTCTCGCGCATGGCCTCGACCGTCTCCAGTACCCGAGCATTCTCGGTGACCACGTGGCGGCACCGACGGAATATCTCTTCGGGCATCTCGTGAGAACACTCCTCCACCTCGGCCACAGTGGCGTCGCGTAATGCCTTGACGGCCGGAAAGCGTTCCGACAGTATCTTCACGCCTTGCTCGCATTCGGCCCTGCGCCGGTTATACTCGGACGTCGCAAGGCCGCGCTCCACCCGCGAGTCACAGGCCACCAGCACACAGTCCCCGAGGGAGAAAGGCACATGTTCATACCTAAGGGTGCGACAGTCGAGGAAAAGCGCGCTGTCGGCCCGCCCGAGGATGGACACGAACTGATCCATGATGCCGCACCGCGTGCCCGCGAATTCGTGTTCCGCTTGTTGGCACAGAACTGCCTCGTCCTCCGGCGGTATCGAGAACCCAAAAAGCTTCTCGAGAAGGTGACAGACCACCACCTCCATGGCGGCTGAGCTGCTCACTCCAGCCCCAATGGGCACGTTGCTCAGGAAGCAGGCATTGAAGCCCCGGACCGGGAATCTCCTCTCGCGAAGCTTGGCCACGATGCCCTTCGGGTAATCGCCCCAGTCTCCGGAAGGCTTGATGGCGCCCACGTCAAACGCGACTTCACCCTTCAGGTTTCCCGAACGCAGCGTAACGGTCTCCGTGCCGCTTTTAGATGCTGCGGCGCAGATCCGTCTGCTTATCGCAATCGGGAGAACGTAACCGTCATTGTAATCGGTGTGCTCACCGATAAGGTTTACCCGACCCGGCGCGCACGCCTTCGCCTCCGGTTTGCCCCCGAAGCGTTCGCGGAACTGGCGCAATAACAATGATTCCATCTTATGGTTGCGACACCCTTCTTCCTCCGCTCTGCGAATCCTCTTGTCCATCCTGTCCATCGCGTCCATTCTCGCCGCGATACCGCTCTTCTCCTACTCTGCTCTGCGAAGGCGCCGTCGAGACACGACGCTACAGCTCATCGACATGAACGATTCTCTCCTCCTTGATCGACTTCTGGGCGGCGAGCGCAATGACAATGCTCTCGCGCCCAACCCGACCATCGCAAACCGGAGGAGAATTGTTCAAGATGCAATCGGCGAACTCGATATGCTGTTGATACGCGCCGCTATGGAACACCCCGTATTGCTGAACATCACTATCCGGTTGAAATACCTCAACCCTGCCTTCCTGCGCGTTCCTCCACAGATGAATTCGATGGGCTTTGACCCAACTCTCCACTTTCCCCGCATCGCCGATTGCGCCCACTTCGAGGTCATTGCCATAGGGAGAGAAAAAGCACAGAAGAAGTTGGGCGCGGGCGCCATTCTCGTATTCCACAATCACAACGGCATTGTCGATGATTTCGCTGTCATGAACAACGTTCTTCTCCCCGGTATCCATGATGATGGCCTCGACAGTACGTCCTCGCTTCATCACGTTCTGCCCGCCGAACGCACAGACCTTCTTCGGGCGCGCGTCGATCATCCAGTTGAAGAGGTCGAAATGATGGCAGTTCTTCTCGACTATCGCACCTCCCGAAAGCGCCTCTTTGAAGCGCCACCGCCCATAGAAGGAGCCGAGCAATTCCTTGCACCACATCATGTGAACCGGGCCGACCTCGCCGTCCGCGATGAGCCTGCGCATCCGCCGGTAGAGAGGGGAATATCGGTAAACGAGGCCGACTTGAAGAAATTTCTGCGCCCGGTCCGCGGCACGGATTATTTCGTCGCAGTCTGCCAGAGTAGTAGCAAGGGGTTTCTCGCAAAACACATGTTTACCCGCGGCGAAAGCCTCAACGGCAATCTGTTTGTGGGTGTCATTGGGCGTGGAAATGATGACGGCATCTATTGACGTGACCTCGAGCAGTTCGCGATAATCGGTGAACGTGCGCACTTCATAGGGAAAGAGCCCGGCGCACGCCGTCACCTGGTCCCTGTCGAGGTCGCACAGCGCCTCAAGCTTCACGCGGTCGGCGACGACGTTGTTGACAAGAAGAAGGTGCGCCATTCCCATTCGTCCGGCGCACCCGATGACGCCATATTTTATTTTACGCAACGCGCACTGCCTCCAATATCACAGGGTCCTCTTTTCCACGACGGTTGAGTTCTCGACTACAATGTAATCTATATCGCTTTTGGAATCCAGCGGGAGAAGCTCCGTATACTTGAACCGTCCTTCGGCATACTCACGCTGCACGTAGCCGCTGATTGTGTCACCCTTCTTGAACATCAGCTCTACGCGTTTCGTCTTCTCGGATTTCGGCAGCGGGCGAGGTGTTCCGGAGAGTACATCTACTGTGCGTCGATAGAAAGTAACATGGCGGATTTCAGGGAATTTGATGCGGGCTCGCTCACTCGGCGAAACGGCATCCATCGGGCTAATCCTGAAGCTCTCGGCGTCCATTCCGGTTGCATCAAGCATGCCCGAGAGGTTCCTCCCGTTCTTGAAAACGACATCAACCTTCTTGTAGAACTGAGTGTCCTCAAACTGGAACGTGAAGTCTCCGATGCTCAGCTTCACCCCATCAGCAAGCTGTGTTTTCCCGCTGACCGGCTGCTCATTCACCAACACCTTTGCGGAACCAATCGGCTGGATGGTGGTCACCAGCCGGTTGCCAACCAACTGCGCTTCAAGCGTGCAGTGGTCGGGACTGACCGACGTATGCTTGAGTCTGACCTCAGCCGTCCGGTTCCTTCCGACGACGAGCGAGAGACGGCTGGATTTCGTGCTAATCTCCTCCAGATTGATGGAACCGACGCGGCCACCGGTCGGGTCGTTGACCGCAATAAGTCGTCCGATGACACGGTGAGGCCTCGGACGCGCAACCTCCTTGGTGCGCAGCATGAAGAAGGCAACGGCTGCGGCTGCACCCACCAGGAGCAGGGCTCCCCCGGCGAACACAATCGAGCGCGGGAGAACAGGCCCTCTTGTCACGATAGTGACAGGAACGCGCACCTCCTCGAAAGCCACCTGTGAACCCGGTGCAGGCGCAATCGACAGGAATCCGTTGTAACTATCCTTTCTGGCGGAACGAAAACCGCCGCTTCCATCGAGTTTCAACAGCAACACGAGACTGTTGGGGGCATCGCCTTCCGTAAAGCCCGTTGACAATGCGAGTCCTTCAGGCAACGTAAAAGAAATATCCACCTTCATCTTGAGTCGCGAGGCGTTGGTGATTCCCATGACCTGCATCGGGAACATCTTCTGCTGGACGTCGCCCGACCGTATCGGCCCAAGAACTATCGCTCGTGCATCCAACAATACCTCGGGCACGACAAAATCCACAGCAGCCAGCGCCACCCGCCCAGCAAGAACGGCAGACCAGTACTTCCAGCCCTCCGCATATCTGACTTCGGCCGGCTCGGAATCGCCAAGCGTCTGTCCGGGGCCAACGTGAACCGACCGATTGCGTCCGAGCGCACATGATTTCCCGGCTGCTTCGGACAGATTCACTGACAGGGATTCGCCCGGCGAAATGGCACGAAAACCGCCAAGCTCCTGCGAACGCGCTGCCACGGCCGCTTTCCCTGTCATCTCCGCGAGTGTATCGCCGGACCTGATTTGCAACGTCATCTCATCCTTCTCATTTGTCAGAGACCAAATAGCGCCGGCTTCCAAAGACACATTGACTGTCGCCCGACCTGTCACCGGGTTCTCACGCACTCGGGTGAGGGCAATATGGGTGTCGGGGTCCAGACCCGCTCGCCCGCGTTCCCCAAGCGTTATCACAGCACGAGAGTCACTTGAGGTCCTTAAGAGTGAACTTTCCGCAACACGTGTTCCCCCTTGAGCAGTAAGCCATTCTTGGCTTTCAGGCGTGCTCATCAGGACGGTACCCTTCACTTCGGCAAGTGCGATTGCACACAGTCTTTCCGGAGCTGTTATGATTCGGTACAGCTCCTCAATGGTTTCGCTGCCATGCTCCGCTTGCAGGGCTGTGACATCATAGGAAAGCCCGTTATTCACCTCAGTGAAGAGATGCAGGTCAGTATCGACTTGCCCATCTAAGTAGCAGTACTGCAAATACCACTCACGGGCGGGGACGGACTTTGAGATGTCCTCGAGGACTTCTTGAAGATTCTCCCGGCTGGGCGCTCCCTCAGAGAATGATGATGCGGACACCACCACGATGCCCTTCACGTTCCTATCGCCCTTGCGCACCAATGTCTTCACCTCTTCGAGCGCGCGCGCCACTCCCTGTTTGGTGTCGGCGACATCACCGCTGGTGGTGATTGCATCAAGCATTATTCCGATCGACCTGCGTTCGCTCGGCCCCAAGATCTTCTTCATGGTGAGCAATTTTGCCGTGTTCGTGAACGATACAATTCCCAGATAATCTCCGAGCCGCGACTGGTCAGAGAATGTCAGAACCACACCCTTGACGCCGGAAAGATAGGGCGCCATTGCTTCCGAGGAATCAATGACGAATATGAGGGTGCGGTTGCCGTTAGCGGCACTGGTTACCCCTCCCAAAGGCCATACCGCGAGAACGATTGCCACACAGAGAACAACTGGGCAGAACCGTGCGATGAGCCATCGGAGCTTATTAGGCCTGGCGACCATATCCGCCTCCACCGGGTGTCAAGATGCGCAGCCGCTCGCCCCGTCTGCAATCGAGATTCGCTTTGGGCGGCAGCATGTGCCATGCGCCATTTCTGAAAACCGAATTCTCCCCCCGCTTACCTCCGGAACCTTCTGAAAGACCATAGGCAGCAAATCGCCTCCTCTCCGACAGGATGGATACGCTGGCGTCGCAGAGCAGCTCATATTGCCTTTCCAACCCATCGCCTCCCTTATGAAGCCCTTTCCCGCCTGAGCCTCGCCTGATATTGTAACACAAAATCTTCAAAGGGTAGGCGCTTTCGATCACCTCTATGGGCGTGTTCATCGTGTTCGTCATGTGCGTGTGTACCGCATCGAGGCCTTGCTTGTCGGGACGAGCTCCCATCCCGCCGGCAAGTGTCTCGTAATACGCGAATGGCCTGTCGCGGATGGCGTCGTACCCGCCGATGGATACATTGTTCATACTGCCGCAGCTTGCCGCAGGGATTCTCTGAGGGAGCGCCTTCGAAAGCGCTCCAAGCAACACATCGACTATTCTCTGGGATGTCTCGACATTGCCGCCCGCCACTGCCGCCGGCGCCGTCGCGTTCACGAGCGAACCAGGCGGGGTCACCACGCGGATTGGCCGCATACATCCCGCATTTGACGGCATCTCTCCTGCCGCCAGACAGCGAAACACGTAAAACACGCATGACAGCGTGATAGCGAATACCGCGTTGACGCAGCCCTTAACCTGCGCGCCGGTGCCGTTGAAGTCCACGACCGCCGTGTCGCCCTCTATGGTAATTGTGACGCGGATGGGAATCGCTTCATTCCCGGCGCCGTCGTCATCCATGAAGTCCTCGAACCAGTAGGTGGAATCAGGAATTGCTCCAATGCATTGTCGCATAAGCGTCTCCGCATAATCCTGCAGAGCGGCTGCGTGGGCCGTCAGGTCGGCCAGACCGTAACGGTCTCTCATCTCCGAGAGCCTTCTCGCGCCCGTCTCGCATGCGGCAAGCTGAGCGGAGACGTCCCCCTCGCGCTCCACGGGCGTCCTGACGTTCGCAAGAAAGAACGAGAGAATATCTTTTTGCAGATTCCCCGAAGAGACGAGCTTGACCGGCGGAATAATCACGCCTTCTTGAAATATCGAGGTCGAGAGCGGCATCGAGCTGGGCATATATCCGCCCACGTCTGCGTGATGTGCCCGGTTTGCCACATAGAAGCTCGGCCGTTCCTCACCCAGGAAAACCGGTGACACCATGGTGATATCAGGCAGGTGGGTGCCGCCGCGATAGGGATCGTTCAGGATAACTGTATCACCACGTTCCATGTGCACATTTTCCACGGCGCTTTTCACCGAAAGCGGCATCGAGCCGAGGTGAACGGGGATATGCGCGGCCTGGGCGACCATCTCGCCGTCCTTATCGAACACGGCGCACGAGAAATCAAGCCGTTCCTTTATGTTCGGGGAAAAGCCGGTTCGCTGAAGCACTACTCCCATCTCCTCGGCGACCGAGGCAAAAAGGTTCTTGAAGATTTCAAGAGTTATCGGATCAACCATTTCCTGTATGCGTCGCTAAAGCCCCAACTCTCCCGCTGCCCCTTGCATTGCGCCGAGGCAGATACCGACAAACTCCTCAAGCGACAGCCCAAGCCCTTCGCCTCTCCGAATCTGGTCACGGTCGGCTCCGGCGGCAAATCGCTTCTCCTTGAACCGGTTCATGACGAAGCCGGTGTCAACGTTCGCGATCTTTTTTGTCGGATGCATCAATGCGGCTGCAACTATCAGCCCGGTCAACGGGTCAACGGCGTAAAGCGCGAGCTCCATCTTGCTTGAAATGGTTTTCTTTCCGGCATGCGCAATGATGGCATCGAGCATGGCAGGGGATACGTCATACGTCTGGAGGATTTCTTTGGTGAGAATGCCGTGCCTTTCGAAGTCGTTCACGGTCTGGTCATAATCGAGGTCATGCAGCAGCCCCGCCATCGCCCATTCGTCTTCGTTTTCCCCCAAACGGGCCGCGAGCGCGCGCATACAAACCTCGGCGGCAATCATGTGTTTGCGCAGGTTCCTGGTCTTCACATGTTCATTGATGAGTTTAAGAGCTTCTTCTCGGATCATTACCGCTCCTCTCTGTTCCAATACTCACCCCGAGTCTCATCCGTGACGGAAGTCATGATAATATTGCCGTACCGATCCACTCGGGCCTCGAAAGCAGGCGCCACTACGGTGGTCGAACTCATTTCAGTAACCAGGGCTGGTCCCCGGAATTGATTGCCCCAATGGAGCATGCTTCGCTCGTATACAGGCGTCTTGTACGTCCTTCCGTCAAAAATTGCCTGACTCGAACCAACCGCGGAATCCCGCGTAAGTTCTTCCTTCTCCGTCATGGGCGCCAATCGTGGTTTTTGGGCCCGACCGATTGCTCTGAGTCTGACGTTCACGAGTTCTACAGGCCGGACGGGATTCGAGTGTCCATACAAACGAAGGTGTTCTGAGTGGAACAGCGTGAGGAAATCAGATAGCGCCGGAACTGTAACCTCGTAGGATTGTCCGGCATAGCGCAAGTCGAGCAGTCGTTGAAGCTCAATCTCGTCTGGCCTGAAACCTTCTGCATTCAGCGCATCGCGTGCCTGTTCTTCAAGCGGAGAAAAAACTTCATCGAGGTGTTCTGCCGGACTTTCCCCGACGCGGAGAAGCACTGTTTGTGAAAAATCTTTTACGATATCCCCCATGAGCAGCCCGAATGCGGATAACACACCGGCATCGTCTGGGATGATTATCGTCGGAATGGCAAGGGCCCGGGCAAGGTCGCATGCATGCATCGGTCCCGCTCCCCCGAAAGCGACCAGAGAAAATTGACGCGGGTCATGCCCGCGCTCGACAGAAATCACGCGGATGGCTCGCTCCATCGTCGCGTTAACGATTTTGAGAATGCCCTCTGCAGCATTTAGTGGAGGCATCTGTAAGTCTTTGGCAAATTTTAACATGTACTCACGAGCCCTGTCAACGTCGAGCCGCATGAACCCGGCAAGAGGATGGTCGGCTGCCAACCTGCCCAGACACAGATTTGCGTCCGTCACGGTCAAATCGGTTCCCTGTCCGTAACATACTGGCCCAGGGTCGGCTCCTGCACTCTGCGGGCCCACATGGAGCAACCGGGCCGGGTCGAGCCATGCAATAGAGCCGCCTCCCGCTCCCACGGTGTGAATATCGACCGCGGGTATCGCTATGGGGGCGCTGCCGACGGCCCAGCGTGTGCGCATGGATATTTTCCCGTCGCAAAGACTTACATCTGTCGAAGTGCCCCCCATATCAAAGGTGATGACCTTGGAAAAGCCAGCCTGATTTGCCATCTCGAACGCACCTACGACCCCCGCTGCAGGCCCTGAGAGAACGGTCTGCACTGCCTCTGTCCGCGCCCGCGCCGCAGAAATGGAGCCGCCATTGGACTGCATCACTCTCAATTTCACCGATGTGGGCAGGCCGGCTTCTATCGACCCAAGGTAGGAACTCATGACGGGTAAAACGTATGCGTTGACGGCGGTCGTGCTGAATCGTTCATATTCGCGATACTCCGGCAACACCTGGTGTGAAGCCGAAACGGTTATTCCAGCCTTTTCCAATACGCTTGCCACATACCGCTCATTCTCCGGATTGGCGTATGAATGAAGAAAACACACGGCGACTGCATCGAACTGCCGCGCGACAAGTTCTTCAGCGATGCATTCCACTTCTTTCGCCTCGGGCGCCTTTTCGACTGTTCCGTCATACAGCGTGCGCTCTGCAACTCCGAAGATGTTTAAGCGTGTAATAAGAGGAGGAGGCTTTTCAACCTCGAAATCATAGAGCGAGGGCCGATTCTGACGCCCAATCTCGAGAATATCCTCGAAACCCGCTGTCGTGACAAGCGCAACCCTGCCTCCCTTTCTCTCAAGCAGTGCGTTCGTGGCAACTGTCGAGCCGTGAACGATGGATTCCGGTATCACGCCCGGGCAGAGTTTCTGGATTCCCTGAAGGAGCGCTTGTGCAGGATTGCGAGGGGTTGAAGCGACCTTGAGCATCGTCAGCGTGCCGTCTTCGGCAAGCACAAGGTCTGTGAATGTTCCGCCGGTGTCTACTCCGAGAACAAGCATGAGTTTATCGGTTTGGTGCTAAGAGGATAGTACGTGCCGCTTGCGCGCGGCGCTCACCAGATGATGTGCTCTGCGGGTTGGCTCCGGTATCCGATATCCCTTGCAGCACGCGAGCACCAGTCGCACCGCCTTGTGCAGACTTATGAGATGGCCCACCGACACATACACGGGCTTGACGCCTGCGCGGGTGCGCAACACCGCGCCCACAGAACGATTGTTCAACCTCAGAGGAGTTGAACTCCCTGCATCGAGACCGACTTCGCCATGAGTGCCGCATAACCTGCTCTTCGCACATCCTATCGTCGGAATATCGAACAACAGTCCGAGATGACAAGCAAGTCCGAATCTGCGTGGATGCGCAACTCCTTGCCCATCGCAGATAAGCACATCCGGCCTGATTGAGAGCTTACGAAACGCTTCTGCCACGATGGGAGCTTCCCGAAAGCTCAGGAGTCCCGGGATATACGGAAATGCCGCAATTCCTTGAACGACCGTTTGTTCAATTACCTCGAGCTCTGGAAACCCAAGTACAATGAGCACAGCGTACAACTCGTTGCTTCGCTTGTCATAAGCAACATCAGCGCCGGCAACTCTTCGGATCAGGCGGCGGCCTGATCGAAACTGCACCCGCTGCCGCAATTCATTCTGAATAGCCACGGCCTCGTGGTATGATACATCCCACCTGTGTAGTTGTTTTACCTTGAGCATTTCACTGTTCGCCGACTAACTCCGTAAAGCGGAAGTCTTCTATCTTCATTGCAGGCACAATCGTTGAGCCAATACGCCGAAGGTATCGCGAAATCATCTCCGCACGGGAAAAGGTTTCGAGGATGCTTTCGTTGAATCTCATATCCCTCACGCCGCAGACAATTTTGCCATCCTCAACCAAAAACGTGCCGTCACGAGTCTGGCCGGTGATCAGTGTTTTAGCAGGGTCGACAATGCGACAATACCAGAAGCGCGTGACGAGAAGGCCTCGCTTGAGTGAACGGAGCATCTCCACATAATCAGATTTTCCGGGGCTCAGGACAACATTCAGCGGCAGCGGGCCGAATGTGTATCGCGCAGGGACTGCATGGCCGGTAGAAGTCTTTCCCGCGCGGCTGCCGTAGGCGCGGTCATATGCCACGGACTTTGCGGTCCCTTTCTCTATAAGGACCACTCGCTGCTTGGGGATACCTTCATAATCGAACGGGAACCCGATTCCCAGCGGATGAAACGCATCATCTGCGAGCGTGATGTTCTTGCCGGTGATTCTCTTGCCGATCTTCCCGCACATAAAACTGCGCTTTTCCTCGAGCGCCTGTGCGCCGAGGCCGAGCCAGCAGAGCAGTTCGACGAGGTCCTTGACCGCTGCCTCGGCGAGTACGACGGTATACCTTCCCGGCTCCAGCGGTCGTGGATTCCTTCCTATGACGGCGTGGCCGAGCGCGCGTTTGCCCCATCTCGCGGCCTGAAGGGTCAAGGCGTCGCTTGAATAGCAGTTACACCAGCCGGTGGAGCCATTCACCGACACGGTTGCTGTAAAGTTGGCGTCGGTGAGGCTGTGATAGGCGCGGAGGCCGTTCGAGTTTGCGACAGCAAGCACAGATTCGGAATTCGACACAGCGCCCGCCGCCGATGCTCCTTTGGGCTCGCACTTCTCAACGAGGTGGCTCACCATCGTGGCACGTTCCCTCGGTGGCCAGTCGGCGGTTCTCTGAGAATAATTACTGAGGGATGCGTACATCTGAGGGCCTGCGAATTCTGCGGGCTCGGCTTTCATGTTTCCCAGGTGCGCAGCATCTCTTGCCCATTGAAGTGCATCGCTGATCGCATCTTCATCGATTTTGTTTGTCGAGGAGTGGCCGATGCAGCCGTTCTCGATTGCGCGAATCGAAAGCCTGCAATCGAATTCGCTCACATTCTGATGTATCTGGTTGCCCGCAAACCGCGTGAGAGATTGCCTGTCAGCTTCAATCACGAGCTCCGTCTGCTGGGCGGTCGAAAGCGCAAGAACGTGCTCGAGAAAGTCGAGCGTTGCTTCCCGGTCGTGTCGGTCAAACAACGCTTCAGTTGCCATAGCCGACTCCGACCGAGACGTTTTGGAAGCGTGCGGGCGAGGCTCCGTGACCCGTGTGCATGACTTGCTCAGGCTGTCCCTTGCCGCAGTTGGGTGTTCCCCATATCACCCATTCCTTGGGGCCGGCAATCGCATCGCAACTGCTCCAGAATCGCGGCGTGACTCCCGAATACGTCGGATTCTTGACCATTTCAGCAAGCCTTCCGTTCTTGACAAGCCAGCCGACCTCGGTCCCAAATTGGAAGTGGAGCCGCTTGTCATCTATGCTCCAGCTTCTGTTTGTGCACAAAAAGATTCCGTTCTTGGTTGTTGCAATCATCTCCCCGAGCGAAGAATCACCTGGCAGCAGGCTCACGTTGGTCATACGCACGAGCGGGATGCGGTTCCAGCCGGATGCGCGCATCGCGCCCGTTGACTGGGAGCCTATCTCGCGTGCGGTCTCCCGAGAAGAAAGGTAGCCGGTGAAGATGCCGTCACGCACGATGTGAATCCGCTGTGCCGGTACGCCTTCGTCGTCGTATGCGAAGGTTCCGAGGCCTCCCGGAGACGTTTGTTGGGTTGCGTCGGCGACAATATTCACGATATCCGCTCCATAACGAAATCCACCGAGCTTGTCCGGAGTCAAAAAGCTTGTTCCGGCAAAATTGATTTCTGAGCCGAGCGCCCTGTCGAGCTCCGCCGGGTGTCCGCACGACTCGTGAATCTGCAGCCCGAGCTGTGAGCCGTCGAGTATTACTGTCATCGTGCCGGACGGGCACTGGCGCGCCGCATGGAGTGCAACCGCCTCCGAAGCCACGCGCTCGGCATTGTCCACAAGATTCATTGCCTCGATCATCTCATATCCGCCCGATTGGTATTGTCCGCGGAAGGAATTCGGATAGGAGCGCACCTGAATCTCCCCATCCTTGACCGAAGTCGCGCTGATGCCCCCGCCGCTGTGAACGATTGTTTGTTCTATCCGGCTGCCCTCCGTGCTTGCAAACGCTTGATTGCACTTCCAGAAATTCATCGAACCTTCGGCGATGCTCACTCCCGCCGCCTGGATGCTCGAAACAGCCTTTTTCAGCAACGAGAGCTTATCTTCGAGGGGCACTACAAATGGGTCTTTCGTGACAGGGGTTGCCCATGCATCCTGCACGACTGGCGCGGGCGCCAGCTCAACAGTCTTCCGCTGCACTATCTGCGTTGCGCGCGCGATTTCAATCGCCTCCCCTGCCACACGTTCGACTTCAGAACTGCTCAGCAGCCGGCTGCTCGAAAAACCCCACGCGCCCCCGAGGAGCACCCGCACCCCGAATCCGGCTGAATTCTCTCGATACGCCGATTCGACTCTTCCATTCTTGACGACAATGGATTCCCTCAGCATATCCAGAATACGGATGTCGGCGTACTCGGCTCCGGCCAACTGCGCGCAATTCAAAGCGGCATCCTGAAGAGATTTTGCCATGGCTTCGTCACATCCTGATTATGACCTTGAGCGTCTCGGGGCGGGAAGCGACGTCGAAGGCCTCGAGCGCCTGTTCCATCGGAAAGACTTTCGTTATCATTTCGGCGACACGGACGCTGCCATCAGCCAGTGCCTTGAGAGCGGGTTCAAACGGACCGCAACGCGAGCCGACTACGGTTATCTCATTTATTACGAGCGGCGCGAGGTTGATGGAAAACTTGTCTGCCGTGGTAGTTTTGACAACGATTACTCCACGCGGTCTTACGAGCTCAAGCGCCATCTCAAAGCCCTTCGTGGAGCCTGTGCAGTCTACAACCACGTCTGCGGCCTCAGTCCGCAGGGAATCGGTCAGCACGGTTAGGATTGACCAGTCTCGGGCGAGTGACAGCTTCTCCCGAGAGTGGCCAGCCAGCAGCACATCCGCCCCTGTACTCTTCATCACTTGCGCGACAAGCAGCCCGAGCTTGCCGTCTCCAAGCACTATCACGCGGTGTCCGGGCTCGACGGGGACCTGAACGAGAATCTCGAACGCTGCCGCCAATGGCTCACAAAAGACCGCGGCCTCATCCGACAGGTTTTCGGGCACTTCATGGAGGTTGGAATCGGGGAGCGTGCAGAGGTCGGCCATTACGCCCGGGTGCCCCATGATGCCGAGCACGGTTCTGCTCGAGCAATGCGTCCGCATACCGGCATTGCAGAGGTCGCATCGTCCGCAACTCAGGTTTATCTCTCCGACGACGCGTTTGTTCTTCAGAGACGCCTGGTCACTCTCCACAACCACGCCGACGAACTCATGCCCGAGCACGCCGCTGTACCCCATGTATCCGTCAATGATTTCGAGGTCGGTGTTACAGATTCCGGCGGCCTTTGGGCGGATCAGGGATTCACCCGGCTTGCGGCGTGGCTCGGGATAGTCGGAAACGAGCCTGAGGCTTCCGTCAAAGACCAATGCTCTCATGAAGTGTCTGGAAATAGGCTGGTCGTCAGCGGAACAGGGCGCTGACAGATTCGCCGTCGTGGATCCTCTTTATGGCCTCCGCGAACAGAGGAGCGACTGAGAGGACGGTCATCTTATCCAGTTTTTTCTCCGGCGGCACCGGCAGGGTATTTGTGACCACCAGCTCGCTCAGCTTCGATTTTGCGATCCTCGTTATTGCTTTTCCGACGAGAACGGGATGCACAATTCCGGCCGCAACCTCGGTCGCGCCGAAACTGAGGAGGTGCTCGGCTGCCTCCGTGAGTGTGCCGGCAGTGCTCACTTCATCATCAAAGATGATGGCCTTTTTGCCCTTTACGTCGCCGACGATGTTCAGCACCGCCGCCCTATCGTCGTCAGCGAAGCGGCGTTTGTCAATGATTGCAAGCGGCAGATGGAGCCGTGCTGCATAGCCGGTAGTCATTTTCACGCCACCGGCATCAGCCGAGACAACGACATAATCATCCTTGAGTTTTGCGCCGAAATAATCGCAGAGGATCGGTAGCGCGAGCAACTGGTCGGCCGGAATCCTACAAAAACCCTGTATCTGCGGCGAATGGAGGTCCATCGTGAGAATTCTGTTTGCGCCGGCCGTCTCGAGCAGGTCGGCCACAAGCCGCGCGGTAATGGAAATCCTCGGCTCGTCCTTCTTGTCGGAGCGCGCATACGGATAGTACGGGACCACGGCAGTTATCCGGTTTGCCGATGCGTGCTTTATCGCATCAATGATTATGAGCAGCTCCATAAGTCCTTCGTTAACGGGAATTGTAGATGGCTGTATCACGAACACGTCGGCATTCCGCACGTTTTCTTCAATCTTGACCTTGATATTGTCGTTGGCGAACTTGTGGATGGCCAGCTTTCCAAGATCCGTCTCAAGGAGATTGCATATCTCCTGCGCGAGTCCCGGATGCGCGCTGCCGGAAAAAACCTTCAGTTGGTCTCCCATTTCAAGCACCTCATTTCTCCATCCCTCTCTCTCCCATGTATGCCCCGGTCATTTGTCAAGTGAGCGGGTGATGTCCAGGGCAAATTCAGACGCCCTCTCCGTGAGCGAAACGTCAACGTTTTCGATGGTATCGGTTGGCCAATGCCAGTGGGCGATATTGTCGGCTTCGTCAAGCGCCATGAGGCTCAAAACCTTGTACCCCCGGCTCGAGGCGACGAGAGCATCCAGCGTCGCGCGCCGGTATTCACAAGGACGAACGTCGGCATAGTGTTTTTCCGTTGCGAGTCCTTCTGCGATACAGACCATCTCCGGCGAAGACGAATACATCCGGAGCATGCCCTCGGCGGTAATGAATCTGAGCGAACCCTTCCCTAGATTATCAAAGTTTAGGAAGTACGTTGTGCCCGGACTGAGTTCGTACTGATGCGCACGCATGAAGGCCACCATGCCCATCAGGTTCACTTCCTCGCAGCCTGTCGCGAGGAACCATGCTTCAAACGTCTTTGGGGGCTCCTTCACAAGCTTCTCGGCCACGCCGAGCATGGCCCCGACACCGCTTGCATTATCCGCCGCCCCCTGCACGTAATGCCCGAAGAGCTCCCGATGCAGGAGAAGCACTATCGGCAGTAACATATAGGCCGTGGCAACAAAGCGAAGGAATGAGAGCAGTCCGCCTGTGCCGCCGAAATAACGGATGATAAGAACCTGCGTCAGAATGAGCGCCATCACAATCGAGGTGATGAACGAGCTCCGGAACGACCCGACTATCGAGGGATGGAAGCTCAAGCCGCTTTTCGAGGAGTCGTAATGCGCAACGAACACGATACGCTTCCTGGCATTTTCATTCCTCAATATGCCCAGCACGTTTTGCGAAGGCCGTTTCGGCAGCACATTGGCCACCGCCTTCCACTTCGAGGTGCATTCGCCATAGAGAAACGCCAACATCAGCAGGCAAAGAATCGAGCCCCAGAAAGAGTGGCTCCATCCCAGCCATCCGGCCACGAAGAACCCGCCGTAGATAATGAGGTAGACCCACGAAAACGACGTGTGCGAGACAAAGTGCTCGAGCCGTGCCTCAAGTCCAAGCGCAGACGTCTGTTCGCGGAGGTATTCGGCCGCCTGTCTCTCGTTCTCCGTTGTCGAGCCGCGATGGCTCCACTGACAGAGTCCTTCGATGTAGGTGCGCACCGGCATGGTTTCAGCCCTCGACCTTCACCTTGACTGCCGCTGGTATTATATCGAATCGTGCGGGCAATCTGCCAATCTGCTCTCCCTCGACGTCCAAGAGAACCACGTCCGGCGAATCCGCCACGACCGTCTTCCCCTGCAAATACAGGACTTTCGGATGATCCAGATGAGCGCCTTTGTACAGTTTCACAATGTTCCGGAATGACTCGAGTCGGCCCATGTCATCAATGATGAGGATGTCAAACAGGCCGTCATCCACCTGCGCGCGCGGCGCGATCCACATGCCCCCGCCGAAGTATTGACCATTTGCCACGATCACATTCTGGACAACTTTCTCGGCCTCATACGAGTCGTCCACCCGAACCCTGACCCGTTTACCTTTGTACGTAAGCAGTGTGCTCACTGCGCCGTAAAAAAAAGAGACAAAACCTCCGAGCGCCTTCGTGGTCCGGTTCACGCGCTCGACTGTCTCGCCTCCGATCCCGAAATCTGCAATATTGATGAAGTACCGCTCGATGTCACTGCCGTCATGGCCCTTGCACGTGAAGCGGCCAACATCACATCTCTTGACGGCGTGGCCGCAGAGAGTGCGCGACGCAGCCGCGATTTCCTTCGGAATTCCGAGCGTCTTGATGAAGTCGCTGCCCGTTCCGCGCGATATGACGCCAAGCACTGCCTCGGGATTAATCAGCGAACCGGCATTGAAGAAGCCATTGACCACCTCGTTGATGGTTCCGTCGCCCCCGACCCCCACGACCATCTCAAACCCATCGAGGAGCGCCCGGTGAGTGAGTTCAGTTGCATGATTTGCCCGGGCCGTGAAGGAAGCGTCCACAGCGCCGACTGACTCACGGATCACACCTTCGATCTGGTTCCACAGTTTTTGTGTCGACCCATTGGCCGAGGCAGGATTGACGATGAATTTCGTTCGAAAGTTTCCGGTTCCCATGCTAACTTCTGATCCGTTCGCTGGCGCTCATTTCTTGTAAAATCCCAGGCGGAGTCTCCATACCGTGAAGATGGCCTCGAGAATATCTAATTTCGACATTTTCGTCTGCCCCGACCGCCGCTCAAAGAAGATGATCGGGATTTCGCCGATTCGAAAACCAAGTTCATGCGCGCGATACTTCATCTCGACGAGGAAGGAATAGCCGCGCGCGCGGACCGCATCGAGATTGATTCGCTCGAGCACCTCACGCTTGTAACAGCAGAAGCCGCTCGTGCAGTCCCGCACCGGCAGCCCCGTAATAAAACGCGCATAGTTGTTGGCGAAAAAACTGATGAAGAGCCGGCGAATCGGCCAGTTGACCACACTGATTCCGTTCAGATACCGCGAGCCGACGACGACATCGAACTCATCAAGCGCCTTCACAAAATCCGGCAGGTATTGGGGGCTGTGCGAGAAATCCGCGTCCATCCCGATCACACAATCCACATCAGGCAGAGCAAGCGCCTTCTTGAATCCGTGAATATATGCCGTCCCCAGGCCGAGCTTGCCGGGCCGCTTCGCGAGGAGCACATCCGGATTCTTCTCGGCGATTTTGCCAACGATGTCGCTCGTCCCGTCCGGAGAATTGTCGTCAACAATCAGGACTCGCCCATTCCCGAGCGCTCGCAGCACTTCCTCGATGAGTTTCCCGATGTTATCGGCCTCGTTATAAGTCGGTATGATTACTACGGGCCTTCGGGCAGGCATGAGCGATAGCTTTTGTCTCCTCGTATTAATAGAACCCCTTGCCCGTACATGACAGCAAGCCACACGTGACAGAGTTGACAATTCGGCGAGTGCGCGGGGGCGTGTCGGATTATATCGCAGCATCCAAAAACATGTCAAGGCAGGATTTATGGGCGGGCATGCGAAACAAGAGGTCCCTGGTTGATAAAGCGGCAATGTGAAGTTGTCTGGTAGGCGGACTGTTCGCCGGACGGCCGCACGAAGCAAAAGAGATCATTCGGCGTCGCATCCACCTGTATTCCCGGCCCCATCGCAGTAGCGCCGCTACAATACCATGGAAAAGATGCTCCATAATTCCGCACTCTCGACTTTTTATGTCGCAGGCCGGAAGGGATTTTGCTCCGGAAGGGATTTTGCTGTTGACAAAGCCTGAAGAACTGTGATTTAATTCTGGTGTACTCCTTCCACGAATAATGCCTTGGGTTATTTTACCGATTGGATATCATTCATGCTGCAAGGGCTGGTGCAACGCTCTCTCAAACAGTCCTGCTCGATATGGGCAGGTTCGTCTTTCGCGCCTGGACCGCAATCCGAGTCGAAAACGACTCACAGCCGTAAGGCAAGGAGGCCAGCAATGAGATGCGCACCGTTTACAGCAGCACTCACGCTACTCTTCGTACTGCAACTTTCCGCCGGAGATGCGTTTGCTGTCGTAACGACGAAGAACGCTCTGCCTTTGCACAAGTCCGAGCCGCCCATGCAGACGCACCAATACATCACAGGCGAGGCGGCCCGAATCTGGCCCGGTACGAACGGGCAGGAGTTAATCACACAGCCTGATTGGACCGCCTTCTTTGACGGCTCGCATCACGAAATCTGGGACTATATCGGGGCGCGAACAGAGTATTACAATGTTCCTGTCGATAATCCGACAATTCATGATGGAATCGTGACGTACGGCGGCCGCCACGCCGGCGTTGTAATAAAATCCATCCTCTGGACTCCTCCGACTACGTCGCGTGATATGCCGTACTCGCAGTACGATGCGAGCGCATTCAACACCTCAGATCCATTTGCAGACCCTCTCGACAACGACGACGGCAGCCAGCGTGCTGACGGCAATCTTACCGCCGGTAGTTGGCCGTGGGTCGGCAATGACATAATCGAGGGAGCGCATGAGGAGGACCTCTTCTTTCTCCACGCCGCCTTCCAGATTCTCTACGACATGTACGGAGACGCCGCATTCAACCCGGCGAACGATTATTTGCAGGATGAGTTCTACAATGGCGTCGATTACGATGCCGCGGAGGCGTTCTATCATCATCTCTGGAGACGAACCAGCCACAATGATTCGGATATTTACATGATGGGTGTGAGCTGGCGCAACTGCCAGAGCTCATGGGACGAAGTCGGCGTGATGCCCGACATCTACAATGCCCACCCAAGCCCGATTCAGATAGCGGAAGGCTACTGGCAACTCGCTCTCGACTATTATCTCGGGCAGAACGGCAAAGTGCAGAACCAACCCCTCGCGTACTATTTCTTGGGAAGAATCGCGCATCTGCTCGCCGATATGGCTGTGCCCGCACACGCCCATTGCGACCCCCACAGCCCCGTATGGCCCGATTCATACGAAGTCTTCATGGGGGATACCGAAATATATGCGCAATACACATCCAATACGGTTCCGCTATTCGACGCCAGCGGGAATGTGACCGGCAGCGAACCGTGGTCCTACGCGCTTGGCGACTGGCCATACAAGAGCTTCGATTATGTCAGGACTCAGATACCCGGCACGAAATGGGATCCCAGTCAGTCGAACGCGCAAATTGCGCGCGATAAGTGGGACAGTCAGACTGACCTGTTCCACCTGTTCTGGTGCACCGCCGAAATCGCCGACAACTTTGACAGCGACAGCGCGAACGGAGAAGTGGACAATGGAACCGTGAGTGCCGGCGGATACACTGAGTACGAACTCCGAGTCATCGCCGATGCGCTCATGCCGCAGGCCATGATTTCCCTGGCCGAGCTCTACAAGCTCTTCTGGGATGCTGTCAATGTGGTTCCCCCGGCTCCCCCCGTCCCCGACATCAAAGCCAACGGCTCGGACGGCCCAATCACCGTTTCGCCGGGCGCTCCGCTGTCCATTACCATCGCGCTTGATGCTGGCGATTCCGTTGGACAGAACGCCGATTGGTGGGTCGTAGCTCAGACGCCGCGCGGGTACTTCTCCTATCGCTATCAAACCGGATGGCGAAAGGGCATTTACTTCTACGTGCAGACCCCGCTTGCTGACATGGCATCGACTGAAGTCTGGACCGATTTGCCGCCGCATGGAACCGGAGCTTATACGCTCTACTTCGGCGTAGACAACGATGCGGACGGAAAACTGGACCAAACATGGGTTGACTCCGTCAGCATAAATTGCACCACCGCGCCAAGTGGCGCTCGACGCAGATAGCGTACAGCCGGTTTCATTGGCGCAGGAAAAAACGAAATCCCAATCTGTTTTGTGCAGCCATTGATTCTCCTTGTAGGGGCAGGCCTCTGTGCCTGCCCAACCGTTTTCCCTCTTCGCCATGAATTCCCGCGGGAATGACAAAGAAAGAATCTGTTCATTCGTGTAATTCGCATAATTCGTGAAATTCGTGTTCCAAAGTTTCTTTCCGCTTTTTTGGGTGCGACTACGCTGTGCTGAGGCCCTCCGCGCCCTTTGCGCCTTTGCGGTGAAAGAAACTGTATGTTTGAAATGCGGCCACGTAGCGCGCGCCGTGCCCGGAGGTTGCTTCCCACTTGCCGGACGAACTACACTATCCGCATACTGTAATTGACCGGTTGCTCATGAAATGCAAACTCATTCACGCATCGAAGGTGGCGCTAGTGCGTACTCGCAAGAATTCGCGTCATTTCCGCGGGCTGTCTGTAGGTGCGAATTTATTCGCATGAGCTGTCTTATGTCTTCAGCCGAATGAATTCGGCCCTACAAGAATCATTCTTGGGCTATTTCACATATCCGCGCATTTTTGTAACTGAGCACGAGGATAAAACCGACAGATGAAGATTCTCCTTATCTCCGCCAACACCGAACGCATCAACATGCCCACCATCCCGCTCGGGCTCGGTTGCATCGCCGCAGCGGTTCAACAGGCGGGACACGAAATATTACTGCTCGACCTGCTCGGTGTAACAGACACGCGCTCTGCCATCGCGAAGGCCGTGACGGATTTCCATCCGCACGTCATCGGCATTTCGGTCAGGAACATTGACGACCAGAAGATGGCAGACACAAAATTTCTGCTCGATCAGGTGCGCGCCATCGTTTCGCAATGCAAGAGCGTATCAGATGTGCCTGTCGTCCTCGGAGGCGCGGGCTACAGCGTGTCTCCAGCGGCAGCGCTCGAATACCTGCAGGCCGATATGGGGATTCAGGGTGAGGGAGAGGCGGCGTTTGTTGCACTGCTCGAACGTCTGCAAGAAAACGCCAACCTTGCAGGAACTCCCAGCCTCTATCTGCCCGGAAAGGGACTCCAGGGCGAACGGAGTTTTGTCGCAGATCTGGACACATTTCCGCTTCCCGACCCCAGCCTCTGGCCCGGCTCCTATGCAAACGAGCCCCAGCTCTGGATGCCGATTCAGACCCGGCGCGGCTGCGCGATGGATTGCAGCTACTGTTCCACGGCGACCATCGAGGGCAAGGTTTTAAGAAAACGCTCAGTTGAAACCGTGATTCGCTCGGTTGCACGACACGTCGAGGCGGGCTTCAAGAGATTCTATTTCACCGACAACACGTTCAATCTCCCGCCTTCATACGCGCGAGAACTTTGCAGACACCTGACAGCAGCCAAGCTGGATATCTCATGGCGATGCATCGTGTATCCCGTCAAGCTAGATGAAAGTCTCGTCATAGATATGGCGGAGTCCGGCTGCAAAGAAGTCTCGCTCGGCTTCGAGAGCGGAAATCCGGAGATACTGCGCAATTTTAACAAGCGATTCAAGCCCGATGATATCCGTCACACATCCGACCTGATGGCGAAATACGGCATGAAGCGCATGGGGTTCCTGTTGCTGGGAGGCCCGGGCGAAACAAAGGAGACGGTCGAAGAAAGCATTGCATTTGCTGATTCCCTCAAGCTTGACATGGTGAAGCTCAACGTCGGCATCCGCATCTATCCTAACACCGCCCTGGCAAGGATTGCGGCGGACGAAGGCATCATCGAACGCGATGACCCGCTGCTGTTCCCGAAATTCTACGTTGTCGCCGACCTCAAAGACTTTCTGTACGAAACCGTCAACCACTGGCTCTCCCTCCGCCCCAACTGGACCACCTGACCTGCGCAGTTCTTTTCACCGCAAAGCCGCAAAGACCGCAAAGAGATACAAAAGAAACGGAACACGAATGCCACGAATTCTTCGAATTCCACGAATGAACCACTTCTTCTTTATCATTTCCGCTCTTCTTTGTCATTCCCGCGAAAGCGGGAATCCATGTACTTTGCTCTGGTGACGCAATGACGCATAAAAGGCCCTTTTCGTGTTACCCGTATATAAGACAGCAAACCGAATGGTCGGTTCCGACGATTTTGGATTTTCCATTTTGGATTTTGGATTGAAACAAAAGAAGCAAAATACCTCGTTTTCTGTAGCTCTCTGCAAGTTGGTGAGCAAGGGCATGACGCATCATGACGCATCATGACGCATCTCCCAGACGGAAAAAACAGGCGAAAGGCGAAAAGCGAAAGTCGAGAGGGGATACGGAAGTAATTGACAGAGAATGGGTTCTGAAGTGGGTTGATTCGGGTTCTTGGAAATTCATGACGCATATGACGCATATGACGCATCTTTTCATGTTTTTCTATAAAAATGGGACACGAGTGGTCCGAATTTGGACGAGTAAGACGAATGCAATAAGAAGGGCTAGCCACGGAGGGGTCGCAGACCCGAGGCGCAGCGGAGCAAAGCCGCAGCCAAAGCAAAGGAAGAAGAAGCATTGGATCACGAAGAAAAGAAGAGTTGGAGAGGAATCATTGGATTCTGATTCTACTGTTGGCATATGAGGCATTTCGGACTCTTCGTTCTCGTGGGTTATGTGACTTGTTCAAGGTAGAGGCTGGCAAGCTTCGCAAGCGCCTCGCTGGAATCCGATAGGCCGAATCTTTGGGAGACAGTGTCGAGCGCTGTCGTGACAACTCGATGCTGTTCGGCTGTGAGATAGTAATTTACGATGACAATATCCGTTCCCAGTGCCTGCAATTCTTCATGTGCCTTCTCGGGTTCTTCTCCGAGGCTTTCGAGCCTTGTAAGATAGGGGACTGTCTCGGGAATATGTGCGGCAAGGTATTCTTTGGGATACTCACGTAGAAGGTCAAAGAGCAGATTCATCCTGAGTTCAGCCACATCCGAACCCCTGAGCCTGTTGAGGAGCGCCAAGAACAATTGGGCCTCCGAATCGCTTACTTTCCAGATTTCACACTTGACGTTGGAAGCGCCTAACGCGCGGAGTGCTTCTATTCGGGCATTGCCGTTAAGTATTTCGAATTTCCCGTTTTCACGCGGATGCGGACGAACCGTCAACGTCTCATACATTCCCAATTGCTCTATGTTGTGACGAAGCTTCTTTGCGAACATTTTCGATATGCGATTCGCATTATTGGGGTGTGGCTCAAGCAATTCTATCGGCAGCTTCTCGTACATGCGCTCACCTTTTATTCACTTGAAAACAACTCTTCCTGTTCTGGCTGATGAGTCGAGGTTGGCAGTGCCGGGTGACAGCAATCGAAGGTCAAGTCGGGATTCTTGCACCCGCAGAGCGACAACGTGAGTCCGTGGTCTCCTGCAATCGCCTTCAATCGTTCATATTTGTTTTGGCGATATGTAGACGCCGGGATGCGTATGGACGTACCACCGCAGTAATCTTCGATTTTATGTGTGTACAGGCGCTTTAACATCTCGAGAAACGACCAATCACGGTATCTTACAGCCAGCCCTCCATAATTGGCCCGCCTCAGAAAAAGATACGACGCGACCGCCTGTTTTGCGCCGCTTCTTGAAATTTCCGTGCAGAGGGAACCAAACGATTCTTCCGTGTCCGTGAGCTCCGGTATCAAGGGGTCTATTCGCACTTCTGTGCGCACCCCGTGGCTTATCAGGTCCCGCAGCATTGCGATTCGTTCCTCGACGGCAGCCGCCTTGGGTTCCAGCAGCCTACGCACATCATCGCAGATTGTGGTTAACCCGACTTGTACGTGTACTCGGCCGGGATGGCCTGCAAAAAGCTGAAGAAACTCTCCGGGAATGCGGGACTTTGTGGAAATGAGAAGATAAACGCCGTGGTCGAGCAACAACTCCATTACCTTATATAGAGAATCCAATATTGGCTTGTATGGCATGAACGGCTCGCACGCCGTGCTAAAGTAGACAAGCGCGGGCTTCACGCGTTTTCGGGGAAGCTCGGCTCGGAGCAAATCCGCTGTGTTGGTGTAGAAAACCACTTTGCCATGGCCCGGATTCGGCTGAAAACTCTGCGCATAACAGTATCGGCATTCGCACGGACATCCCGCTGTGAGATTGATCGTGTAGTATCTTGAAAGACAAGGCAGCGCCGGGCGTCGCAGCACGCTCGACTTCCTTTCCCTTTCGATTATCTCGGCCATATCATATCGCCTCGTGGATGAAAACCGTTTGAACGGACTGTAATCCAGTAGATGTGATTCATAGACAGCCGCAATGAACGGGATAGATCGCAGATGGCAATCTCGCTTGCATTGTGTCGCGACACGTGCTTTACCAATGTGTCTGCACACAGGTCGCCATCCTCAATCAAAACATTATCGGAGACCTTCATAAGCAGCGTGATCAGACTTTGCCCACTTGAAGTGACCAGACTCAAGACGTTGAAGACTCGCTTTGGAAAGAAGGTCAAAGACTGCTTATCTTTTTCCGAGTTATCATCGACGATACGGGGAAAGAGCAAAGAGACTGCCGAATAATAGTTTGACATATGTGGAAACAACCGATAGCGATCGACCACAGGATTCTCTTCCTCTTCCGATGATGTAGTTCCGATTCGAAAGACGCTCATATTATGAAGCATTCGGAAAAGGAAAACAATATCGAATCTTCTGGAAAAGCTTTCCTTCTGACTGTCCAGATATGTCGCGTAATTGCTGCGTATATATTCGACCTTCGACAAGCCGGGAAATAGCGCAGGCGTGCAGAAGTGTCTCTTTGGGTCCACTGACAAGATGTCCAGAAGCGAAATTTCGACCTTTGCGGCGCCCAGCACGCCGGAATTTACTATTCTTGAGGTCACTTTGCTCGTGAAGAGCCCAACGCCTGAACCGATGTCCAGTATGCGCAATGCCGTTTGCTTCCTTCTGGCTTCCCTGAAGTCTTTCAGAAGTGGCACTAGCACCCTATCGGCCAAAAGATGCGCCCTTTGTTCGATGCGCGAATCCCATTCATCTGCTATGGTTCCGGCGACAATCTGCAGCCCTTGGAAGCTCCTCAGTCTCATTTCGAAGTCAACTGCCGGAAAGAAGAGTATGCTTTCGTCGGTGTTCTTCAAGATATTCTGTTTCCGGTAGTGGTAATAAAGCATAGGAGTATTTCTGGAATTCCCAACGATAAGTGGAAGCAGGCTAGGATCGTTCCGATCATTTTTCCGGATGCCCATGCAGTTGAAGGAAAGAAACGCGGGGTTTCGAAAGCTTGCGGTTGCAGCAGCAAAAGGCGAGGGAGAGTGACAGAGTTTCAACGTAAAGTTTTCAAAACCGAGTGTTTTGGCGAGAAAATCTCTGTCAGAGAGTGCAAACGGTTTGCCTTGTCTCGCCAGGGTCCGAAGCAGAATGAAATATGCCTCGCAATAAGGCGCCGCATGGGACGATGCAAAGCCGGAATCAATGTATGACTCCCAGATTCTTCTCAGACGGTCCACATCTCCTTGAAATGCTTTTGGTATTTCCGCCCAATAGTCATCCCAATGCATTGCAGAAAGCCGAAGATAATCACCATCCAGTTCAACAGTGTCAAGTAGACTCGGGCTGCGTAGCGTCTTATAAAGGAGCATCCTTCGAAACGTTCTGCTCATGGACATAGGCGGGTTCCCTTTCTTCTTTCTCGCTTCAGTTGAAACGTTCCCCGTGTCCGTCCTTTCGCGGATACTGCAATTTGCTCATACAACCATTGATAGACTATGGTAGGAAAGCTATCAAGGAAGAATTTATTAATTTTGAGGGTAGCCGCTGGAAACAAGTCCTTGGTATGTTTAGTGATGGAGTTACTTTAGGACGAACGGCACAAATACTTCTATCTGCCACGAAAGGGCACGAAATTCACGAAATCTGAGCGCGCGCCGAAAGCTGTTGACTTTAGTTGACTGAGAGTAGTAATCTGTAGCAACGAAGCAGGCTGGAGGAAGAGAGGCGAAGGGTGAAAGGGAAACTTGCATCGGGGATACACGTGTGAAGAGGCGGAGGATGAAGATGGCTGCGATTGTTTCAAGAAACGTGCTGCCCTTGTCAAGAGTGTAGACGCGATCCCTCCATTTTTGCGCGATGGCTGAACTTGTCGAAGGGAAAGTCGGACATATTTGTTTCCTCTCTCCGCTTTTCTATTGCTCCTCGGTTACAGCCACCAGTTCTTCACCCTCAGTCGGGATTGCTAATTCAAGCGAAAGCTGCCTGTTTATCCATGCCTCGCGCAAAGCAGGACTCTCATTGATTGCCTTCTGAATTGCCAAAGTCTCTCGATAATCTGTCGCTTCAGCCGTCATTGTCCATTTCGCTGAGAGGCCCAGTTTGTCCACCTCCTCCCGTATGTGCGCAAGGTCAACCTTGAAAAACTCCTTTCTGTGGTTAACCTTATTCATCTGCAGCATGACGAAGTGCTTATGCAGATGATTCTCGAGGGCAGGAGCGTCATCACTGAAAATCATAGCATGAACGTCGAAGTCAAAAGGAACACTCGAATCCCCCAATTCTCGGATTCTGTCCCGGGGTTCAAGTCTGCGCGTCAATCCGATCTTGTAGACATTCTCTCCAAAAGACCCGACGTTAGAGATTATGTAAACGTGACCTCGCTTGGTCTGTTGCGCCATGGAGAGCGCTCGTTGATTGCGTTCTTCTGCTTCCTTCAATTTCTGAGCAAGTTCCTGCAATTGCTGTTCGTACTTCGCCTTCTGCTCGGCTGTAGCCTGTTCGATCTGTTGCTGGGCTTTCTCCATGGCCTTACGAAGCATGTCTTCCTGCTTTGCTGCGTCCCGGATGGCTCTCTCATACTCCCGCCGGGCCTTTTCTTCTTCTCTAATCTGTTCTTTGATGCGTCGCTGTTCTTCCCGCTCTTCCACACGCAACTGCTGAACGATGACTGCCCACTTCAGTTCTTCTAGTCGAGCTGTCAAATACTCGTCGGTTATGCGGGCATCTCGGAACGCCCTTCCGTTGAAGTTTACAACAGCAAAAGCGTCGCGGATCTCGTGTTCGAGAGTGCCAACGTTGTCATGCCTGACACGCGAAAGAATAGAGTCCACTTTTCCATTGAAAGCGTCAATCACAAAATTAATGGCAGTTTCTCGCCGATTTGCCTCCACATATTCACAACGTGCCGCTGTTCCATTCCGAATCATCACCTTAGTGCGATCTCTTGCCACCCTCAATTCGCGCCCAGCCTCGGTATGGCCGAAGCCCTCCGCCAAGTCATCGAGTAGACTATGAGTAGGTATGATGTACTGATCGCCGTAACCTTCGATAATGTTCTTCATGGCTTTCGCGGTCTTTTCGTAGAGACTGGCATTCTTCATCGCCTCATACGCACTGCCACCGATTTCTTCTGCCCGCTTCTTGGCAGCTTCCACAATTTCGGCAGCACTTGCAGTCGCCGATTCCAAGGCGGCTTGTGAATTGTCTCTCGTTACTTTGGCTTCTTGTTTGGCTTCTGATGAAATTTTATCGGCCTCATCGCGCGCGGCGACGACGAGAGCGGCAGCTTGTTCCTGAGCGCTCAGTGTGACCTGAGCCGCTTGAGCATTTGCACCGTCCAATGTCGCTTGTGCATTCTTCAGCATTTCCGATGTTTTGTCATCGGCATCGGCGATACCCTCCCATTTCGCAAGGCGCTGATTCTTGGCTTTGAGTGCATTTACGTATTCGGTCCATTTCTTGACCGCTGCATCATACTGCGCACCCTTTGTGCGCAGAGCTACCTGGAGCTCGGCGGATTTCTTCCCGTATTTCAGCCATTGAAGAATTGCGTAGATCAGAGCGGCTAGAAGAAAAACTAGCAATAGAACCAAGATAGCCGTCATTCTCGCACCTCCGAAATAGAGAGGGACAGGCCATGCTTCTTGCAGTTGTTGATATTCCGGAATATTAACAAACGCTATGGACCGAAGGAGTCCTCTACACTGTTAAAGCACGGGAAGGTTATCGTTTTACGGTGCTTTCCCCGCGCGCGTCAGATTGCCGGCTGCAATCTCTTTCTTCCTCTGCTTTCTCCTCGACTTCTCCAATTTCTGATGACATCTTTCGTGCAATAGTTGCGCATTACTCAAATCATCTGTTTTTCCACCTTCACCGTGGGAGACCACATGATCAGCGGTCGATTTTCTAAAATCCATAGGCTTGCCACAATGTGCACACAGCCCTTCCTGGCGAAAGAATAGCTCTCTCTTTTGTTCCTCGTCGTGATATCTTTTAGGGTCCTTCTCAATATGAGGTTTTAGCCTAGCGAATTCTCCCAATATCATTTCAAACCTGCTCTTTAGCGACTCCGGCGTCGTCATAACTTTGGCAGCGAATTTGTACGCCCGATATTTCTGGAAAATCTCACCCGGCATACCTTTTGGCGCTTCTTTGTCGTATATACTAAAAGAGTTAAGTTTCTTCAAGAATTCCTTTGCAAATGCAGAAATTTCGTTGGGTAGATTTTGGTTCCCAGCTTTATGTTTTCGCAGATAAGAGACCAAAAGATAAAGTGCGAGAGCCTCACTGGGTTTTAGGGCCGTCAGCAGGTAGTTAAGGCTTATATGAAGCAAGTCTAGATTCGCCATGTAGAATCTCAATTTTGAAGGAGGAACACGCTTCTTATATGTCTTAATCGCAGATATGAAACTCTGAAGTTCTAAGCTTGGAAAGATCTTGTTCTCAAAATCCCCCTCAAGTTCTAGCAGTAACATCTCTGCGGCCAATAATCTTAGCCGGAACCTCTTATCACCGCTCATCCGCTTAAAAAGCTCTGATGCATCTCCGGCCTCTTTGAAGGCATCTTTAAACGCTCCTCGATGAGCACTGATCTTTTCTGCCTTATTGAGCGGCGTGCCCTCCTGCAGTCTGAGAAAAGTCTGAACAATATCTTCTTCCCTGCTTTCGGTATCGTGACTCTTCAATTTCAAGTAGTAGATACAATATGCATCCGTATGGATTCTCTCTCTCCTTTCAAGGTCTTGGTAAGCTGTGAATTCCGTTTCTGTTAGGTCGAGCGTACCATCCAGATATTTCTTTATAGCCAGCAGTCTCTGTTGCCCGTCGAGTATTTCGTACTTTCCCAAGTCATTGAGAAACAAGACCAAGACCCCAATTGAGTAACCACTCTCAATTGATCGGATCAATTCGATTTTTTGAGAGTGTTTCCAGATATCGCCCCTTTGGTATGCAGGATTTATGTAAATTTTTTCTTGCGCAAACAAGTCATTGATTTGGCCAAGGACGAAATGATTGAATTCTATATCTGGCACTTTTTGTCTAGGCATAATCTACGCTCCTCCCGGCATTATGGCTCTCGTTCTCCACTTATTTTGACCCTCACGCCGCTGCAGGATTCGTGTTCCAAACTCACTGCTGTCCAAGATAACCTGAAAATGGCATCTTGGACAAAAAAACCCCTTATAGTACCGAACATTTTTGGCTCTGTCGAAATGAGGTTTACCTTAGCCTATAAAATGCTGTCCAAGATACGCAAGGGCCATAATTGGGGGCCTTTTTATCGGTCGGAAGGCTCCCATTCCCATAAAATAAGGGTTTCTGAGGGTTCCGCTGGCTTGGACTGAAGCTTTCGGGTTCTCCAAGCCTCAAAATGCTGTCCAAAACAAAATGCTATTTTGGACAAGAGTGTTGCAAACTCGGCATTTCATCATCTAAGAAGAAATTCCAGAAATTCCGGGGGCCCACCACCACAGAATGAAGCTGTCAAGCAATTTGACGGTGACATTCTTCCTATGCTTTCTTGCTTCCACGTATAAATTCCAGAATTGCATAGCGTACCTGTAATATTCCTCGTCGCCCCCTGAAGGTAATTCGATGGGCTTGGGAACATCCTTTCCACGATAAAGGCTGCCAAGACACTCCCTGGCCCAGCCGTCGTATATAGGCACCGCAGGACAGTGAAAATGCATATATTTCGACACAAAAGAGCGACAGTTTTGGTGATTACGTGTGATTTTCCTGATCAGACTCACCGTCCGGCCGTGGTCAATGATAATAGTATTTAGTTTATTTTCATCGAGTGGTTCGGAAATCTCAGAAAGATTCTGGAACAGGCCTTGCAGCAAACTCCGGTTTTCATAGAAGTGTTCCGCTAACGTTGTAATGGATTCTCCCTGCTGTCCACTCGATGGTATCTTCCGTTCGATTTGAGTCGCGTAACTCCTGCCGATAATGGAGACTTTCGCGAAGATTTCTGAGAAGTCTGAATGATTTGGATATCGCCTGCAGAGATCATAAAGAACACTATCTACTACCTTCCATCGTTCATGATACTCCTGGCAAGCTTTATCATAATCGTCCCACGTCGCCCTCGACAGTTCTCGCATCATGGCCCCAGCATGACTTTCAACATGGATGTAATCTCTTACAGGACATTATACTCTGTGTTTTGGGAATGTCAAGAGCGGGGAGGGTTTACAGTCTACGGTTTGACGGTTTACGGTCAAAAGGCATTTCGTTCGTGTAATTCGCGTAATTCTTGGTCGATAAAGATGGTTTCTTGGTTTCCTGTCTCTAGCTGAAAAATCCGTGTTCATCTGCGTTCATCTGCGGTTCCCCTCTCTTTTTCGTCTTCTTGTCTTTTCCCCGTGTTTCCCCGTGTCCCCCGTGGTTGACAGGAAGGTTTACGGTTTACAGTTTCCGGTCTACGGTCTACTGTTCAAAGTTCAAGGTTCAAGGTTCGAAGTCTTCAGAATCCGTGTGCATCCGTGGTCAATAAGAAGTTCCGGGTTCCGGGTTGAAGAATCAGCGCAAATCAGCGCAATCGGCGGATGACAAGATAGTCCCGCGTTTCGCGTTCCGCGTTCCGGGTTCAGAATCAGTGAAATCCGTGAAATCCGTGGTTCCATCGGTCTTCATTACCATTCGTGTTCCAATGTTCTTTCCAAGGTTCTTTCTTGACAGAGATTAATGTATGTGATATTCTCTTGTTGTTAAACAAGTTGTAGGTCATAAATTCACCGGAAATCTGCCAACGAGGAGATAGATAGCCAAAGGTAGCCTGCTAAACATCCAGAACTGAGCACTCAGACCAGTAATGTGTGCATTCCACAGGAGGGGGGAATCACCATGAAGGCTGCGAACCGTTCAGGCAAGATTCTGAAGAAGCTCTTGATTGGTGTGGGTGCGTTTCTCGTACTGTTATTCCTTTCCGCATACGTATTCACTCACTTCTACTTCCAGCGAACGTTTTCCCGTCAAATCACTGGTGTCATCATTCGATGTTCCGATGCTATTCAGGCCAAGTCTGCGTCAGGTGATTGGCAGCCACTGAGAGTCGGGGATAGTTTGACCAAGGGTATGCGGATTCGGACGCCCGAAGCGCGCCAGGCGTTTATGTCGTTCGATGGTCTGAGGCTGCTTTCCGAGGGCGCGTCCGAGATAGAAATCATGGGCGCTCGCAGCTTCTCAGTCGTGAGTGGAGACATCGGGGTGGCAGTTGCGAAGACGAACAATTCGCTCAGGGTTCCCGCCGGTACCAGTACGCTGACGACCAAAGAGTCCGTATTCAATATCTCTGCGGAAGAGGGCGCCTATATTGTTGTCTGCATATCCGGAACGGCTGGCCTGAGAACGCAGCGCGGCGCCGAACACAATCTGGCTTCCGGTCAGCAAGCGACGATTTCCGCCGATTCGGTTGTCCTCGCCTCAGTACAATCGCAAAACCCATTTGCGGTCGGGAAGGCGTCAACACTCACACGCATACGCGAGCGTTTCGATAAGGTGATGGCCGCGTATGCAGCTCGCTTTGCAGCCCGCGAAGGACAATCGCATGCGCGCGTGCCCGGCGTCACCCGTGACTCGTTTGCGCGCGGAGGCGGTTGGCAGTTCGCCTCATTCACGCGGGGCGATTTCCTCAATCTCTCTCAGGCAAGCGCCGCTGCTGATTATTACGAAAAACTGTTCGCGCCGTCCAACCGCACCATATCAATCGGAAAGCAGAAATCTGTTCCCTTAACGCCGTATTACGCTGCGAGTTTTCCCATCTGGTCGCACGACGGCTCGATGATAGCATTCGTCGAGGCATCCACGGTCTCGTGGCCCGCTCGCGTGCGAGTCGTCCGCCTCGACGACCCGAACAATCCGTGGGACATCTCGCAAGAATATGATACCGTTCTGCCGTTTTTCCCCATCGCGTGGGCGCCCGATGACCGCCACGTTCTCTTCATGGTCGCAGACCACATGGACTTCAATAAATGGGGGTGGCTCTGGTGGTGGAGCGGGCCATATCACATCAAAATTGCTCCCATAAATCCGGAAGAAGCGCCCATCCGCGAATTCGATAGTCCATTCCATGATATGCCAATGCTTCTCCCGCTTCCCGTGGGCAAGACACTTTCACCGTGGATACTGAAGCTTCCGTGGGGAGACGCTATGCTCTGCGCAAATTGGGGGAACCTCGCATACATTCCTATCGAACAGGACGGACAGTCGGTGCCATCGGCGCCGGGCCTGTTCCTCACGAATTTCAACCCGAGAGAATTCTTTGTGATGGGCGGCGGTTGGTCGCCTTCAGGAAGCATGATACTCTTCACAGCGGCGGAAGACCTCGATTTTGACCGTCTGAATACCTATATCCTGTATGACGTCGAGGACATTCTCGATGGGTTTACCGAACCGCCTCGCTCGCCCAACGACCCACGACTAAAGAAATTGGCGCCGTCGCGAAATCCGCAGATGCCGAGCAATTTCTCGTTCGACGAATCACTCGCGTTCTTTGCGGAAGACGTCAACGGCGCATGGCGCGCCATTAATCCTACCTATATGTATGATTGCGACTTCGATATGTTCTACGCCGATGCCCGGCCCGACCAGCCAAGCCGCCACACGCAGATACATCTTCCCGGCAGCCAGCTCTTTCTGCGGCTCTCGCCCGAGGGCAACCGACTCGCGTACACCCAGTATCAGGACCCTCTGTACGAATTGAGAATTGTCAGCTTCGATGTCGAGGCTGACATGGATATGGACCTCGGCGGCGTGCTGATTGACAACAGCGGCACCAATTTGATTGTCCCGCCCGGCACGCTGGAAGAAAACTTCAAAGTGAAAATCAGCACGCCGCTTTCCATTGGTGAAGAAGCTGTGATGGAGGAGGGAGAGCAACAGATATTCGCCCTGCGCCTGTTGGACGCCGAAGGGATCGATAAGCCGCAGTTCATCGAGCCCATGACGCTTACCATCCGGTACACCGACGACGAGGTCGCAGGCCTCGATGAGGGCATGCTTGAAATCTATTACTATGATGAGAGCAACCCCGAGCATCCTGTCTGGGTTCCGGTCGGCGGCACGGTTGACCCGGATAACAACGAAATCACGGTCGAGATTCAGCACTTCTCCAAATTCTCCATCGGCCAGAGGAAAGGTTTTCGATAAAAACCTGTCTTCTGTCATTTTTAGCTTCTCGTGACAGTGTGATTTTCTGTGTTGTTCCTGGTTTCGCTTTATCATTCCGCGCAGGCGGGAATTCAGATTTGTCGCTGTCTTCCTCCTGAACAGATTGCCGTTTTCGCGGGAATGATAG
>QZKI01000118.1 GCA_003598055.1 Candidatus Abyssobacteria bacterium SURF_17 | reverse complement strand
TCTCCGTTAGGTCTGTAGGGGCGCAATTCATTGCGCTCTTACAGCAGCGGATATTCACGGCAGCAAGCAAACCTCACCGACAACAGGGTCCGTGCATCGCACAGAATGCCTGATTCTCCTTCGCCTATCGGTCACATGCTCTCCAGGAAAGGCAGCACGAGGCCTAAACTGAGGCCTGCTGTCATCCCGCCGTCTATACAAATGGCCTGGCCGGATATGAACGAGCAGTCGTCGGCAACAAGAAAATGGAAGAGCGCCGCCACTTCCTCAGGCCTGCACAGGCGTCCGAGCGGCATCATCTTCGTAGCTAATTTTTCTTCCGGACTCTTATCCTCTTTCTGGTGTACCGGCGTGTCGACGGTGCCGGGGCATACGCAGTTCACCCGTATATTCCGCGGCGCCAATTCGAGAGCGGCTGTCCGTGTTACTCCGATAATTGCGGCCTTGGCCGTGACATAGGGACCGTACGAGGCCACGCCTTGATAACCGGCGACCGAGGAACTGCTCACTATTGAGCCGCCATTAATCATGTAATCAACGGAATGTTTTATTCCGAACACAACCCCCATAAGGTTGAGTTGAAAATCCTTCTGGAAATTCTCCGCCGTAAGCTGAGGAATAAATGCGGGTTCGCCGCTGCCGCCGCCGGCGTTGTTGATAACAATGTCTATGCGCCCATACTTCTCCCCCGTCTTGTCCATGAGCGCCTTTACCTGTTCTTCTTTACAAACGTCCGTTTTCACGTACAGTCCGTTTACTGACCTAGCCACCTCAGTGGCGTCATTAATGTCGGCAACGACCACGGTTGCCCCCGCCTTGGCGAAGCGTTTGACCGTGGCAAGGCCAATGCCTTGTTTGCCACCGGTTATTACGGCGATTTTCCCTTCGAGTGAAAACATCTGATTTCTTCCTCCCTTCTCGGTGCGCATATTCTGCCACCAGTGGCTTGATAATCTTGATTCTATTCTCAATAGGAAAATTCGATTTTCATCCAGCCACAGGAAAGCCTTCCCCTGCATAAGAGCCGCGTCGCGTCAGGATTTCACGATTGGCCTCGTTCAGGGCTCGACCCCTTTCTGCAGTAGCTCGACGGTGATTCCATCCGGGTCGCGCGTGTACACGCAGAGTTCACCGCCGAGATTATAGGGTTTACTGTTGGGCTTGAAGCCATGTTTCTTCAGCTTTTCGTACATTTCCATCAGGTTATCGACCAATATGGCAAAGTGAATGATTCCTCCGTCGCATTGACGATAGTCTTTTGGAAATGAGCTCGACGCAGGCTTAGTGTACTGGAATAACTCAATCTCGCCCGTCCCGCATTTGAGCGAGACGATCCTCACCTTTGCATCCTTGAGACCCACAATGTCGTCGAGAACCGGACCTTCGAGTTCGACATCACCTCTAACCTCGAGCCCGAGAAGGTCACGATAGAAACGGAGTGAAACCTCCATATCCCGCACGCCGACGCCCGGATGATGAATTCCCAGAATCATGATATGCTCCTTCCTGTTTACCCTTTCAGGGCCTGTCAATCCTCTGCATTATTACCAAACGGTCCGTGCCTGGGAAATGGCTTGTCTGATAGATTATGGTTGTGCAGCTAATCTCCGTCGGCGGGTTGTCCCTCCCGCGCAAATCAATCAGGAATCATATGCTATTCAGGCACGAGTTTGTGATTCACTCTTTCGATGCGGCGTCGGATAGTGACCTGCATGCCTTCATATCCGCCGAGTGCCTTCAGAAACTTATCCGCGCCTTCCTTTTCTGCGCCTGAAAGCGATTGATAGTGTTCGATGGGCCGCTGGAACATCCACTGGTTGTATGGCCGAATGTTTCTCATTTCCTTAGCGCCGCGAATGGAGAACTTGTGCCGTCCAAGAGATTCGGGAATCTCTTCTTCAGGATGCTGATCCAGCCATTTGCCCAGTTTTTCTACGGTGTCCAGCATAGGCGGAAACATTTCATCGAACATCATCCTGAGGATCGGACAAAGTGTTTCAGATATCTCGTCGTCACGCAAAAATTGTCCTGAGTTGGGTTCGGGCGCGTTCATGCGCTCGACCCATCGTGCCACGAGCGGCGCGCGAGACCTCATAAGCCTTCCGGGGTAGGGGTCGCGATAGAGATGCGCATAGAGAGGCCCCATAAGCCCAAAATCGCCGACGCTGGGACGCGTGCCCAGCAGGAAAGGATGCGATTTTAGGTGCTCGTTGAAGCAGTCGAGGAACGACTCATACCATTCCTCTATCTGCTTATGATTCCTATCACTTACTCCTAATGCGGGAAGGAGACCGCCGAAGAAGCCGGCAATCATCTCTCCGGTTGCGCGCTGGATTTCGGGCAAGGCGTCAGGCATAGAGGTCTTCCCGAACTCGCTTACGATGAAGTCGTAGTTATCCTTCTTGAACCACCAGCGGTAGTACATCGCCGGTATCAGCAACCATTCGTCGCCGTAAACCTCGAACAGGAGCGCCACCAGACGCTGCAAAGGCGTCTTCGGATACACCGAAGCGTCTGTGAACCGCTCCTCCAAAGAGTCAATGATCTCGGTAGTATCCTGGACTGCAATGTCCTCGGGCGATATGAGGACCGGAATGATATTGTCCCCGATGCGCGGGATGATGATTGTCTCGTAAACCTCCGCCGTGCAGAGTATCTCATCGAACGGTACGCCCTTATACCGCAAATAGGCCCTCGCTTTCCCGGAATACAAAGAGCATTCAGTGCCAATGAGCTTATACTTTGACATGTGAAAGGCCTCCACTATTCGTGTTGGTTGAAATCTAGATTCCTTGGCCGGAAGACGGCGCGATTAGTTCAAGCCGATGATGCGGCTGCAAAGTGTCTATTGCCTCAATGGGGTCCGGAGGTCTCCAGATGTAAAAGTCGATAGCAATCTTTTCCGGGGTGATATCCAATATCACAAAACCGTTCTTTTCAACCGGCGGCAGACCTTCCTTAACGACCAAATCGGTGGGCACCTGCGGGACCATTTTTCGAATTGCACCCGAGGGAAAGCCCTGCGGACCGGTCCCGAGCGACCCCGACGCAATCACAACCACCGGGTTCTTGCTGAGGTCGAGGTTGCCGCTTCGAACGATTCTACCTTCAGCCTGGACATGCAAATCGCCGCAGATGAAGAGCGGGGCGTTCCTTTTCATGCCGGATGCTGCGCTTAAGAGGCGGTTGTGCTGGGCAAACCAACCTTCCTGCCACATATACTTGGGCCTGGCGGTGATCAGGTTGCTTCCTTCTCTGATGTCGGGATACCATTCCATCCATTTGCCGGCGCTCCAGCCGAAGATGGTCGCAGACACATTAATCACGTGTGCGGCCTCCTCGGCGGCCATCCGGTCAATCAACCATTTCTCTGCATCAGGATGAATCAATACGGCATCGGAGCCTGTGAGCGTGGTATAGCGCCTGTTTTCGAACAAGAGCGCTTCGAGAAGTTTCCCGTACCGGAGCGTGCCATAGCATTCCGAAACGCCATCGGCCCTTTCCGGCGCATTCGACCCCGGCAGGTCGGCCGGCCGGGTGTCGTCGGGCAGGAACTCAGGCAGGTAGAGCTTTTGAGAGGATCGGCCCAGCTCGAGCATAAAATCGTCGGGCGGGAATGAAATGCCTGCCTTAAGAACAGGAGAACGCCACCCGAGGAGGACATCTATCAGGCTATACTCATCCTCGGCGCGGGCCTCGTCGTTTTCAAAATAATCATGATCGTCCAGGATGAAGAATGTCGGTATCGAGCGACATGAAACGCCGTACAAGAAGGCAATTTGGGGGCCGGCAGCCTTCTTGAACACTTCTTCGTTTGCTGTCCCGAGAACCGCTTTTGAGCGGTCGAACTCGCCGGCGTAGCGGATGGATTCGGGCGCTCTGCCCATGTATTTCGGAGCCTTGCCGTACTCAAGGTCGTAATATATTTGGTCGCCGTTTGAGATGAGAGCATCGGGCTCGAGCGACAGCGCTCTCCGCAAGAGCCTCCTGCGCACGGAGACGGGTAGCGGGCCGGTGCCTCGCCACGTAATGTGCGCATCGTGTCCTCCGAGGCAGGTATAGATGAGGAGCCGCATCCGCTGCGGTTCATCGTTAGGCCTCGGGAAGGTCTTGAGCGTCCAGGGGTCACAGAGGTCTTCTCCGGAAGCGCTTTGCAGCGACAACTCATAGGCGGTGTTCGGCTGGAGACCTATAGCATCGAACTGCCAGAAATACCCTTTGGAGTCGGTCTGATGCCCCTCGAATTCTCTTCCGCCGACTGTCAAAAACGGCGGTTCGGTGAGAGCAGAGTTAAAGGAAGCCTTGATGAGGATACGATTATGGTTGACGGTGGGAAGAAGATGTGCGACGTCGCCGGCATTCCAGGCCGGGTCGGGAGGAGCCGGCCCGAATTCAACCATCGTGTGCCGGTCATAGATGATGACCGCCGTCGTCAGAACGATGAGTGTGATGAAGCCGTAGAGAGGGTATCGTTTCACTTCCGAGCTCGCTTGAAATCGAAATCCACCGATTCTTACGCTGTCACACGCGTAATGTCCGCATAAGCGTTCCGAAGTATACATCAAGAACTCAGGGATATCAAACCTGCGCGTCTTGGCATTAGGGGAAATGGATTGAGGCAGTCCGTAAAGGCGGTTCATTCTGCAGATCAGATAATGGTTCGAGGTTCATTCTATTGAACGTGGCAACGAAACAAGCATTTTACGGGAATGCTATTAGAGCTTTTCATTGATGTAAGATGCAACCATCTTTGACAGTTCACGCACGACCTTCTTTTCGTCAATTTCACCTTCATTGAGAGCCATCCGGTGGACAACTCCCTCGGAGGCGTAATACAGCATATAGGCAATGCTTTCTCTGTCTCTTCTTCTCAATTTCTTGTTTACTTCCGCCAAAGCCTCCTGAAAGAGCTGACGAACAATCCCGCTTATTCTTTCCACGCGCTCCCGTATTTCTTCATCAGAGAGAGCCATCCGAAGACTTTCCTTGAGAAGTGCAGGCGATTCCTTATGCATGGCGACCAGTGCCACCATCATCTTTCGGATGTTCTGTTCCAGCTTTTGGCTTTTGCTCTTCGGGAAGGAGGCAAGGGATTCATTCATTGCCTTTACCCCTTTCGCCGTGTATTCATCGATGATTTCGAGGAAGAGTTCGCGTTTGTTGTTGAAATAGGCGTAGAAGCTTCCCACAGCCACTCCGGCTTCTCTGGCGATCTCATCCGCGATGACATCATGATAGCCGTATTTGGCGAACGCCTTTTCCCCCGCCTCGATAAGCCGCCGCCTCGTCTCCATTCCTCTCTGCTGGACAGGTGTTCGTGCTCCCTTTTTCGAGTTTCCCGCGCTGGCTTTGCTCATGCTTTACTCCCTCTATCATCGACTGTGATTCGCCCGACAGTCACTCTAAAGATGGCCCTTGTGCTGCAGGGATCCCGTCTGCTTCTTTCAATAATACCCCATCGGGAACGAATTTGCAAGGAAAAAAATGAGACATACCTCATATTTCACTTGACAATATGAGATTCATCTCATATAATTGCTATGTGCGTGGCGCTCTTACTGTCGAAAAGATGTGAGCACGTTCAATTCACGTGACGGGGCCATAACGGAGGATACCGTGACCAGGATATGGTTTTGCGATGACCCAACGTATAACTATCAGACCATCAGGGCGTTCTCACACGTTCCATATGGTGGCGGGGAGGCCGGTGAGATACTTGCTGCCATCAAGGATATCAAGGAAGGAGATATTGAAAGCTGGTATCGGGGATGGGACCAGGCGGCACGGCGCGTCGAGCAGATAGGCTGCACTGCGCAGGACACGGTCAGCAGAGGGCGAGCATTGCTCAGGGCGCATAACTATTACAGGACCGCCGAATTCCTGCTCTATCCGGGTGATCCGAGACGGGTGGAGGCCTTCCGGAAAAACGTTACTGCATTTAATGATGGCCTTGACGCCCTAGGAATCGAGCGGGAAACCATCGACGTTCCATATGGAGAATACAGGCTGAAGGCAGTCTCCTATCCGGGACCGTCCGGGTCCGAGGCAAAGCCGCTGATAGTCGCCTGTGGAGGATATGACTCGACAATGGAGGAACTCTATTTCATAATTGTGGCGGCTGCGCTCGAGCGAGGATATTCAGCCCTAATCTACGAGGGCCCCGGCCAGGGCTCGATCCTGCGCGAGCAGGGATTGGTCTTCACCCATGAATGGGAAAAGCCCAACACCGCGGTTCTCGACGAGTTCCTGAAAAACCATCGGAAGCCCGACAAGATCGTTCTTTATGGTTTGAGCCTCGGCGGATACCTTGCACCACGGGCTGCAATGCACGATGACCGTATAGACGGCATTATACTCAACAATATGCTCTATGACATGCAGGAAGCGGCGTTTGAACAAGTCCCAGGATTTGCCGGTTTCCTGCATAAACACGGCTTCGATGGGATATTAAATTCTATCGTGAAGCTTAAGATGAAAACAACACCGGGAGTACGATGGGGAGTCAAGAATACAGAGTGGGCAATGGGTACAAAAACGCCCGTAGATGCATTCAATGCGTTTGCCAGGTATTCCCTGAGAGGCATAGCTGAGAACATCAAATGTGACGTTCTCATACTGGCTGCGGAGAAGGATCATATGATACCCCTGAAACAAGCGAGCGATCTTGAAAAAGAGCTGGTCAATGCCCGCAGCGTGACCGTCCATATCTTCGCCAATGGAGAAGGCGCTCAAGAGCACTGCGAATTCGGCGCCATAACACAATCTCACGAGGTGATCTTCGACTGGATAGAACATAAATTTGGAGGAACGGCGTAGATAAGAATATGGATGAATGTACGTTGCTGCCATGTCGAAACGGTATTTGGAGGAAGGAGGTCACATCATGTCATTGATTAACTTAAACCACCGCTATCTTGACGCCGAAGAAGAGATTGAAGAAAAAACATGATTCGCCACGTTATTTCTGCCCATGCCAAGAATGTACTCCTCGCCAGCTATCCCCATTCAAAGATCAAAGAGATATTGGATGATGCGTGGGAAAGGTACGACACCATTCTGCCGACCCTTTCAATGGAACACAAGTATTCACAAGGTTTGATGCGCTTGCTTCGGGGGGCCACGTTCTCCATGGCCCTGTATCGGGCGCTTGAGGCAGCCGGACTGCCAAAAGAAACATCGCTGAGGCATTTGCATGATATCAACTGGTTTTTCTATGAGAAGATGCTTAAGAAAACGTGGGAAATGGCAGGCGCAATCACTCGAGACCCTTTTGAGCGCTTGCTGCAGGCCGGAAGGCTTCTGGATCCCCTTGGCTTTAACAGTGAACCATACAAATGGCGCTTGGAACCTATCGATTTTGAGAACAAGATCGTTATACGAAAGTGTCTCCGTTGCCCGATTGCGGAGTACTATCACGCAAACGGCCTTGTCGAGGTGTGCATAGCAGCGAATTGTGATCAGGATTATGCGCAGGCCCATGTGTGGGGTGCCGACTTTAAGCGAAGCCATACAATCGCCCATGTGCTGAGCGGGAAAGATGAGTACAAAGACAAGCCGATGGAATGCGATTATACGTTTATCTGTCGGCAATCAGGTCCACTGCCTGAATTCACGCTTGACGACGTATTCGGTTAATCTTGATACAGGTCTGTCAATGTATATAGTGGATTTTCGTGCAAGAAATCTTTGATGGGAGGCTCCGGTTTGAAAAGGGGGACTGAAAGATACTAGGATAGGGCAAAGTTCGTACGCTACCTGACCTTCACCACACCTCGCTGCCAAAAGGATCTTTTTTGTTAGCGATTTCGGAGCCCAGATCAATTTGGAGGGGATATTTTGAATAGCAAAGAAGATGGAGCCGCCCTGATAACCGGAGCTTCCAGTGGAATCGGCGCTGCGTATGCTCGCGCGTTGGCCGCCCAAGGCAAGAATCTTATCCTTGTTGCCAGACGCAAAGAGCGACTGGCAATACTCGCTGAAGAATTACATCGAAATCACGCAGTAGTTGCAGAAGTCCTCGTGGCTGATTTGACCAAGTCTGCCGATATCGAACGGGTTGAAAAGCGCATTCGTGAAATCGAATTCTTGGATATGCTGATCAATAACGCGGGCTTCGGCACGTTCGGTAATTTCTCCGAGATAGATATTGCAGGTCAGATGGACATGATCCATGTTCATATAGTGGCCAGCGTGCGCCTATGCTGGGCCGCCTTGCCGGGAATGATTGCGCGGGGCAACGGCGTAATCATCAATGTGTCTTCGATGGGCGCGTTCATTCCCATGCAGGGAAACGTCACCTACGGCGCGACCAAAGCCTTCTTGATTACCTTCTCTGAGGCCCTTCAACGTGAACTAATGGGAACGGGCGTCAGAATCCAGGCGCTGTGTCCGGGATTCACGCGTACCGAATTTCACGACACCTCAGAGTATGAGAAACTCGACCGCTCTTTGATCCCAAGATTCATGTGGACATCCGCAGACGATATCGTAGCTGCATCCCTCAGGTCACTCAAAACGGGAAAGGTGACCTATATACCCGGCCTTAGAAACCGTCTCCTGGTGGCAGTTAATCGAAATCGAACAATATCGAAGCTCTTGCTTAGCAAGCTCAGACGAAAATCACAGCGGGGCCAACAGCCTGGATGAAAGCAAGGGCGCCTTTCAACGAAGCGGCCTTTGATCGAGGTAAGGCCCGTTGTGAGATTGGTGGGAACAATTGGTTGACCGTCGCTTTTCCAGGTGTGAATCATTGACGGCCTTGAGTGCTGTCGTTTCGGCCTCCGGATGATTCTCCCGGATACGTATTCACGTTTGAGGTCCAAAGCGACATGGGCCACAGATTGGATGATTTTTTGTTAGCCTTCTTGACCGCAACATTTTCCTCAAGCGTGCCATTTTTTTGCCGTTCCATGTATCGAGAAAGGGGCCATCAACAATATTCCCGAGTGCGAGAGTGCCATTGAAATCGATGCAACAGGGTACTATCGTTCCATCCCACAGAATTCCCGCCGACTGATGCACGCTTTTGCACAAGTTCCGGGGACGAAGACCGCCCAGCGTTTGCCGCAATCTACGTCTCAAACTGTGCTGTCTACGTTTCTTATCCACATCCATGGAATCATTCATGGAGAGGTCTCGAACATCTACGCTTCCGGACCAATTCAGCAGCCGTCTGACCAGGACATCATCTATTCCTTCGACCGAGCTAATCTCTTCTTTGAAGTCTTCAAGACTATCTTTATTGTATTTGGTTGAGACAACATTGACGCACAACCTTATCTTGACCCCGGATTCTCTCTTTCTTGATGCTAGCGTGAGGATGTTTTCCTTAACAACCGCGAAGTCATCTGCCGTCCTCACCCTCCGATAATCTTCCTCTCCTGTGCCTCCTAGTGATATATTGAGAGAGTCTATCCCTGTGCTTAAGATGCGAAAATCTTCCCGTGCGAGCAGCGTTCCATTTGTGGTCAACCCCACAGTCAGATGTGCTTCTTTAGCATAATGAATGAATTCAAACAAATCTTTATGCAAAAAGGATTCGCCCGAATGGTGCAGCACAACCCTCGGTTGGAAATGCTTTACGTCGTCGATTATCCTCTTGAAGACCTGAAAGCTCATCATTCCTTTGTCTCGGGTCATAACCCCGCAGGAATGAAAGCAGAAGTCACACCTCAGATTGCAGATATTTGTGGGTTCTATCCATATGTTGGTAGGATGGTTTTCCGGGTATGGGCGCTTTTCCATTTTGATAGTCAGAAGGTCCGTGTGGGTCTATCCCTGCACTAGTCGATGGTCTCGCACATCAGATAGGGATTATCTTTACGAGGAAGCCAATCCGCCGGCGAATCTGGCAGGCAACAGGCCGCTAGCTCTCACGTTTATTACGGGCAAAACTTTATTTCTGTCCTCCGTCGGCTGGGAATTCCCTTGTTCTAGACCCGGCAAATGACCTCAGGCATGCTAGAGTACGCGATATTATATCATATACGCTAAGAGATTCTGACGTTTTTCGATTCTCAAACCGAGCAAGAAAAGAACTGCTTAAGAAAAGAGGATAGCTGCGCATCACTTCGGACGGCGCAACCTGAAAAGGGGAATTCCTGAGGAAACCGTATACCTCTCCCGGATGCAGGAATAATTCTCACTTCCGCCAAATCCACATGAGCGTGACTTGGTATTACTCGACGGCTATCATGACACTGGAGGCCTTGATCATTGCGTATACTTGCTTGCCAACCTCCAATCCGAGTTTCTTTACAGAATTGATTGTAATGATTGAAATAACTTTCTGGCCGTCACCCAATTCGACCTCGACCTCGGCATTCACCGCGCCCATTGTTACTTTCGAAACCTTACCCTTTAATAAATTTCTCGCACTGACCTTCATGAATCCACCTCCAGATAATAGATCCTTTTGGATTCAAGCCACCTATCCGCTTTTTTAAATATAACATTTCTTCTTTGCCGTGCAAGCCTCCCTGATGGGACAAGATGAGGAGGAATGACCTGTCGCATCCTTGATCCTTTTCTTGCCACGTTCAGCGTGCCGGAAAGCAGCGGGATGGTTACAGGTTGACCATTCGATTTTCGCGTAAAAGCTTCTCCCGGAACGGTCGATATTTGTTACTCTTGGCGGTGTGGATTAATGGAATTTGGATGGATGGCGCCTGATCTCGTCGTGAGGGTAGATGCGTTCCATTTGTTTTCATATCTGCCTGCAATCCGCGGGACACAACAGGCTCTTCCGTTTGGCGGCACTTATTTCCCCGCGAGCCTTTCGACCGTTTTCATGAGTACATCAATATTAAAAGGCTTCTGTAGATACGCATTTGCTTTCTTGAATATTTCCCTTCTTCCCTCTTCAGGCTCGCTCCAGACCGGATATCCAGACGTGAATACTACCGGAAGGCCTCTATATTGTTCGCAATTCTTGATTTCCTGAAACAGTTCGACTCCATCAATTCTGGGCATGTTTACATCCAGAATCAACACGTCATATCTGCGGTTTCCCATCGTCTTAATGACTTCTGTTCCGTCGCATACCGTCTTGACGTCGAATCCGGCAAGCTCGAGAACGGCCTTCATTGAATCAAGGACAGCCTCGTCATCATCCACCACAAGGACGCTCTTGGCTAACCCTTTGGAAAGCATGGGCAATGACCCTGCATTCACGGACCCAATGTGTGGTGATTTGAGACCTTTCTCGGGACAAATAAAAAAGCTGTCCCCTCTCCGGTTGATGCGAGAAAGGACAACCTGTTACAAATTTCCCCTGTGAACCTCAGTGCCATTGTTTCTCTCCGGGAAGCTACTGAGGTAAGGAAATTAGATTTGATACAATTATAGGCCAAGGACGCGCCAAAGTCAAATGTGGGCGGCGTCGGCGAAAAACCTGTTGCAAAATTCGAACAGGCTATGGTATAATTCGTTAACAAATTGTCGGGCAAAGAGTTCTGCAATTCGCTATCGTTCTGCAAGAGGAGTCGATAATGGCCATCTTGACGCTTATGTTTGGGCGTGACGTCGTCGGAACATATGAGATAAGCAAGGACAAGATGATTCTCGGCCGTGCGGATGATTGCGATGTGGTTATCGATAATCTCGCGGTGTCGAGACACCATGCTATCATCGAGAAAAAGGAAAGCGAATTCACCGTCAACGACCTCGACAGCAACAACGGCACGTTCATCAACGGACAACGAATAGGCGGGCCCACACCCCTGAATTTTGGCGATGAGATCGGCATCGGCAAGCACATTGTCATCTTTGACACTCACTCGAGTAAGGGCAAGATTGCCGCAGCGCTTGCAAGCAGTGGCGAAGCACGCCCCGATATGGACACATCTGGGCGCGGAACGATGTTCGTCGAGCCGGAGAAGATGGAAAAGATTCAGAAAAAAGTGACCACTGCGCGCAAGGCCCACCTGCGAGTCAAGGAGGGAACACAGACAACGCCGCTCATCCCTATCGAGAAGAGTGATATCGTATTTGGCAAAGCGCCCGATTGCGACATCAAGGTCAAGGGCTTACTAGCAGCGCGTCGCCACGCAATACTCACCCGGCTCGAGAACGGCTACCAGATCACCAACCTTGCTGTTTTGTCCCCCACGCGCGTGAACGGGGCGCGCATCGAGTCGGCGCTGCTCTGCGACAGTGACGAGGTCCGGATGGGAAGAACTACGTTCGTTTTTCATTCGGAGCAGTAAGAGATAGCTTATCGGCGGCAGGAATAATTCCCTCTCTTCAAAAAAATCCGCGCAACACTTCTGTAAGGGCAAACCCACTTCTGTCCGCGATAGCTCGTTCGGCTATACGGTTGAGCCGGCAAATGAATGAGAATCAGCCGTTGTGTGCGATCCATGGACTCGTGCACCAGTGGGGGTTACTCAACTTGCATTCCGAGGCAAACGCGGTGTATGGATACCGTTTTCTGGCAAGGGCGCAATGAATTGCGCCCTTACGGGTGTGGGCCAAAATCCTTGTAGGGGCGCGATTCATTGCGCCCAAAAAATGCGCTCATGCGCGGTTACTCTCTGTTTTGGACAGGACTTGGGCGAACACGAGGTTCACCCACAGACGCCTCGACTGCCTTATTCCATGGGTTGGGTTCAATCGCTCGCTTTTCCCGCCTCAATTTGGCGGAAGGTAATCTGTCCGTCGTGAGCGCCGACCTCGACGGTGTCGCCCTCATGAAATTCCCCCTGCAGTATCTTCTTCGCTAGTGGATCGAGCACCATACGTTGAATGGTTCGTTTCAGAGGACGCGCTCCATAAGCCGGGTCGAAGCCTTCCTCTGCCAGAAGTTCTTTGGCACGCGGAGTAAGCTTCAGGCTCAGCTTTCTGTCGGCCAAACGTCTCATGATATGTCCGAGCTGAATCTCGACGATTTCCTTTATTTGTTCTTTACCGAGCGTGTTGAAGGTGATGATGTCATCGATGCGGTTCAAGAACTCCGGCCTGAAGTGTCTGCGCAAAGCTTCCATCATCAGGTCGCTTGCCTTCTCGGGATCGCCGTTAAGGTCGGCAAGGAACTGGCTGCCGACATTGGAGGTCATGATGATGACGGTGTTCTTGAAATCCACCGTGCGACCTTGTCCGTCGGTCAGGCGCCCGTCGTCGAGTATCTGCAACAGCACGTTGAACACGTCTGAGTGAGCCTTTTCGATTTCATCGAAGAGAATCACGCTGTATGGGCGGCGCCGCACCGCTTCCGTGAGTTGGCCGCCCTCCTCGTAACCGACATAGCCGGGAGGCGCGCCGATGAGCCGCGCGACGGTATGCCGTTCCTGATATTCGCTCATGTCGATGCGAATCATTGCCGCTTCATCATCGAACAGGAACTCTGCGAGCGCGCGCCCGAGCTCCGTCTTGCCGACGCCCGTCGGCCCGAGGAAGATGAAGGAGCCGATGGGCCGGTTGGGGTCTTGCAGGCCGGCGCGCGCGCGGCGAACGGCGTCTGAGACCGAGTGGATTGCGTGGTCCTGGCCAACCACTCTCAGGCGGAGACGGTCGTCCATCTTGACCAGCTTTTCCATCTCGCCCTCGAGCAGTTTCGCCACCGGAATGCCCGTCCATTTGGCGACGATCTCGGCGACGTCCTCATCGTCGACCTCTTCCTTCAGGAAGCTTTTCGTTTTCTGTATCTCAGCAAGCTTCTTGTTCTCGGCCTCGAGTTGTTTCTGCAGTTCAATGAGCCGGCCATATCTGATTTCCGCGACCCGGTTCAGGTCACCGGCACGTTCGGCCTGCTGTTCCTCGGTGCGCGCGCGGTCGATTTGTTCCTTTATCTCGCGCACGTGCTGTATACAATCCTTCTCAAGCGTCCACTGCGCTTTCATCTGAGCGCTCTGCTCCTTGAGTTCGGCCAGTTCCTTCTCGAGTTTTTCGAGCCGCTCCTTTGAGGCTTTATCGCGTTCCTTCTTGAGCGCTTGCTTCTCGATCTCGAGCTGCATGATCTTGCGCTCGACCTCATCTATCTCTGTGGGCATGCTGTCTATCTCGATGCGGAGGCGTGAGGCGGCCTCGTCAATGAGGTCGATCGCCTTATCGGGCAGGAATCGGTCCGAGATATAACGGTGCGAGAGAACTGCGGCGGCCACGAGCGCGGCATCCTGTATTCGGACTCCATGATGCACTTCATAACGCTCCTTCAAACCGCGAAGAATTGCTATCGTGTCCTCGACGGTGGGTTCATTTACGAGAACCGGTTGGAACCGGCGTTCGAGCGCGGCATCCTTCTCGATGTGTTTGCGGTACTCATCGAGCGTTGTCGCCCCGATGCATCGCAGCTCTCCGCGCGCGAGCGCCGGCTTCAGCATGTTCGATGCATCAACCGCGCCCTGAGCCGCGCCCGCGCCGACGAGCGTGTGCAGCTCATCAATGAAGAGAACGATGCTGCCCTGGGCCTCCTCGATTTCACGGAGGACTGCCTTGAGGCGTTCCTCGAATTCGCCGCGGAATTTCGAGCCTGCAACCAGGGCCCCGAGGTCGAGCGCAACGAGTCGCTTTTCCTTCAAGCCCTCGGGCACATCGCCTGCGACCATGCGCTGGGCGAGGCCTTCGACAATTGCTGTCTTGCCGACTCCAGGCTCGCCGATGAGCACCGGATTGTTCTTCGTTCGCCGCGAGAGCACCTGCATCACGCGCCGGATTTCATCGTCACGTCCTATCACCGGGTCGAGTTTTCCCTTTTGGGCAAGTTCGGTCAGGTCTCGGCTGTACCGCTTGAGCGCCTGATATTTCTCCTCGGGGGACTGGTCGGTGACGCGCTGCGTGCCCCGTATCTCGACGAGAACCTTGTATATCGTGTCTCGCGTTACACCGTGCTCGCGCAACAGGCGCGCCGCCTCGCTTGCCTTTTCGCCCTCGGCAATCGCAATAAGCAGATGCTCGGTGCTGACATATTCATCCTTGAGCTGCTGCGCCTCGGCTGCAGCGCGTTTGAGGACCCGGGAAAGCGCGCTGGAGATATAAACCTGTCCGCCAGCCTCGCCGCCATAGACTTTTGGCATCCGCGCGATGATTTCCTCGAGACGACCCCCGACTTGCTTCGGGTCAGCCTCCAGCTTCTGAAGTATCGGTACGACAATCCCCTCCGACTGACGAAGCAGGGCGAGGAGCACGTGTTCAGGCTCTATTGCTTGATGGTTGTATTGTTCAGCAACCTGCTGTGCTTCTTGTAGCGCTTCTTGAGCTTTGATGGTGAGTTTATCCTGTCGCATGGTTATCCTCCGTATGCCGCATGGATTTCAGTCGTTGATTTGAGCAATTCCGGTGCCAACAACAAGATTTGTTTAACACTAATGTTGTCAATTGGTTATGAATTCATGTTTCCGCGATTTGAGAGTTTGACCTGATAACCGCTCTAAAATGCAACAGCAACGCCGGGCTAATCTAACACATTGGGATACTACCAATTATGCATGCGAGTCGTTGTGGGCGAATCAGTGGCGGACGACACGTCATTTCGGGAATATAATCCTAGGCCCGGGTTGAAAGGTCCAGGAACTGGAAATTGACGACGTCGACGAGGCCCTTGTCGGTTAACCGCAGCTCCGGAATCACGGGCAGGGCAAGGAATGAGAGCGTCGCCATGGGAGATGCAAGGCGGCATCCGAGCGTTCGGATGCTGCGCTCCAGGAGGTCATAGGCAGTGATGACGGTATTGGGAGAGGCATCTGACAAGAGTCCGGCAATCGGCAGAGGCAACCGTGCAAGAGCTTGACCATCGGCGACAGCGACCATGCCGCCGCCCATAGCGATGATTTCACTCACGGCGGCGAACATATCCTCATCCGAAGCGCCAGCGACTACGATGTTGTGTGAATCATGTGCTACCGAGGACGCAATGGCGCCGTGCGTGATGCCGAATCCTCGAACGAACCCGAGTCCGACATTGCCGGTGCCGACGTGGCGCTCGACAACCGCCAGTTTAAGCAGGTCATTAGCCGGGTCAGCCCATAGAAGCCCGTCGCGTTCGGGAGGTTTTACATCGACCTTTCGCGTTGTAATCTGTTTGGGGATTATCTCGATGGCCGGGAAGCTGCCACGAGCAGAGCGCGTGTTCGCGGAAATTCTCAGGCGTTCAATCGAGAAATTGCTCACGCGGAGACTCTTGCGCATGGAGGAGTCGTCGAACTCAGGAGGCTGAAAGAGCGGTCGTCCCGCCTCGGCGACCTTTCTCCCGGCATGATAGACCGCAGCTATCTGTACGTGCTCCATGTTGTCGAGCACCATGAAATCGGCGTTGTAGCCGGGAGCAATTGCGCCTGATCCGTGCAGCCGGAAATAGCGGGCCGGGTTAATCGTGGCGAGCGCGTAGGCGCGCGTTGCGGGCAATCCGAGGCGAATCGCTTTGCGGACGATGTGGTCAATATGGCCCAATTGTGCAAGGTCGTTGGGTGAGCAATCGTCGCTCACGAACATGCATCGCTCGTCGGAGTGTCCGGTGACGAGCGGGAGCAGCGCCTCGAGGTTCTTCTCGCTGGAACCCTCACGAATCATCAGAAACATGCCTCGGCGCAGCTTTTCCCGACCCTCTTCGAGCTTCGTTGTTTCATGGTCGGTTCGCACACCGGAGGCGATATATGCGTTCAGCGAATGACCATGTAAACCCGGGCAATGCCCGTCAATGAGCACTCCCGCTCGATGAGCGACCGCGAGCTTCGCAAGCGTTTCCGGCTCTCCCTGCACCACACCCGGGTAATTCATCATCTCTGCCAGCCCGATGACGCGCTCAAGCTGGAGCGCGTCGGCGATGTCTTCGGCAGAGAGGGATGCGCCTGAGGTCTCGAAATCGGAGACCGGCACGCACGAGGGAACCATGAAGTAGACCGAGATAGGCAGGTTGTGTGTGGCGGCAATCATGTAGCGCAAGCCGGCGAGACCCTTGACGTTGACGATTTCGTGCGGGTCGGCGACGATAGCCATGGTGCCGCGAGGAACCACGAGACTCGCGAATGCGGCCGGCGTGAGATGGGTGCTCTCGAGATGGATGTGGCCGTCGATGAAGCCGGGAGCCACTAAGGAGCCCGCGAGGTCGACTAGTTCGCGTCCTTCTTCGTAATCGCCGATACCGGCAAACCGGCCCGCGAAAATGGCGATTGCCTGTTCGGCTTCGATTTCCCCCGTGAACACATTGAGCAAACGCGCTCGTTTCAGGAGCACATCGCAAGGCGCCTCGCCCCGGGCAACCGCCAACATGTTCGTCATGACGTCGGGCTGGTTCAATTGGTTACTCTTTCTTTTTCAATTCGCAGATGGCGGGCAAGTAGCGGTATCGCTCTGCATAATCGATTCCGTAGCCGACGATGAAGCCGCATTCGAGGGGTATCCCGACGTAATCCACTTTGACTTCGCAATGGCGGCGGCCGCGCTTATCTATCAATGCAGCAATTTTCAGACTGCGCGGGCAGCGAGCAGCCAAATGTTTTACGAGGTAATTCAAGGAGGAACCCGTATCGACGATATCTTCCACGACAATCACATCGCGTCCCTTAACGTCGAGGGTGATATCGCACGCGATGGTTGGTTCTCGAATGGGTGAATCTGACCTGCCGTACGTCGAGATGCGAATGAAGTCCAACTCCACGGGCTCGCCGAGCACCCGGACGAGGTCGGCCATAAACATAAATGCGCCCTTGAGGACGCCGATGAGCACGGGAGTTCTTCCCTTCACGTCATGGCGAATTTCGGCTGCAAGCCGCTGGACGGCTTCCGCAATCCGCTGCTCGCTGATGAGTTCCTTGAGCCGCTCGTTGGCTTCGCTCATAGTGCCTTTGCCGAATACGGGCGACCATCCCGCACTTCGCGGAACCCCTCCAGATGGGCGACTATGCAATGCCGCCCCTACGGATTTCGGGACGTTGGAGCCCGATTATCGAAGAGTTCCTCCGAAGATCGCATTGTTACATGATTTAGGGTCGAAGCATCTCAGCCCAATGCCGCCCGGTTGACCGAGCTGTGGCGCTTCGAGAGGTCGTACTCTTTCATGTCTTTCGCGGTCAACTTCCTGGATGGGCACTTATGGAGGCACTTGCCACAGAAGTCACCGCAAATGATGCCGAAGCAGTTGTCCAGCATGCCCCGGTCATACATGTGAATACTATCTCCATGCAATTCCGAATAGAAATGCATGGGCTGTCCGGGGCCGTCGGGGATTTGTAGGTCAGTGCGGCCGCCGGACCCTTTCACCATGCCGAGAATTGCATACATGCATCGGATATTATCATGGGTGGAATATGTGATTTTTTTTCCGTCGATGGTCAGTGATTGACTCTCGGTCTCCGAGAATGCGCTCGCGGGGCATAGGCGCACGCATTTCATGCCGCATTCCTTCGGGCGGCAAAGAGCAGGCCCGTTATATAACGGCGTAGGCTCAAGCTCGGCCGATGTCAGTATCGAGTTGAAGCGCTGCATCGGTCCGAATTCGGGTGAGAGCCCGAGGCCGTTCCAGCCAAGGTCGACGATTCCCGATGCGGCGGCAGCATGGCGATGCGAGAATTCGGCGCGCACCTTGTGCGTGTTGAGCATTTCGTCAAAGTACTTGTAAGAGCTGGAAATCCATGTGGGCATGAAGCAGAGAGTCTTGTATCCCTGATACTCGAGTTGTCTCGCCATGCGGTTGACGATGCGCGAACTCTCGAGATTCGTCAGCCCATATCCATAGAAGAGATACGGCGTGATGCTCTTGCCGGGTTCGTCATATTCGCCCCACACATCGGCCATCCCCTGAAAGATATGGAGCGCGATGGATATGACTGACTTGCACTCGGGCAGAAAGTCGGTGGGCTTGTGACCCTCAGGCGCGTTCGCGAACCGCTCGACGGGCGCGATTCCTACCAGGTCCGCCCCCCAGTCCAGCAGCTTATTCACGACCGATTGAGTCAACGTATCCATAAAAATAACCTCCTCACGTTGCGGGGAATGCGTCCGAGAGGGCTCATTTGATGAAACAGCAAACGACGATGTCCGTTTATTCCTTTACTCCGGGGACATAATACCTGTTTTCTTGGGGAGGAACAGAAAGGACAACGCTTTTCTGGCCCCGGCATAGCATAAGAACATAGGTATTATGTCCCCGGAACACTGCCGGTTACATTATTGGAACGCCGCAAAGATGACGCTCGTGAACGTGATAATGGGAACTTGCTCGCGCACGTCCTCGGCGGCATGGCGTGATTCCTTGAACATGCGCGTCGCCTCTTTATACAATGTATCGTCTTGCACAAGTTTGCCGAGCGTGCCCTCGCCTTTCTCGATTTTTTGGGTGATAGTATCAATTCGGTCCATGCTCTTTTCCAGCTTGGGCGCGACGTTTTTGAGCGATGCGATCATTGCGCGTATATCTTCCTCATTGTCTCCGAGGATGCGGTTGACAGTGGCCGATGCTTCGGTCAACCCGGCCGAGAGTTCTTTCATTTCATTGTAGAGTGACTCATCCTGGACCAGTTTGCCGATTGTGCCCTCACCGCGTTCGATCTTTTTCGCGATGTTATCGACGCTTTCCATGGTGTCCCTTAGTTTCGGCGCAGCGTCACGGAGGGCGGCAATGGTCTCTTTGATGCCTTCCTCGTTTTCCGTCACGATCCGTGACAGGGACTCGAAGCTGGTGCGAATGTTTTCGCGGTTTTCGCCGAGGATGTCGTCAATCTGAGCCGCTATTTTCTCCTGATTTGCATTGAAGTTTTTCACCATCGTGCGAAGGTCCTCGGCGACATCAGCCACATTTTGGAGCATTTTCATGAGGTCGCCCGCTTCCTCGGTTTGTACGACATCGCCGTCTTTCAAGCGGGGAGATTCGGGCGAACCTACGGTGACGGCAACGTATTTGCCGCCGAGCAGGCTTTCGGCCTCGATGCGTGCGATGGAGTCTTTGCGAACGGCGGCATCACCGTCGATGATGAGAGTGACCTCAACGCGGCTGTCGGAGATTTTCAAATCTCTCACCTCGCCGACTTCGACGCCAGCGAGCGTGACATTGTCTTCTTTTGCGAGTCCATCGACTCTGTCGAAGTAGGCGCGGAGCGTATACCGCTTTTTGAGCCAATCTTCGAATCCGCCGGCGTAGAAGGTCAACACGCCGAGGATCGCCATACCGAGGATGAAGAATATCCCTACTTTCATTTCTCTTGACATAATTCCTTGATCCTCCCTTTCAAACCGGCTCGGCTGATACCGTGTGGTTCCGAGAGAAAACTTTATAACAACAACCGCGACAAGAAGTAATCAAACACGACAATCAGAATGAACGAGAGCACCACCGACTGCGTGGTATAGACACCCACGCCCTCTGCTCCCCCGGTTGTCTTAAAGCCTTTGTAACATCCAATGGTTGCAACGATGCCTCCAAAGAACATGGCCTTGAGGAGGCCGCGGAAAACCTCGTCGAATGTGAGTGAGTCGAAGAGGTTATCGAAATAACTTTGGATACCGACGCCGACGTAGGTCGCGGAAATAATTGCTCCGCCGATGATGCCGATGGCATTCACATAGATCACGATGATGGGCACCATGAACACCGCCGCTATCAGGCGCGGCATGGAAAGGTAGAAGACCGGGTCGACGCCCATGACACGGAGTGCGTCGATTTCCTCAGAAATCTCCATGGTTCCTATTTCGGCGGTTATCGCGGCACCGACCCGGCCGGCCACGAGGTAGCCGGTGAGAACGGGGCCGAGCTCCTTTGCAAGCGACAGGCCGACAATCGCGCCGATGATGCCTTCGAGGTTGAACCGGAGCAGTTGGTATCCCGTCTGCAGTGCGAGCACCATCCCGATGAAGAAACCCATGAGCAAGGCTATTGGAAGTGTGCCGACCCCCATAAACGCCATCTGCTTCATGATATTTTGGCGGTTTTGAATCGCCTTCCTGCATGATGAGACGGTCCGTGCGAACAGGATGAGAATCTCGCCGGTAGCCTCAAAGAAGCGAATGAGCCGCGCACCAAGATATTCCAGGGATCTCCGCATGGTTTCCCTCTCCTACAGCTTCAACTCCGGCCTGCATCTCTTCAGTGGTGGATGTCTATGAAATACAAGAGTCTCGTCGTACGCTCCTCTCCCGCGCGACTGGTTCCGAAAAGCCCGCCGAGCACTGCAGTTTCCTCCGAGTCCGATGCAGTGTTTTCCGTATGGGAAAAAAGGAGCGGAACAAGCGTCTCGGCTCCTTCGGGAGACCGCTCATGACGGAACAGCCGCCAGAGCGCATAGGTATGACCTGTGCCGTCGGGCCTGCTTTCCCGTTCATATATCGTCCATAGAGGCGAGTATTGGAACTCGAATCCCTGTTCATCCTCGAACCAGAGCAGCGAGAACATGCGGAAGTCCGTCGTCCCGTCGTCGTGTTTTCGCGACCGGAATAGCGGCCACAGCTTGAACTTGCTTTTCAGCACCCCTTGTGATTCAGAGACTTCAGCCGTGGATGAAACGAACGGCATGAGAAACCTTTCATGTCTCTTTGCGTCACCCTCCAGCTCAAAGACGCGTTGGTGCCAGAAAGGCCACAGCACGAAATCTTTCTGCGTGTCGTCTGTTTGAGTGTGTCCGTAGAGCGGCCAGAATTGGTTTCTGTGGATGTGTTCGCCCCGAGTCCTGACCACAAAGGGCCACGGAGTTTCGCGCTGTTCGAAGTTTTTGGCGTAGTTATTTTCATATGTAAAAAACGGCCAGAGGAAAGCGCGATAGCTTCTCCGCTGGCTGTCCTCGCGCGCATAGAATGGGAGAACCAGCATCCGCTCGCCCGGAGTATCGTTGTTGAGGTCAAATCGTTGCCGATGATAAAAGGGCCACAGAACGAATTCCCTGCGGTATTCGCCGCGCTTCTCGAAATGGCCGAACAGCGGCCACAGCCTGAATCCATTATAATCGCCGCCGGATGAAAAAGACAGTACAGGCCAGAGGTAGTTCCGCTGGTAAAGCTCGTCTTTGGAATAGTCCAAATACAGCGGAAACAGGAAGAAATTGACTTCATCGCGTCCCAGGAAATTTTTCAGAGTGCCTCCGAAGGGGAAAAAGGCGAAATAGCCCCCCTCATCAGATGAATCGCCGCCGAAGAGGAGTGGGAAGAGCATATATTCGCTCTCGTATTCGTAGCTATCTTCATATCTGTATACATCTCGTGAGAATGTGTACAGGGGGAGAATGCGGATGGTGACATCCTCTTCTGATCGCTTGTACAGGTATATCGGCCAAAGCGCCTGCACTTTCTTTTCCGAGCCGTTGGCCCACTCGCGGCTGGTGTAGAAGGGCCTGAGCGAGAACTCGTGTGACGTGGGTGTTTCCACAACGGAAAGGAATGGCCACAGGCCGAACTGGCGGTTGGTTTCTTCATCTGACGCCTCACCGACGGCTTCTTGCGTGAGACCTTCGGCCACGTCTTCGGCAAAGACGGCCATGGCAGGGATGAGCATGAGGAAGAGCGCAAGAGACAACGCCCTCATGAATGTCCTTCCGCACCTGCCGTCAGGATGGTTTGTCGGGAAACAGAATTCTTCCTGCATGAGAGCGACGGATACGGTGGTTTTCATCCTGATATTGATCTGATGTCCGGCAGACCGCGCAGGAATTGCTGCACGTATTCGTCGTCGCTTTCCACAATTTCCGCTGGTTTCCCTGTCGCGATTATCTTGCCTTCGTGCAGCATGATGATTTTGTCGGCCACCCTGAACCCATGCAGGAGCTCGTGAGTCACGATCATCATAGTCATGCCGGCCACTTTCTTGAGTTTCAAGATGAGTTCGTCGATGTCGCCTGCAATTATGGGGTCGAGTCCCGCTAAGGGTTCGTCAAAGAAAATGCATTTGGGGTCGAGCGCCAACGCGCGGGCCAAACCGGCCCGCTTCTTCATGCCGCCGCTTAGTTCCGATGGCATCATGTCTTCACAGCCCTCGAGGTCGACGAGGCTGAGTTTTTCCCGGACTATCTCGCGGATCTTTTGCTTGTCATAATTGCGGTGCTGGCGCAAGGGGAAGGCAACGTTTTCGCTGACAGTCATGGAGTTGAAAAGCGCGGCGCCCTGGAACAACACCCCGAAATTGCGGCGAATGAGATTCAACTCTTCTTCGCTTATGGCGGTGATATCGGCGCCCTCGACGAGGATGCTGCCCGATGTGGGCCGGACCAACCCGACAATGCAGCGTAGGAGCGTGCTTTTGCCGACGCCACTGCGCCCGATAACGACCGTAGTTTCATCCTTGTTGAGGGAAAATGAAAGGTCGTCGAGAACCGTGGTGGTGTTGTATTGAAAAACGAGGTTTCGGACTTGTATCACTTCGGGACCTCCACGTGCATATGCGCACGCTCCGCTTGTCGAAACACGCGCTTTACAGTATCTTAACGCAGCGACAGAGGGCTGTCAAGACAGGCGCGGGGCACGCAAAGGGCGGCGGCATTTGACCTGGGAGTTTTCTTGGGGGATTGCGCCATTTCACCCTCATGATTATAATTATGGAAATGTGACGCAGTTTCTTTTCACAGCAGCGGGGCTTTGTTGATATCCCTCTCTGGGGCATGCGGGTGAGAATAAGCGGTTCGCCCCCACCACCTGGGAGTTTCAGGTCCTTTGGGAGGATGGAGGACTTTCCTTGGATTTCCCGACCGTTGAAGTACCTCTGATAGGTGGCCGCATGCTCATCGCGTTGGTCGGCGTCATCCATGTTCTGATTAGTCACGGCTGCGCGGTCGGAGGCTCCTTTTTTCTCGTTCTGCTCGAGTACAAGTCAATCCGGCAAAAGAATGAGCGGTTGAACGAGCTCGCCTATCGCGTGGCGCGCTGGTTTTTCATCCTGACTACTTCTGTCGGCGCGCTCACGGGTGTTGGCATCTGGTTCACCACCAACATGTTCTCCCCTGTCGGAATCGGTTCCCTTCTGAGGGTATTCTTCTGGGCGTGGTTCGTCGAATGGATTGTTTTCGTAACGGAAATAGGGCTTGTAGCGGTTTACTATCTATCGTGGTATCGGATGTCGAGGAGCGCTCATTTGAAGCTTGGGATTGTATACGTCGTGACGTCATTTCAGACGTTGGTCATCATCGTGGGAATTTTGGGTTTCCAACTCACGCCGGGTAAATGGCTGGACAGTCAAACCTTCTGGGATGGATTCTTCAACCCGACGTATCTTCCGCAACTCTTTAGCAGGACAGCGCTTTCGGCGCTCCTGGCGTGTGGGTTCAGCCTGTTCATCTTTGCCTGCCTGCGCGGATTCCGTGACGTACGCAGCGAGTTCCTGCGATTCTCGGGCGCATTCCTGTTGGTGATAAGCCCCATTTATCTGTTTGCCACGTTTGCGTACTATCAGGTCTTGCCGGCCAGGGCGGAGAGCTTTATATCGGTCGCGCTCGTCACGCTGCAACTGACTCAATATGCACAGTGGAGCCAGGCGTTCTTCTTCGTGGTCGTTGCAGGATTATTCCTGTTCGGGCTTGTGTTGTATTTCATGCAAAGGACATTTGCTGTTCTGTCGGTGGCGCCGTTTCTCATACTGATATGCGCAGTTGCCCAATTCGAGCGCGTCCGTGAGTTCGCGCGGAAACCGTATGTCATTAGCGATTATCTTTATAGCAACGGCATTGGGAAGGCCGAGGCGCCCTTTATGTCGAGCGTGGGAGCGATGCGATACTCGACGTGGGCCTGGCGTGGTCTTGACCCGGGGGGAGGCGAGACCGAATTGGGACACATGCTCTTCCGGCTCGAATGTTCAACCTGCCACACGTATCGAGGGATTAACGGAGTATTCAACAAACGCGCCATTCTTTCGAGTGAAGAGGCGACTGTGCAGTTCCTCGACAACGTTCAGTATTCCCATCCATACATGCCTCCATTTGCGGGCACACAGGAAGAGAAAGAGGCGTTGGCAAAGTTTCTGGTCGAGGGAGCCACGAAGAAATGACCGGCATCCCCATTGATATCCCCTTGCCGCTGCCAGGCCCTGAGGGTGTACTCAAGGGACTGCTTGTCATCACGTTCATCGTGCACATCCTGTTCGTTGGGCTAATGGTAGGCGGCGCGTACTGGAGTGTCATTTTCAAGGCGCTCGGTAAAGGCGATCCCTTTTACGAACGGCTCGCGAGGGAAACGCTTTCCACGGTGACGGTGAACAAGAGCCTGGCGGTGGTGTTGGGGGTTGCGCCGCTTCTCTTGATAGGACTTGTATACACTCGTTATTGGTACACGGCGAATATGATGACGGTCGGCGCTTTTCTATCCATCATTTGGCTGGTCATCGTGGCATTCCTGGCTCTGTACGTCTTCAAGTACTCATGGGATACCCTTGCGGACCGTCCGATGGTACATCTGTCATTTGGGGCGCTGGCCTGCGCCATCTTTGCATTCGTGCCGCTCATTTTTCTGGCCAACATCAACCTGATGTTGCTGCCCTATCGATGGGGAACGACACGCGGTTTCATTCAGGCCGTGCTGTTGCCGAACGTGCTTGCGCGCTACCTTCATTTCATGGTGGCCGTGTTCGCGATGATTGGCTTTTTCGCGGCGATATACTTCTGGTATCAGGGCCGCAGATCCGACGATGCGTTTTACCTTCGCGCGCAGCGGCTGGGGCTCACATGGGCGCTGGCGGCAACGCTCCTCCAAGGCGTCTTTGGGACGCTCAACTTCATCACCTTGCCTGAAGGAGCCTACTCGATAAGTCTCTTGATTCACCTCGGCGCGGCATTGGCATTGGTGGCGGCTGTTTGCATCGCTCTCATTCGCGCGCTACAGAAAAATTCCGGGGCGGCCATCGTTGCATCGGTCGTTCTGCTTGGCGTTGTGGCCGTGCTGATGAGTACGGTGCGACATGTTGTCCGTGAGAACTTGCTGCGCGAACCGCATCTTGTGGCCGAGCAACGCACGCGTGAGTATCAGGCGTCTCTGGCTTCCTTTCTGCAAACGTATACCCCCGAAGGCGTGGTGGCGCTGGGCGGGGAGGAGCTTTTCAAGCGTTATTGCACGAGCTGTCATGCACGCGACCGCCAGCTTGTCGGGCCGTCAGTGGACTACATGGCGGAGAAATACGCCAGCCGGCAGCAAGACATGGTCGAGTTTGTTCTGAATCCCATGAAGGTAAATCCGGAGCTTCCCAGAATGCCGAAGCCGCCGATAGGAAAAGACGAAGCCGATAAGATAGTGGAGTACATTCTGAGCGGGAGCACATAGTCCGTGAAGAATCTCGCAGTCTACGGGATGGTGATAGCGTGGTTTGCGGCCGTGGCACTGGCAGTGATAGCCTTCGGCCTGATGCAAAAGCCCACGCTCCGTCCGGCGCAGCCGGTGGAGTTTCCGCACCGCATTCATGCGGGAGATTTGGGGATGCAATGCACGGACTGCCACCTGTACGCAGAGAAGTCAATCTACGCGGGCTTGCCCGGGGCCGAACTCTGCATGTCATGTCATGAGGCGGTGGCGACAGACAAGCCTGAGGTGATAAAGCTCACGGAACTCTATCAAACAGGGAAATCGGTAGAATGGGTGCGCGTTTACCAGAGCAAGCCGCACGTATATTTTAGCCACAGACGCCACGTACTGAGCAATGTGAAGTGTCAGGAATGTCATGGGCCGGTCGAGCTCATGACAACGGCACAGCAGGTGACCGATATGGGCATGGGATGGTGCGTCCAATGTCATAGGCGCAGAGGCGCCCCGCGAGAGTGCGTCACCTGCCATAAGTAAGGTCATCGGAGCAATGAACAAGAAGAACACGCTCAGCCGGAGAAGGTTCCTCAAGAGCACAGGCCTGATGGGCGCGGGAGCAATGCTGCCGCTTGGCCGGTCGCGCGCCGGAGTCATACTCCGAGGACTCATTCCCGATGAAGAAATAATTCCGGGCATATCATACTGGCTGAACTCGACATGTGCGGAATGTTCTGCGGGCTGTGGCGTGAAGGTGCGCGTACGCGAGGGCAACGCGGTCAAGATTGAAGGCAACGAACAGCATCCGATAAACCACGGCGGTCTGTGCGCGCGCGGGCAATCAGCTCTGCAGGCGCTGTACAGCCCGGCGCGCATACGCTCGCCGCTTCTCCGCAACAACGAGGGACAGCTCGCAGCCGTAAGCTGGTTCGATGCAATGGACAAGCTTGGGGCGCGCTTGCGCGTGAGCAGCGGCAGAAACGCCGGGAAGGTAGCAATCCTTACGAGACACGTGACCGGCAGCCTGAAGGCTTTGCTCGATTCGCAGACTTCGAGTCTGCCGCGCCTGAAGGTGATTTCGCATGAGCTGACTGATTACGCCGCGATGTCAGCCGCCAATAAGCTATGTTTCGGGATTGAGGGCATTCCCACGTATTCGCTCGATAGGGTTCGTTCGATTGTGTCTTTCGGCGCGGACCTGTTTGAGACGTGGCTTTCGCCCGTGAGCAACGCGTACGGTTTCGCCGAAGCACGCCATGTGGTTGACGGCATGCCGTGGAGGTTGATTCAGTTTGAGTCGCATCTGTCGCTCACAGGGGCGAATGCAGATGAGCGCTATTGTTGTCCGCCGGGGGCGGAGACGCTGATAGTCCTGGCAATCGCGCATGAGATGCTTAAAAACTCGGCTATGCCGCCGGAGCAAGCGGAAAAATGGCGCCGCGCTCTCCAATCCTTCAGTATGGAACGCGCCGCACGCGCAAGCGGCGTGTCGGTCGATACCTTGATGGGCGTTGCAAATCGCTTGAGGAACCAAACGCCGAGTCTGGCGGTTGCCGGCGGTCCCACATGCCGCAGCAAATACGGGACGGTTATCCAAATCGGGGTGAATCTTATCAACATCGCGGCAGGAAATTATGGGAAGACTCTTTCATTCGAGCGATTCGAGCATGCGCCGGTGGGGACGCACAGACAGCTAACCGATTTGGTCGAGGAAATGGAAGCGGGCCGGGTGGAAGCGCTCATCGTTCATGATACGAATCCGGAGTTCGCGTTTCCGGAACCGGAACGTTGGAGAGCCGCAGTGAAGCGCGTGCCGCTCACGGTGCAACTTGCGCCGGTGCGTGACAGCGCTTCCGAATCGTATGACATCATCCTGCCCATTCACCACTGGCTTGAGCGTTGGGATTTGGTGGAGCCTCGGAGCGGGTTGCACTGCGTGCAGCAGCCGACCATCGCCCCGTGGTGCGACTCCGTGCATCCGGGAGAGGCGTTCCTGCAAATCATGAATGCATTGATGGAAAAGCGGCCGGAGCCCAACGGCCACTATGAAGAGTTCCTGCGCGGGCAATGGAACAAGATTCGGGGCGGGGAATCTGCCAATGTGGAATTTGATGATTTCTGGCAGGAAGTCCTCGCTAGCGGGGGATATTGGGAGCGACCGACTGCACGGAACGTACAGCTTGATGCGCGAGCCGCTGATGCAATCCCGAGCGTGGAGCTTGCTTTTCCGGAGCCGGGCACGATTACTGCGCTTCCCATCACCACCATCCGCTATGGTGACGGGCGTCAGACCGGCAGGCCGTGGCTCCATGAGATGCCCGACCCAATCACGACGCTCGTGTGGGATACACCGCTTCTCATTTCACCCGAGACGGCGAAGAAATGGAAATGTCGTTCGGGCGATATGGTAAGAATTGAATGCGGCGGAGATACCATAACTGTGCCGGCATATGTGCAACCCGGCACGAGTGACGCGGTCGCCGCGATGCCATTAGGAGTCCCGAGCAATGCGTATGCTCAATATCATTACGCCGCTGACAGTCATCTGCTGCACCGATTGGCCGGGCACATCGACACGTCATCCGGCTCGATATCGTGGGTTGGCGCACCTGTGGAATTCAAAGGCGTTGTTGGCCGTGTTCGATTGGCGCGTTTGCAGGGACACAATTCGCAGAAAGGGCGCGGCATCGCGCAAACGACCGCGATTTCCGAGACCGGTCAGTCGGAGCAACACCCTGCGGAGGAAGCCATCGTCGAAGCCGACCTCTATCCGAAGCACGAACATCCCGTCCATGATTGGGGAATGGTGATTGACCTATCGCGGTGTATTGGGTGCGGGGCGTGCGCGGTTGCGTGCCAGGCGGAAAACAATATCTACGTCGTCGGCAGGAAGCAATGCTTGAACGGCCGGGAGCTGTCGTGGCTTCGCATCGAACGGTTTATCGACCGCGGCCGAATCGTATTTTTGCCAATGCTGTGCCAGCACTGCGAACACGCGCCGTGCGAGACGGTTTGCCCGGTATATGCGGCGCTTCACAGCAGTGAAGGACTCAACCAACAAATATACAACCGATGTGTGGGAACGCGCTATTGCGCAAACAATTGCCCGTACAAGGTGCGGCGTTTCAACTGGTTCACGTATAAAGTGGACCCGCCTCTGGAGCGGCAGTTCAATCCGGATGTTTCTATTCGCACGCGTGGCATCATGGAGAAATGCACGTTTTGCGTGCAGCGCATTCGGGAGCACAAGGAAATTGCAAAGGTGGAGGGCCGCGCGCTTCGCGACGGAGAGGTTGTGCCCGCGTGCGCGCAGAGTTGCCCGACGCATGCGATAACGTTCGGGGACTTGAACGACGGCACGAGCGAGGTGGCCACGCGATTTTCGGACCCGAGGGGATACACCATCTTCTCGGAATTGAACACGCAGCCGTCGATCGTATATCTCAGACGCGAATGCCTCGCTGATGGAACCGGCACAGAGAGTGTGTGAGGTTGTGATGGACGGAGAAACCCGCATTCCTGATTTCGAACGCATCGAAACCACGGTGCTCGGCGGTCTGCTGCGGCCGGGCAAGTTGTATCTTGCTTTCGTCGGGCTTACGCTTGTCTGCCTGCTTATCGGAGTGGTGGCCTATTCGCAGATAATCCTCGTCTCGATTGGCGTTGCGGGCATCAACAATCCGGTCCATTGGGGCGTCTTCATCATCAACTTTGTCTTCTGGGTCGGACTCGCCCACTCAGGTACGCTCATCTCGGCCATCCTGTATCTGTTTCAAGCCCGATGGCGGACAAGCATCAACCGGATTGCGGAAGCGATGACGGTTGTCGCCATCATGACTGCCGGGCTATTCCCGCTCGTGCACCTCGGGAGAGTGTGGCTTGTGTACTACATGATTCCGTATCCGAGCACACGCGAGCTGTGGCCGAATTTCCGCAGCCCGCTTCTGTGGGATGTGTTCGCGATAACCACGTACATGCTCGTCAGCATCATGTTCTTCTATGTAGGGCTGATTCCGGACCTTGCGACGGTGCGCGACCGGTCAAACGGGATTATAAAGAGGGTGTATAGCGCTCTTGCTCTCGGCTGGCGTGGCAGTCATCGGCAGTGGCACCATTATGAAATGGCCTATATGTTGCTCGCGGCGCTGGCAACGCCGCTCGTGATTTCAGTGCACAGCGTTGTGAGCTGGGACTTCGCAGTTTCGTTGATCCCCGGCTGGCACAGTACGATTTTCGCCCCCTATTTCGTGGCGGGCGCTATCTTCTCGGGCTGCGCCATGATTATCGTGATACTGTTGCCGATGCGGAAGTTCCTCGGACTCCATGAGCTGATTACGGTCCGGCATTTCAGTCTCTTGTGCAAGATGCTGGTGTTCATGAGCCTCATCATCACCTATTCTTACTTCGCGGAGTTCTTCATTGCGTGGTACACGGGAAACGACATCGAGCAGCACAGCTTTTACAACCGGGCGTTCGGGACGTACGGCCCATTGTTCTGGCTGATGATTGTGCTCAATTCGCTCCTGCCGCTGACGCTCCTGAGCGCGCGGTTGCGTGAGAACCTGAAGTATGTGTACGTCGTGGCCGTCGGCGTTGTCATCGGGATGTGGGTGGAACGATTTGTCATCATCGTTACGAGCCTTTCGCAGGATTATGACCCATATGCATGGGGCACGTACGCGCCGACGCTTGTTGAGTGGGGAATCCTGCTGGGGAGTTTTGGCCTCTTCTTCTTCCTGTTCGCGGTGCTCGCGAAGATATTTCCCGTTGTAGCCATCGGTGAAATGAAGGCGCTCGTCCGGTCGCAATCAGGAGAAAGCGAGCATGGGTGAGGACCGCAGTCAGCTACTGGCGGTGTATGGAAGCGCGGTGGAGCTCACAAACGCAGTTAAGCTGATGCTGCGCGAGGGTCACGGACAGCTTGAGGTATTGAGCCCGATTCCTCTGCCGGAGCTGCACGAACTTCTGCCGCAGCGCCCCAGCAGCGTGCGTTGGTTTACGCTTATCGGTTGCATCGCAGGCGCGTTCGCGGGAATGGGATTGCAGGTGGGCACCGTGCTGCACTGGCCGCTGCTGACCGGCGGCAAACCGGCGCTTTCATTACCGGCATTTGTGATAATTGCGTTCGAGATGACAATACTCTTCGGAGCGGTGGCGACTCTTGTGGGATTTTTGGTGAATGCCAAACTGCCGCCGATAGAAAAAGAGTGGTATCACCCGGGATGTTCCCGGAGTGATTTTGCGCTTCTGGTGTGGCATGACCCGGCCCAGTCGGATTCCATCGAGCGGCACTTGCGAGATGCGGGCGCGCGCGAAGTGAACCGGGGCGGGAGCGGTTTAGCACAGCGTGAGTCGGTAAATCATGAATAGTCTGTCCGATTTGTTCTGGCAAGCATACGTTTATAATTTCCTCTTCTGGGCGGGCCTTGCCCAGGGCATTATCATTTTTGCCGCAGTTCTGAACATCACGGGCGCGCGGTGGGGGCGCCGGTACATCCAGTTGGGCAGCTATGCGCAAGACTTTCTGACGGCGTGTGTCGTGCTCTATGTCATCTTGCTCTTTGGTCGCACGCATATTTTCCCATGGATTGCGCATCCGGTTCCAGAAAAGGCGGCGTACCTGAATGTGCCGTTCCTCGCGGCGCGCGGCCTCGTCGGGCTTGCGATTCTGGCGCTGTTGAGCCGGAAATTTCTTGCATCGAGAGGAATCACGTCTTCCGGCGACCGAGAAAATGCCTCCCCGTGGGCGGTGGCGCTCGTGATGGCGTTCATGGTGGTATTCAGCTATCTGGCGTTTGACCTGATCATGTCGCTGGAACCGGAATGGTACAGCACCTTGCTTGGCGCACATTATGCAGTTGGCTCGTTTTATTTGGGCATTGCGGGCTTGTGTATCATCGGCATCTTCCGAGGCGGGGTTCCATCGGAGGACCGGCGTAAGCTCAGTCAATTGCTGTTTGGCTTTTCGCTTTTCTGGGTTTCCCTTTTGTGGAGCCAGTACATTGTCATCTGGTATGGAGACATACCGGCGGAAGCGCGATTCTTGTATCTGCGTTTCTATCAGGCGCCGTGGAAGAATATCTCGTATGCAGTGCTTGCCCTAGCGTTTGTGTTCCCTTTTGTTATGCTTATGCCCATGCGCGCGAAAATGATCGGGCTTGCGCCTTTGTTCGCATCTTTCTCGATAGCACTCGGGCTCTTTTTCGAGAAATATCTGTTGGTCATTCCCTCGCTCAGCCCGCAGGAGTCAACGTTCGGGTGGGTGCATCTCTTGGTCACCGCACTCTTCGGCGCTCTGTTTGTGGCGAGTTACCGGCGCTCGATGCGACGCGCCCTCCCCATCATGGAGGTATCATCCGGGGGGCAGCACGCATGACGGGCGACTGGCCGGTTGGCGGCGAGGGCATTTATATTCATATGTGTACAATTATAAACCAGGCAAGGCACAGGTGAGGGAGAGCAGAACATGAAGAAGTATACGTGCGCGGTATGCGGTTATATCTATGACCCAGCCATCGGTGACCCGGAGAACAATATCGCGTCAGGAACCACATTTGAAGACTTGCCGGACGATTGGGTGTGCCCGCTCTGCGGGGCGGGAAAAGATTTCTTTGATGAACTGGATGAATAACCGAAGTCAACGAGCGGAGCAGTGTCCGATGCCGAAGCGTCCGATTCGCAAGGAAGTGGAGAAGCACTTTCACGCGTGCGACTCCTGTGATTATCAAGGCGGTTTTCATGTAACCTTCAAGAAAACTCGCAAACCAAAGTCGTACCGGATACTATTAATGTGTCCCCAATGCGAGCAGACCTATGACATCGACTGGCAAATACAGACAGAGTAAATCCCGCAGAATGCGCATCGAGAGGGATTCGCTCGGCGAGCGAGAGATTCCTGCCGACGCATATTACGGGGTGCAGACCGCACGCGCGCTCGACAACTTCCGGGCGAGCGGGATGAGACAGCCCGACTCACTTCTGCGCGCCTACGTGATGATAAAGAAGGCTGCGGCGCTCGCGAATCAGGAACTCAAGGTGCTCGACGCCCGAAGAGCGAAAGCCATTGCGTGGGCATGCGATGAGATTTTGAGCGGGAAACATCGTGACCAGTTTCCGCTCGACGCGTACCAGGCCGGGGCAGGCACGTCGTACAACATGAATGTCAACGAGGTGGTCGCGAATCTTGCGCTCGAACGGCTTGGCAGAGAGCGCGGAGACTACGAATATTTGAGCCCGAACGACCATGTGAACATGGCGCAGTCCACGAATGACACGTTTCCCACCGCCATGAACGTTTCGGCACTCCTCGAACTGCCGCGTCTGGATAGCGCGCTACGGGCGCTCGTTTCCGCTTTGCGCTCAAAGGGCAGGGAGTTCATTCTTATCATAAAATCTGGCCGAACACACTTGCAGGACGCGGTGCCCATCATGCTCGGGCAGGAGTTTAACGCTCAGGCGGACGCCGTAGAGTGCGCGCGAAAGGAAATTCCCCGACGCACGGCCCTCCTTCACGAGGTCGCGCTCGGGGGAACGGCGGTGGGCACGGGCCTGAACGCGCATCCGAAATTCCCCCGAATTGCGACGCGGCATCTGCGCAACCTCTCCGGTTTGAGGCTGAAGCCGGCGAGAAATCTGATTTTCGCGGTTCAGTGCAATTACCGAATCGCTTCTCTCTCGGGAGCGCTGCGGGATTTGGCCCTCGAGCTCATCAGAATCGCAAATGATTTGCGCCTGCTCAGTTCCGGGCCGACGACCGGAATCGCGGAGATAACATTGCCGGCAGTTCAACCGGGTTCCTCGATCATGCCCGGCAAAGTGAATCCGGTGATGGCCGAGTGTTTGAACATGGTATCATTCCAGGTAGTCGGGAACGACCTCGCGATTGCCCTCGCGGTTCAGGCAGGCCAGTTTGACCTCAATGTCATGATGCCGCTCATGGCGTTGAACCTGCTGCACTCGATTCGATTCTTAGCCAACTATATGCCTGATTTCGTCGATTATTGTGTAAAGGGAATAGTTGCGAATAAAGAGCGGTGCAAGCACTATTTTGAGAGAAGTGTGGGGCTTGCGACCGTTCTGAGTCCGTATATTGGATATCTCAATGCTGCGGAAATAGCGCATGAGGCAGCGACTACGGGTGAATCAATCCTGAGCATTGCAGTTGGGAAAGGAATCCTATCGGAGGCCGAATTCGACAGAATAGCGAATCCTCTGAGGAAAACCACGGCCACTGCGCCTGCCGCCGGAAAACGGAAAAAGGCAGGCTCCGGCACAGTCACGCAAAGGAGGTCACATCCATGACTGAACTTCCGGAAACAATGGAAGATATCGTGAAGTTCGCGCTGCAACTCGAGCAGGACGGCCTGCAGATGTATCGCAACTTCGCGCAGAAATCGAAAGACGCGTTCGGCAAGAAGACGTTCGAAGGATTAGCCGAGGATGAGATGCAGCATATGGAACTGCTTCGCAAAGTGTACGGCAAATGCGGCATCAAGGAGGTCGAAGAGATCGTCGCGAAGAGCAAGGACGAGCCGGTTCGGCAGCGATTCAAGACGATTTTCCAGCAAGCGGGCGAAGAAGCCCACAAGCGAACCGAAGCCAACCCGAGCGACACGGAGGCGATGCGCGTAGCGATGGAGTTCGAGAAGCGCGGCTATGACCTGTACAATGAGGCCCAGCAGAAAGCGAAGGGTGATATCGAGAGAACTGCGTTCAAGCACCTAACGCTTATGGAGAAGCACCATTACGAGCTGCTGCAGGAAACATTCGAGTACCTGAACGATACCGGCAATTGGTTCATGAAAAACGAGGGGTGGATGTTCGAGGGGGGATGATCCGGTAACTTATGTCCTCCAGTATTGAGTGACCGTTTCGCGGAATGAATGAGGTTGAACGCCAAAGACGTCGGTGAGCGCGTTTGCGGCGGTTACGTTGTCGATCGAAAGCATCTTGAGCTGGTCGGTCGTGAGCGGTGGCTTCGGAAGAACCGCCTCCATCAGTCGAGCGACCGGCATCATAAGGCTCACAGGGACGTGGAGCTTGATTCTCGGAGCCATGTTGAGCGCGTCAGCCATTCGGTCGAGCACGGTGTCGAAGGTCATCTGTTCCGGCCCGGCAATCTCCCACACTCCATTCAGCGGCTTCTCCTCACCCACCGATTTCACGATGCAGGAGGCGATGTCCTCGACCCAGATGGGTTGAAACTTCGTTTTGCCCGTCCCGACAACGGGAACAATGGGAGAATAGAGCGTCGGCTTGAGCATATTGAAGAATTTGTCTTCGGGCCCGAACACGAGTGCCGGCCTGAGAATGACATAGGGAATTCCGCTCGTTTTGATGAGTTGTTCGGCCAGCCATTTCGTGCGGAAATATTCGCTTGCGGGCGTTTCCGATGTCCCGAGCGCGCTGATGTGAATGAATCGTTTCACCCCTGCCCTTTTCGCCTCCTCGAGCAGATTGCGAACTCCCTCGACGTGGATTCGCTCGAATGTCGCATCACGCACCTGGATGATGATGCCAACGAAATTTATTGCGACGTCGCAACCATCCATCTTGCCTTTGAGAGACACAGGGTCGGTGATGTTGCCGAGGGAGTATTCTACCTGATCCGGAGGAAGGCCGGTGGCGAGGCCGGGCCCCTTGACCGTGAGAAGGCGGAGCTTATGCTCCGCCGCCGCCAGTTTCCTGACGGCATGACTGCCGATGAAGCCGGTGCCGCCGGAGATGAATATCATCTTATTTTGGATTTATTGTCACTGCCGTCCAAACGATTTCTGAAGATAGGAACAGAGCCATGACAGGGCTCGTCCCCATCATGGCTACTCAGCGGTCTTTGCGGCCCGTTGAAGCTTTCGCTGCACAACGTTCACCACTATCGTCCCATGAAGAGCTTCATTTCTTCGATAAGTTCTTTATCCACTAGTTTCAACTTGCCGATTGCATCCTTGATGGGGACACTTGTCATTTGTGTCCCTCTCAGTGATGCCATTTCCCCGAATTTCTCCTCGACGATGAGCTTCACTGCCTTGACGCCCAGGCGCGTGCCGAGCATGCGGTCGAAGGCGGACGGCGCGCCTCCTCTCTGCAGGTGACCGAGCACCATTTCGCGTGTTTCCTGACCGGTTTTCTTTTCTATGACTTTTGCAAGTCTTTTGCCGATTCCGCCGAGTTTCACATGGCCGAACTCATCCACCTTGTCATCTTTTGTAATGAAATCGCCGACGTCGGCGGGGACGGCGCCCTCTGCGACTGCGACTATCGTGTAGTTATAGCCGGCCTTCTGGCGCTCCTTTATTGTATTGACCACCTCGTTCATGTCGAACTTCTCTTCAGGCAGCAAGATAATATGTGCGCCGCCGGCCATGCCTGCAGTCAGGGTAAGCCAGCCGGCATAGCGGCCCATGATTTCGACCACCAGTACGCGGTCATGCGATTTTGCGGTTGTATGCAGCCGGTCAATAGCTTCGGTGCTGATATTGATGGATGTATCAAAGCCGAAAGTATAGTCGGTGGCGGAAAGGTCGTTATCGATGGTCTTGGGAACTCCCACCACATTGATGCCTGCATTATGCAGCTTCTGCGCGATGCCAAGCGTGTCGTCGCCTCCGATGGCGATGAGCGCATCGATGTGATATTTCTCCAGGTTTCTCTTTATCTGCCCCATCCCGTCGGGATGCTTCGCCGGATTTGTGCGCGACGTGCCGATGACCGTGCCGCCGGTGCGGTGTATGTCATCGACGTTCGGTAGTGTTAACAGTTTCACTTCGCCGCCTTCAAGGAGGCCTGCCCAGCCTCTCATAATGCCCATGACTTCCATGCCATGCTTGTGAGCCGTGACAACGATTGCGCGAATCACGGCGTTGAGGCCCGGCGCGTCTCCGCCACCTGTGAGGACTCCAATTCGCTCCACTTTCATACGCGTTTCCCCCTGCTGTTAACGCTCGGTTGAACGAGAGACCGGTCGCAATATGCGGTCAAGACGACGCAAGCTTCATCTGTTGCGTTAATATAACATAGCAAAACGCCGTAATCAAGAGAACAGTCTTCACCCAATGAGGAGAGAGAATGGGTGGACAAGGGACAGAGAATCCATCCCAGGGTTCTGTAAGTGCGAATTTATTCGCATTCGCATGGCGAAACAGACCGAAAAAACCATGCGAATGAATTCGCACCTACAGACGATTATCCAGAATTGTCAAGCGCGGACAGATTCTCTGTCCCTATTTCACCCTCTTGCAAGTATTGCAGTGGGCAATCACCACTTTTGTAGGGGTCGCTCGCTGCGAACGGCCCCTACAAGAAAATCCGAACACCAAACCTACTATTATGTCGCGCGCCCTTCATCGTTCCCTTACTTGCAGCGAACAGAGAATGAGTGGTATGATATTGTCAGCTTCAAGGAGGGGACCCGAATGAACGGAGAAAGGTCGGGCCCGGATTTTTCACCCTATTTTTTTAGGCTTGCGGAGAATCTGCGGTCGATTTTCGACAGCCTGTATGATGGTATTATCACCGTTGATACGACGGGGAGAATACAGCAGTTCAACAAGTCGGCCGAAAAGCTGACAGGCTTCACGGCCAAGGAGGCCCTCGAAGCGCCGCTGCACCATATACTCGCCTCGCGAAAAGATGCACGCCTGACCGAAAAAATTGTCGAAGCCATTGACCTCGGCCGCCGCATCGAGAACTACGAACTTGAAGTAACGACGAAAGATGGGCGTCCTAAGACCATCAACCTCACGAGCACGGTCCTGCCGGGACTTTATGAGGATGAGCCTGTGGGCGCTGTCATCAGCATTGCCGACGTGACCGAGATTTACACCCTCAAGCAAGAACTGAAGGGCAGGTACCGCCTCAGCCACATCATCGGGAAGAACTACTTGATGCAGCAGGTGTACGATAGAATCCTGCTAACGGCCGACAGCGACTCGACGGTGCTCATCCATGGCGAAAGCGGCACCGGCAAAGAGCTCGTGGCGCATGCCATCCATTATCACAGCCACCGGTCGGACGGAACGTTCATCAAGGTGAACTGTTCCGCCCTTGCCGAAACGTTGCTGGAGAGCGAGTTATTCGGACACGCCAAAGGCGCTTTCACCGGCGCGCTCTATGACAAGATCGGCCGGTTTGAGGCCGCCAGCGGAGGCACCATCTTCCTCGACGAAGTGGGTGACTTCAGCCCGTTCATCCAGTTAAAGATGCTGCGGGTTCTCCAGGAAAAAGAGATAGAGCGGGTGGGCGAAACGACTTCGCGAAAGGTCGACGTCAGGATCATAGCGGCGACCAGCCGCAACCTAAGGGAACTGGTGGAGAGCGGAACCTTCCGCCCCGACCTCTATTATCGGCTACGGGTGATTCCCATTTATCTGCCTCCCCTGCGTGAGCGGAAAGATGATATGCCGCTTCTCATCAATCATTTCATCGAGCAATTCAACACCAAGATGGGCAAGAGACTCCGTGGTGTGAGCGAAGAAGCGATGGTCGCGCTGTGGAACTATGATTGGCCGGGCAATATCCGCGAGCTTGAGCATGCAATCGAGCATGCCATGGTGCTCTCACACGGCCAAATGCTCGAGCTTGCCGACCTCCCCGTCGAGACACGAAAGGCCGAAGAATTCGTCGCTCCACGCGCGCCGAGAAATCCGCTGAAGCACAATCGTCAGAATGACTCGAAAGTCGAGCGGTCTATGATAGAGCAAGCGCTCGCAGACGCCTCCGGCAACCGCACTCATGCGGCCAGATTGCTCGGCATAAGCAGAACAACACTGTGGCGGAAGATGAAGGCCTATTCGATTACCTGAGCCGCCGAAGGCCTATTCCCGCATCCCCCGCCTTTCCCCACCCGCAACGAGAACTCAGACTTTCGAGAGATCCGAGGTGCAGTGCGGGCAACGCGATGCCTTGATTGGTATCGCAGAAAAGCAGAGCGGACAGTCTTTGGTATTCGGTGGAGGCGGCGGCGCCACTTGTTCGCGTTTCAGCTTGTTGATGGCTTTGACCAAGAGGAATACGGCGAATGCGACAATGAGGAAGCTGATGAGCGCGTCGAGGAACAATCCGTAGTTTATCGTTACCGCACCTGCCGTTTGGGCATCTGCCAAGGTTGTGTAGGGGCCGGCGGCTAAACCGTTCTTGAGAACAATGAAGAAATTGGCGAAGTCAACGCCGCCCATCAGTAGCCCCAGCGGCGGCATAAGCACGTCTGAGACGAGGCTCTTTACAATTGTGGTAAAGGCCCCTCCAATGATGATTCCCACAGCCATGTCAACTACATTCCCGCGTACGGCAAACTCTCGGAACTCTTTGAGCATGCTCATTTCTCTGCCTCCTTCTGTTCTTTCGATCGGTGTCTAAGTCCCGCTTTCGTTTGTTGCATGCCAATTATCCAAACTCGTGGATACTGTGAATCTGTCCCACGGTCTTGTAGGGTCGAATTCATTCGACCGTACATGAGCACAAAGGGACCGAAAAGATTATGCGAATGAATTCGCACCTACAGGAGGATATTCCCAATTGTCGACCTTGGGACGGATTCACTGTGTGCCGCCTTTTCCCAATGAAATGAGTATCATGCCACATTCACGCTACGCAGGAACTCGGCGCACTGTTCTGGGGTTGACACGTTGATGTAGATTCCAGAGCCCATCTCGAAGCCCGCGGGCGTCGTAAGCCGGGGAACAATGACCATGTACCAATGATAGTACTTGGCGGCATAGTCACCCACCGGCGCAGAGCGGATGAGGTAATTGTAATCCGGGTTGTCGAGGCCCGTGTGAATCTTAAGGAGCAGGGTTTTCAGAATGTGTGCCAAGTCGTCAAGCTCGTCGTCAGTCGCGTTCCCAAAGAAGCTGCGGTGCGTCTTAGGATAGATACGAAGCTCGAAGGGCGAGCGAGAGGCGAAGGGCGCGAACGCGACGAAATAACGGCTATCCATAACGATTCTGACGTTCTGACTGAGCTCTTCCTCGATCATTTCGCAGAAGACGCAGGTGCCATAGGAATCGTAGCTTGACATCGCCTGATGAATCTGGTCGCGGACGTGCGGGGGGATAATGGGCGTTGCGATTAACTGTGAATGCGGATGCTCGAGCGAGGTGCCCGCGCGCTCACCGTGATTGCGGAACAATGTTATGAAATTGATGTCTCGCATCTTGGCAACTTCATTCTTGCGGTGTCGGTAAGCCTCAAGCACGAGTCTGACCTGTGGTTCGGACATTGTAGCGATGGAGAGGTTGTGGAGCGGAGTCTCGATGATGACCTCGGCGATGCCGTATCCGTCGGCCTTGAGGAAGCGGCCTGCTCGTTCTCTCTTGGTTGAATGGTCGGGCCGGAGCGCCGCGTATTTATTGGGAACGACACGCACGGACCACCCCTCCCCATCGCCGAGCTGGAGTGAAGGCGGCGGCGTCTGGTGTTCGTTGCCCGGGCAGAAGGGGCAATCCTGCGAAAACTCGGGCGTGGCCTTTCGGGGAAGTCTATGTTCCGCGAATTGGTCCGGCCTTTTCGCGCGCTCGGTTGAAATGATGACCCATTCCTTGGTGACGATGTTCTGCCTGAATTCCGGCATCTTGAGCTCACCTCCGGCAGAGAACGGAAGAGGCTTCTACAGTAAGAATACCTGCTCACTGGAGGAGCAATGAATGGCGCTCCTGCAACCCGGCGCAGCCGCGACCAAAACCGGTGTCATTGCGAGCATCCAACCCCGCCTGCGACGGGGTTATCTGTGAAAGAAACATCCGCGCCGTCATTGCGAGCGAAGGGCCGCAAGCCCGAGGGTCGCAGACCCGGGCGAAGCAATCTCTGTTTGCATCTTCAGTGCTACCAATGAGATTGCTTCGGTCGCTACGCTCCCTCGCAATGACGAAACGCTTGTCAGTTTCTTAGGAGCGAAGGGCCGCAAGCCCGAGGGTCGCAGACCCGAGCGAAGCAATCTCTGCATCATATGGAGATTGCTTCGCTTCGCTCGCAATGACTCCGCCCCAAGAAATCGTGACCTGAATTCACGCCTTTGAGAGTGGGCGATATGGAGCTTCGTTCAAATTGCCTCACTTGCAAGCGCATTGGAAAGATTCTCTATCAGCCAAATGCAGCGGCTGCGTCCGTGAACTGTTTCACCTTTTCCGGAGACGCCTGCAAGGGAATCTGGCAGCCGGAGCACAGAATGTAATGGCCGCGCGGGGCTGCCGTCGCGAGGCATTGCTTCACCGCTGCTTCGATTTCCTGTTTTGTTCCCTGCAGGAATAGTTCCGTTGGCACGTTCCCAATCACGATGGTGTCATCGGCGGCGCATTCGACCAACTTTTTGAGCGATGCCGGGCCGTCTATGCTGATGCCTCGCGCGCCGGTGGCGACCATATCGGTCATGATGGGGTCGGTAAGTCCGCAGATATGGAGCGAAAGGAACGTGCCCTGCGCCTTGAAATGGTTTATGACTTCTGTTTCGTAAGGCTGGGCGAATTCCCGGTAGATTGATGGAGAGATGACGCTGCACCCGGCCGACGGGTCGGCCAGATTGATGCCGACACCGGCCTGCCGTACTATGTCAAGGTAGACTTTCACGATTTCGGTGGAAAACCTCAGGAGTTCATGAATGAAGGCGGGGTCGTCGACGGTATCATAGATAAGCTGCTCTAATCCCCGCATATGCATCGCGAGCGTCCAAGGCCCACCTATTGTGGCGCTTACGACATTATCGCTGAGTTCCGAGGCGAGCGTGCGGCATACCTCGAGGAAGTATGGGACGCGGGGATTCTCGCTGGGAGACACGAGTTTGAGGCCGGCCAACTTGCTCTTCTTTTTCAGTGGATATTCGGGCACGAAATAGCCGCCACCAACGAATTCTACCTTGAGGCCTACTGACTCTGCAAACATGAGCGGGTCGAGAATGCCGGCGATGAGGTCGGGCCGGAACGCTTTGTAGCAAGCCAGATAGCAGGCCACGCGTTTCTGCGCGTCGAAATTGAACTCGTCAAGTGTGATTCCGGTGAGCTTCGTTCCGTATGGCCCGAAGGGGAGGCTCACGGGCACTCGGTCGGGCTTCTTGCCCATGAGGGTTGCAAATAAGCGTTCTCTGCCGGTCATGGTGCTCACAGAAATCCCTTCAGCAACGCGCGAATGTTCGCGAGCAATTCTTCATCGCGTTTGCGGTGCTCGACATATTTCCTGGAGTACTCTTCCGCGAGTTTGTCATTGCCAATCTTATCATAATATTTGGCGAGATGAAACAGCGCCCATGACGAAGCGTGCGGAGTCGATTCGACCGCCTTTTTGTAGCAGGCCAGGGCCTTATCAGAGTCACCGGCTTTGAAAGATGCATCACCCAACAGAATCAGAATGCTTTCGCGCGAAATTGGCTTTTCTGCGTTGTCCAGCAGTATATCATACAATTCTATGGCTGCTTCAGCTTTGCCCATTGTGGATTTCTTGAGGGCAAGCCTCCAGATAACGTCCGAGTCATTCGGATTGAGCTCATACGCGCGTTCAAGCCAGTGCAGAGCCATTTCTTCCGCGCCGATTCGGGAATGCGCCTCGGCCAGTATCTTGATAGCCTCGATGTCGTTCGGATTCTGTGAGAGCGCGGCCTCGCTTTGTGCAATCCTGTCCCGCGCCCTCGAAAGATGATCCATCTGGACTTGAGCGCTTCGTAAACCCAATGATGGCTTCCTCTTAATGAATTTTTCCAGCACTTCTATGGCTTCATCGAGGTTTCCGTCTCGTGCGAACAGCCATGAGAGCTGTATGTTGGCTGTATGTAAGGGGTCGAGTTCGACAGCTTTCAAAAAGTGCTGCATGGCCGAGTCGCGGTCGTGCGAATTTTCGAGTGCATAGCCGTATGATGCATGCATGTCGGGATCATCGGGGAAGCGCTTTTCAAATTTCCTGCAAACATCGACAGCTTTTTCCGGATTCGGCTCGGGTTCACGAAGGTAGAAATGTATGAGCGCCGAGTAGGCGTCCTTGTTCTCCGAATTCAATTGCAGAGCGGTCTCGAGTTCAGACCTCGCTGAAGTCACGGTCTGCTTCCACTCGGAGATCGTTTGCAGAGGCGGATACGATCCTCCGAGGGCTCCGATGTGGGAATTGGCAAGCGCGACGAGGTCTCGGTCATTCAGAGCGGAACTCCTCAGGCTTCGAGCAGCCGAGAATGCGGCAACAGCCCTTTGGTATGATGTCTCTCTGCGAGAGGTGAGTTTGTTGATACGGCGAATGGTGGCGTCGGGAATTGTTTCACCAGGAGGAGGATACTCGTTTGCGACCGCTTCGCCTATCCGTTGGTTCAACTTTTCGGCTCGATGGTACTGCCACCAGCCGATTGATTTGCAGACCGTCGGGAGAAACAGCGTCAGGAGGAGGGAAACCAGAAGAACGCAGCCCACGAACCCGATTGTGATACGGTGTATCCTGGTCATGGTCACCCCCCTCGACCTGACCGGAATGAGGTCTCCGTTGCGAGAAGTGCGCGGCAGCATCCCGCGCTGTCTGCGGGGATTGCCGCTTATTGGAACATCGCTATGAAAAGGCCTGCCGCGGCGGCTGTTCCGATGACTCCGGCGAGGTTCGGCCCCATCGCGTGCAACAGGAGGTAATTGTGGGGGTCTTCCTCGAGTCCGACCATCTGCGAAACACGAGCGGCCATGGGGACTGCGGAAACGCCGGCCGACCCGATGAGCGGATTGAGTTTTTCTTTAAGGAACAAGTTCATGATTTTAATGGTCAGGATGCCGCCGACGGTGCAGACGGCAAAATCGAGCAGGCCGAACGTGAAGATGACCAGCGGTTTCGGGCTCAGAAATTTCTCGGCGCTCATGGTCGCTCCGACCGACAGCCCGAGGAAGATGGTGACGGTGTTCATGAGCGCTCCCTGCGCCGTGTCACTCAAACGCCTGACGACCCCGCTCTCGCGCATGAAATTGCCGAGCATGAGCATCCCCATGAGCGGCATGATGGCGGGGATGAGAAGCGCGATGAGAGCCGTCCCCAGAAGGGGGAAGAGGAGCTTTTCTTTCTGGGAGACCGGCCTGAGCTGGCGCATCACAATCCGCCGTTCTTTCTCGTTCGTGAGCCAGCGCATGATAGGCGGCTGTATGAGGGGAACCATTGCCATGTACGAATATGCGGCAAGCGCGTTGGGTCCAAGGAGATGAGGAGCAAGAGCGCTCGTGAGGTAAATGGTTGTCGGTCCGTCGGCCCCGCCGATGATGCCGACCGACGCTGCTTCCTTCAACGTGAATCCGAATATGAGCGTCGCTATAAACGTCACAAACACGCCGAGCTGCGAGCCTGCGCCCACCAGGAGCGTTTTCGGGTTGGCAATGAGCGGGCCGAAGTCGGTGAGCGCCCCGAGCCCGAGGAATATGACGCACGGTATGACCTCCCATGCGATCCCATAGTGATAGAAGATCTCCAGCAGATGTTCCTGACCCGTGACAGCGTCTCTCCCCATGAGCGGTGTCAGCGGGAAGTTGACAAGGAATATCCCGAACCCGATGGGAAGGAGCAGCAGCGGCTCGTATTTCTTCCCAACCGCAAGGTACATGAAGAGGAGTCCTATCGCCCACATCACCAGATGGCCCCATGTGAGATTGAACACGCCGGTCTGGAGGACGATGCTGTTTAAAACATCAAAAAACTCCTTGAGAGACATCGTACAGGTTTCCTCTCCTCAGGGGTTGATTATCACTATGCTTCGATAAGAACTGCTATGAATCAGAAAGGCGAACTACTGAAGTGACATTCTAGTGAGGTCGGCGGGAAATGTCAAGCAAATCAGAGGAGCAAATCAGAGAAGCGACGGCGCGCCGCGTCACCTCCACGGACGATATCTTGGAGCCAGCCGGTTGCTTTTACACGCGCATCATCATGTGTATGGTGCGTTCGTTCCCTCCGCACGGAATGCTCAGCGTTTTCGCACAGTTGCCGTAAGATGCACCCACACAATAGGTGTTTGAAATGACGGTTTATAAGCCGAAAATCATGTTCAAACTTTCAACCCGAGGGGGAACAGTCGCGCCGCATTTTCGAAAAGGATTTGCCGCAGGGCGTGGTCACCCAAATCCATTTTCACAATTGCCTCGAGCTCGGTTTCCATCTTGAATGGAATATGCGGGTAGTCGGTTCCGTAAAGAACTCTGTTCGCGTGTTCAATGAGCTTTTCTCGGTCGGCTGTTACGGGGAAGAACCGGCACAAAACCATCGCCGTATCGAGGTAAAGATTCGGGTAACGCTTCATCAGATCGAAGAATCGCTCTGATTCATCCATCCCCAAATGGGGGATTACCAATTTCAATTCTGGAAACCGTTTGAGCACGTTTTCTACGCGGTCCGCTCCGGTTATCGCGCGCACATCGAGGCCATATGCGTCGATGGCCGGTTCTTTGCCGCCGTGAACGTTAACGATTCCGCCATATTGCATCACCGCCTCATAGATGGGAAACAGCGCGGGGGCGTCGGGCGCTACAGCCTGCACGTGGCAATGAAGTTTGACGCCGCAGAGGCCGCACTCTTCAAACGCATGTTTCAGGATATCGCGGGGATTCTCGTCATGTGGATGTATAGCCGCCAGGCCGGCGGTGTGCGGGAACCGGTTGACCAGACCGCCCATGAATTCATTCAGTCCGCGCGCGATGCCGGGCCGGTGGGCGTATGATAATAGAACGAGACCAGCCGCGCCCTTCTCAAATTGCATCTCGATGAAGTCCTCGGCCGTTCCGTTTTCATTGAACTTCCACGCGTGCGTCTCAAACCACTTTCTGATTGCCTCGTAGAGCTTTTGTGGAAAGACATGGACGTGGGCGTCTATAACAGGGATTGGAGTCAATTGCTGGAATGACATGCTATTCCTCATCGACCTCATTAGATTGCGATGCGGTAACAAGGACCGTGGGCTGCCGAATTTGTGATATTCAGCACTGAGAGATACCGAATGTCCACCATTTAATCACATTCCGAACAACCGTCGCAAGCAGCGTACTGCGGCGTCGTGCTTGCGCGCCCTTCGCATAAACGCTATTACCAGACTCAACGTCCCTGGCAATTCCCGGCGTTTGACACTCCGTATGGCCTCCAGTATAATTCAGCGCGTCTGGACCGTGCATCACGGAAGCTCACGCGGCTTCTCAAGAAACGAGTGCCGCGACCGTTTGCTGTCATGTCATTCCCGCGAAAGCGGGAATCCGGTTCTCTTATGTGTAGTGCATTTGATACTATGGGTCCCCGCTTTCACGGGAATGACATGGGAGTGGCCATCTCTCAAGTGTAATGCCAGCTCCCAACACCGTCGCACGATTGCAGAGGGAAATCATGAAGAAGAGCATGCTGGCCGCGGTTTTCGAGGGCAATGGTGTTCTGCGGCTGCGGAAAAGACCGGTTCCCGTCATCGAACGCGGCCGCGACGTGTTGCTCCGGATTGACGTCGCGAGCGTCTGCGGCACCGATGTGCACATCCTCTCCGTTCCGCCGGGGCACCCCGCGAATGAGAACACGATACTCGGCCACGAATATGTCGGCACGGTGCTCGATGCAGGCGACGGCGTTACCCATGTCAAGAAAGGCGACCGGGTCGTCGTCAACCCGAACATTACCTGCGGCCACTGCACGTATTGCCGCAAATCGCTGCCGAACATGTGCGAGAACATGACGACGCTCGGCATTTTCATTGACGGCGGATTCGCTGAGTACAATGTTGCGCCCGCCGACGCCGTATTTCGCATTTCTTCAGATGTGCCGCTCGAGGAAGCGATATTTGCAGAACCGCTCTCGTGCGTCATGAACGCGATACAAAAACTCAGGCCACTGGCGGGTGAGTCTGCGCTTGTGCTCGGGGCCGGCCCGATAGGCCTTTATTTCATCGGCATGTTCCGGATGACGGGGTTGGGTTGTATCATCGTGAGCGAGCCCAACCGGAAGCGAGCCGCCATGGCGAGGAAGTTCGGCGCCACCGAAGTGATTCACCCCGGGAAATCCGGCGTACAGGAACTCGTTCGGGCAAGGACAGGCATCGGGGCAGATATCGCCGTTGACGCCGTCGGCATGCTGATGGCGGAAGCGGTGGCTTCGGTTCGCAGAGGCGGAAGGGTGCTGCTCTTCGGCATGAACAGCAAGGCCGTGGCCGAGATACACCAGAACGACATCACGCGGAATGAGATTCAAATCATCGGCAGTTTCATCGCGAATGCGACGTTCCCGCAGACGGTGTCTTTGCTCGAAGGCGGTAAACTCAATCTCAAACGGCTGGTGACCCATAGATTCAATCTCGAGCAAATACATGCGGCTATCGATGTCATGCGCAGCGGGGAAGCCATCAAGGTTCTGGTAAAGATGGGGTCAGACCTTGAAATATGACATAAGGAACTGACTTCCCATGATCAAGACCGACCACGGCTCCGGGGACAGTCCCCTTCAAGATTGGGGTCAGGTCTTGAAATTTGACTTAAGGCATACACCAGATGTTAAAGTTTATATTTTTGCTTCCTTTAAGTCAAATTTCAAGACCTGACCCCAAATCAGGAGGAAATATGAAGGCAGTGAGGTTGCGGGCGGAGTGGGCGCCGAGGAAAGGGTTTGTGCTCGGCGCGAAGGACATTGAGGGAAAGCTTACGTATCTCGGCAGCAAGGTTTGGCGCAATCCGCGCGTGCAGATTGAAGACGCGCCGGCACCGAAAATCGCCGATGACGAAGTGCTTGTGGAGGTGAAGGTCTGCGGCATCTGTGGGAGCGATGTCCACATGGCGCAGGCGGATAAGGCCGGGTACATTTTCTACCCCGGCCTGACCGCGTTTCCGGTGACGCTCGGCCATGAGTTTGCAGGCGTCGTCGTCGAGGCCGGGAAGAATGCATACGAAAAGCGGACAAACAAGCGCGTCAAGAAGGGCGAGCCGGTATGCGCCGAGGAAATGTTCTGGTGCGGCCGCTGCCGCCCGTGCGCCGATGGTTATCCGAACCATTGCGAAGCGCTCGAGGAAATCGGGTTCTCGTACAACGGAGCGTTTGCGCGTTACGTCAAGCTCAAGGCGAAATATTGCTGGAGTCTCATGCCTCTCATCGAGCGGTATCCCGAGGATGACGTATTTGTGGCGGGAAGCCTTGTCGAGCCGACGTCGGTCGCCTACAACGCCGTAATCGAGCGGGGCGGCGGCATCCGACCGGGCGACAACGTCGCAATTCTCGGCGGCGGCCCGATAGGGCTTGCGGCCATCGCAATCCTGAGCCGCGCCGGCGCATCACACGTTGTTCTGTCAGAGCCTTCGAAGGGGCGGGCCGAAATCGGACGGAAGATGGGAGCAACAGCGATAATCAACCCGCTCAAAGAGAATTTTGCCGAGAGATTGCTCGAGCTTACCGACGGAATGGGCGCTAAGCTCTATCTCGAAGCGACGGGCTTGCCGGATATCGTGTGGCCGCAGATAGAGGATGCCATTTGGCGGGGTCGTACGCTCAACAGTACGGTCGTCATCGTGGCCCGCGCCGACGCGAAAATTCCGGTGACCGGCGAAGTCTTTCAGGTGAGGCGCGCCTCCATTGTGGGAGCGCAAGGACATTCCGGCCACGGGACGTTCCCGCGTGTCATCAGCGCAATGGGCGCAGGGATGGATCTGACTCCGCTGGTGACGAAGAAGATACGACTGGAAGATGTGCCGAAGCATCTAAAGCTTCTTCAGACCGACCGCGAAGAATGCAAGATAACAGCGATTTTGTGAAAATTGGGGTCAGTCCTTGAAATATGACATAAGAAAACACGGGAAACCCGTCTCACTCCTCGACCCATACCTTATGTCATATTTCAAGGTCTGACTCCAGTCACAGGGGAGGTTGATGTGAGCAGTTCATCTCATGAGGCGAATGGCGCGGCAAGTCCGGCTCCATTCACGCTCGCCTACTACGCACAGGAAACACCCACCAAGGAAGCGCTCGCCGACGGAACACGGCGTTTCACCTTCCGCGAGCTCTATCGGCTCGTGAACCGCATGGGAAACGTGCTCGCAGGGCTTGGCGTCGGGAGCGGCGACCGGGTCGCCGTCCTCATGCACAATTCCATCGAGACGTTTGCGACTCCCTATGCTGTCGGAAAGCTTAAGGCAAACTCCGTGCCCATCGGCTATCGGCTGAAGAGCAAAGAGGTCGAGTATATCATCAACAATTCCCAATCCGTGGCGCTTTTGATGGGCGCGGAATTCGGTGAGGTTGTACGCCCGATACTCCCGAATCTGGAAAAAGTGAACGCTGAGAGGATTCTCGTTTCGGGCGGTGAGGTTTCATGGTCGGAGCGACTGGAGAGCCGGCTCGAATCCGCGGCAGACACAGACCCCGAGACGAATCCGGAGGAATCGAGCTCGTCCATCATCTATACGTCGGGCACGACCGGTCTGCCCAAGGGAGCGTATCGGGAGAATCGTCCGCGCGACCTGCAGCTCATCATGAGCCTCATCTCGAACTTCAGGATTACCTCGGACGACCACCATATCGTCACGTGCCCGCTCTATCACAGCGCCCCGCCGGTCTTTGCAGGCCTTCACACTATATTGGGAGCGTCCGTCTACGTCATGCCGAGATTCGAACCGGAGCAGTTTTTGAAAACGATCGAGCGGGAGAAGATCACGAGCACGTTCATGGTGCCCACGATGCTCAATATGGTGGCGAACCTGCCCGCAGACGTGAAAAATCGGTATGACGTCTCCTCGATGCGGAACCTCGTTGTCGGAGGCGCACCGTTCCATATCAGCACGAAACGCAGCATCGTGGACCAGTTCGGCAACGAATGCTTGTTTGAGTTCTACGGCTCCACCGAGACCGGAATCAATACTATTCTGCTGCCGGAAGAGCAACTCACGAAGCCGGGCTCATGCGGGCGCGTATTCGACGGCAACGAGATTCTTCTGCTGGATGACGACCGGCAGCCGGTTCCGCAGGGGCAAGTGGGAGAGTTGTTCGTACAGAACAATATGCTGGTTGACGGTTACTATCGGAACAAGAAGGCCACGGAGGATTCTTTCCATAACGGCTTTCTCTCAGTCGGAGACATGGCCTTCATGGACGAGGAGGGCTACTACTACATCGTTGACCGCAAGAAGGACATGGTCATCAGCGGCGGCGTGAACGTCTATCCCGCCGAGGTCGAAATTGAGCTCAATCATCACCCGAAAGTGTTCGACTCTGCGATTATCGGAGTGCCGGACGAGCAATGGGGCGAGAGCCTGAAAGCGTTCGTCGTCCTCAAGCCCGGCTGCATGGCCACGGAAGAAGAGATAATCGAGTACTGCAGGCAAAACCTGGCGCCTTACAAGAAGCCGAAGTCAGTCGAGTTCGTGGCCGACCTTCCGCGAAACCCCAGTGGCAAAGTAATGAAGAAAGTGCTGCGCGAGAAATACTGGGCCGGCGACAGGGCCGTGCACTGATACGGTTCCAATCTCATCCCTGCCTGGTGCGCTGAAAGTAGAATCGAATAATTCATAGCAAGGTTCTGGCTGTCTTTGTCATTTCAAATGAAGAGAAGCAATCTCCATAGGTATCCTCCACGCTGCCCACGAGGTACTTCGGTCGAACGCGAACGAATAACAATTTCCCGATCAAGTCTTTCCTTCCAAGCGGGAACGAACATGCTTCCAGGAGACTGCATTCTATCGGCCATTGCGAGGAAGCAGAGGGTCGCAGACCCGAGCGACCGAAGCAATCTCCTTGGCAGATATAGACTTATG
>QZKI01000077.1 GCA_003598055.1 Candidatus Abyssobacteria bacterium SURF_17 | reverse complement strand
AGTCCTCGGAGGCGTCGAGCCTTTTACTACCGAGGAGAAGGCCGCGCTGGTGCGGGAAATGATGCACGAGACCTGCGTCATGCACTCGCTGTTGGTCTGTGACGTTCCTCCGAAGACCATTCCCGCGGGAATTCCCGGTTTCTGTGAGTATCTCAATCTTGTCACCGGTTTGAACTACACCGTTGAGGATCTTGTCGCCCGAGCCGAGATCATTGAGACGCTCATCCGGCGAATTAATGTAAGGCAGGGAATTACCTCGAAAGAGGATTTTCTGCCAAGACGCATATTGGAAGAAGCCCTTTCGAATGGGCCCGCCGAAGGGAAAATCATCGGAACGGAAAATTTTCTGAAGATGCGCTCTGAATACTATTCTCTGCGAGGATGGGACAGCGAAGGAGTGCCCACCGCACAAACCGTCGCCACGTATGGCTTTGACGAAGAGCCGAGCTTTGCGGAACTCATACGGATGGAAACATGAGGGTCAAGGTCTCCATGGTCGGCCTTCTTGAAGGCGTTCTCCCCGCTGGGAAAGACGTTATCGAGGCAGAAAGCATGACCGTCGGTGGTGTACTGGATACGCTCGTGATGAGATACGGCTCAATCGCTGCGGATAAGCTCCGTGACGGCACAGACCTTCGGGAAGGGTTGTCTTTATTGGTGAATGGACGAAACGTGCTCTCATTGCCGGATAAATTTCAGACGAAGTTGGAAGATGGCGATGAAATAGTGATAACGGTCCGCGTTAGCGGCGGCTGAGTACTCCTTCTCATAGATACGGTGACGTATTCTCTCACCTTTTGTAGGGGCCGTTCGCGAACGGCCCTACAGAAGGTGAGGAATGCGTAACCGAATTTGTGAAATTCAGCACTAAGCGAGGAGATGCGACCGATGGCAAGGGTGTTGGCGATCAACGCTGAGAAATGTACGGGATGCCGGATGTGCGAGCTCGCATGCTCCAGCATCAAGGAAGGAGAATTCATTCCGGAACACTCGCGGATATGGGTCATCGACAATCGGCTCGAAGGTTGGTCGAGGCCGGGGGTCTGTCTCCAATGCGAGGAACCGATGTGCATGGCCGTATGCCCTGCTCACGCCATTTCAAAGGCGAACACCGCTCAAGGCGACCCCGTCGTCGTGGTAGACGCCGACAAGTGTACCGGCTGCCATAGCTGTCTCGTGGCATGCCCGTTCGGGGCCATGAATTTCTTTCCCAAACAAAAGGCCGTCAAATGCGACCTCTGCGGCGGCTCGCCCGAGTGTGTGAAATTCTGTTTCTATGATTGCCTGCACTTCGTCGAACTGTCTGAGCAGGAGAGGGCAGACCGGGCCAGGAAAGTGAAGGCGTTGACCCTAAAAGCATGTCGAGAGATTGGCCGGCAGGAGGTTCTGCGGCGCCGGGCCGCATTCTCCCTTCAGGCATCTGAGGTGACACCTTCCCAAGCAGCGAAGAGTTAATGTCATGTTTCGCAAGTTCCCCATTTTAGTCATTGCGAGCGGCCGACCCGACTCCGCCGGGTTGCTTGTGAAAGAAACGCGCATGACTCCTCATTGTCATTGCGAGTCATGACCCGCCTTGTGGGGGGCATGACGAAGCAATCTCTGCGTGATCGTATGCGTGCCTAAGGAGATTGCTTCGCTCGGGCCTGCTGCCCTTGGGTCTGAGACCTTCGGGTCTGAGACCTTTGGGTCTGAGACCCTCGGGTCTGGGACCCTTCGCTCGCAATGACGGCTTGGAGAAAGCACCAGCAGGCAGAGAAGCCAAGCCATGGACGTGGTCGCACAGACGGTCGAAACCTACGACAAAATCGCGGCTGAATACTGCAAGAAGACGCGCCGACCTCACCTGCTCCAATGGGAGGAGAATTACATAAAGCGATTGTTGTTCCATATCGATGAGCCGATTCCCTTGGTTCTTGATGTTGGATGTGCGGATGGGCGACACTGCGTTATGATTGACAAGAACAGCGGAAGAGCGATTGGCATCGACTTATCAAGGACTATGCTGACCGAGGCAAAGTCTTTCTATCCCGGCGGCAGATTTTGTCATATGGACATGCGCAGGCTCGCATTCGCGGACGGCTTCTTTGGCGGAATATGGATGAGCGGATGCATTTACCATGTTCCAAAGGCGGGAGCGAAAAGCGTAGTCGAGGAATTCGCCCGGGCCCTCAAGCTTGATGGAGTGTTAGCGGTCAACTTCAAATTGGGAACGGGAGAGGGATTGGAGCAAAACCCCAGGTCGTTTGCTGGGTTTCCACGATATTTCGCGTATTATGGCAAGGAAGAAATGAGAGAGCTATTCGAGCGATGCGGTTTTCAGGAACTCGAGACGTGCGGATTCCCCGAAGAAATATTCGGCGATAGGATTCAGCAGATGTGGCTCAGACTCAGGACCAAATGACCAACTTCAATAGCTTTATCTGGAGCAATCGCGAAAACCAATGACTACTCGGATAATTGACGGCCACCGCCATTTGATGTGCTTGGAAGCTCACAGCCTGGCCAGCCAACTGGATTCCGTACGAGCGAACTCCATGGCAGGCGTCGGCGAGGCCTCTGTCATGGTGAATCTTCAAAAAGCGCCTGAGTGGGCCCGAAAAATGACGGATTTCGAAGAGCATATCGCCGACCTCGGCTCGGCAGGCATAGATATCGGTGTCATCTGGCCGCCGCCCCCGGGATTCTATTATTGGGCAGAAACTTCCGCCGGAGCGGAATTGGCGCGAATGGTGAATGAGAACACTGCGAGGGCCGTCCGAACAAGCCACGGCCGGTTTGTGGGACTGGCATCAGCGCCACTCCAGGACGCCGGCCTTGCTGTTGAGGAGCTTAAATACGCAGTTCAAACCCTGGGGCTGAGCGGAGCGGCCATCGCCTCGAATGTAAACGGACGTGGCCTTGACGAGGAACAATTTCTTCCGTTCTTTGAACAAGCGGAATTGCTCGACGTGCCGGTTTTCATCCATCCCGATGTCCCGTTCGAATCGGAGCGGATGAGCAACTATTACCTCGTCAACTTTCTCGGCTATCCAATGGATTCCACGATGGCGGCATGCCAACTGGTTTTCGGGGGCGTTCTCGACCGGCATCCAAACTTGAGAATCTGTCTGGTTCATGCAGGCGGTGCTTTGCCGTTCTTGCTGGGCCGCCTCGAACACGGGCAATCGGTTCGCCCCGAGGCCCGGGAAAAATGCACGCACGCATTTTCTCACTATTTGAAGAATTTCTATGTGGACAGCGTAACGTTCCGGCCCGAGATTCTCCGGTTCGTGCTCACCATGATGCCGAGAGGGCGCGTGTTCATGGGTACGGACTACCCATTCGATATGGCCGACCCCGACCCCGTATCCACGGTGAAATCGGCTGTAGGAGATGACAGAACCGTGCTCGAAGAGGTACTCGGCGGAAATCTCAGACGCCTCCTGAAACTGTCAGACAATCCTTCAACTTCTCCAGAGTGACACGCAAGATCGCATATCAGATGTTGCGAAATTCACCGCATTGTTGCAGTCCGGAACCACGGAAAATCTGTTCACTCCCCCATGAGTGCCTCGATTGCGGTATCAATGAAGCGCAGGAGTTGTCCCTTTGCGCCCGGCACCGGCGCATATTCCTCCAGTTCCCCGCTCTCTTGCAACGACTGCCGCACGACCTTAATCTCGGTGAGTTCTCCGGAATCGAGCCACAGGCCCCGACATTTCTTGCACATATCGACCTGAACATATGTCTGCGGATACTCAAAGCGAAAGAGCGGAGAATTGCATCGCATGCAGGAGAGAGATGTTGACTTTTCGGCATCTGAGGGAACCGCGAGCTCTTTGGCTGCGACATGCAGCACCGCTTCCAGTTCTTCCGCGTCAAACCATACGCCCTTGCACCGCGAACAGCGGTCGACCTGGACGCCGGTCTTTTTGACCGTTACGCGCTTGAGAGTCGTATTCCGACATTTTGGACAGAGCATTCTTGTGTTCCTCACCATGAACCAGTCGCGCCGCCACCGCCTGAGTGTCCACCGCCGAAGCCGCCCAATCCGCCTGAGGCCCAACCGCTGCTTCGGCCCTCGGGCATGTGACGAAGCGTCTGGCGTAGCATCCAGAAGAGGGCCAGAATCAGCACAACCAGGAGCCCAACGCATACCCACCCCCAGCCTCTCTTTCCGTTCCGGAAGAGGCTGACGGCAATAAGGCCGACCACCGGGATTGCCGCCGCTACAATGATAAGCGGCCAGTTGAGCCCGGCTCGCACGCCCGCAAACTCGAGCATGATGCCTTTTACGCCGTTCGTGATTCCGGCCGCGTAGTCCTCCTGCCGGAATGAAGGCAGGATTTCTTTGTTCATGATGGCGAGGGCGTCCGCATCCCGAGAGCGGCCGTAGCCGGCGCCGAGCTCTATCCGTGCTTTTCTGTCCCGGACTGCCACTAAGAGGAGTACGCCGTTGTTCTCTGGCATGTTGCCGATGCCGTATTTGTCAAACAGACCCTTCGCAAATGCTTCAATCGATGAGGCGGGTGCGCCGGGATAGTCTCTGATGGAGGCGATGGTTACGACGATAATCTCGACTCCCGTCCTGCTCTCTGTCTGCCAGAGCCACTGCTCGATACGCTCTTCCTCGTCCAGCGTCAGCAAATCCGCTGTGTCAGTCACATAACCAGCATCGGGCGCGGGGAAAGGTGAATAGTCCTTCCCGTCAGGATTCGTCGACCCAATCTGCTGGTCGGGCAGTGTCACTCCTGGTTCCTGGGCCTGCAATCCCGCGACGAAGAACAGGATTGCGACCAAAGAAAAAGCGAGGCCGCAGCTAGTCCTCGTGAGCGATCTCATCTGAAATCTCATCTCTGTCGCCTGCCTTATATGGGAAGAATACCGCCAGCTTCTCACCAATCCGTTCAATGCCCGCGCAAAGACCTTCCACGAACTTTCCTTCTTTGAATCGGGCATGCATCAGGTCGCGAACGTCATCCCAGAAATCCTGACCCACCTTTTCATGTATGCCCTGGTCCCCATAGATCAAGAATTCACGGTTGGTCAGGACGAGCAGTATCAGCACACAATTCTTCTGCTCGGTCTTGTCGAGATTGAGTTTCTTGAACATCTGGAAGGCTTTGGCGCGGATATCGGTCCAGCAGTGTCTGACGAACACGACCTTTATCTCGCCCGATGTCCGGCCTTCGGCCTGTTCAATTGCTTCCGCCAATTGCGCCGATTCCTGAGGAGTCAGGAACGTTTTTGGGTTTGTCGGCCTTCTCATGAAGAACTGTCTTCGCTTTTCCCCTCTTGGGGTGGGCTCTCAATTTGCGGAACCCCGCTCTTTTCCAGCATCTAAGAAACCAGCAATTGTTTCGTCATTGCGAGGGAGCAACGGGTGCGACCGAAGCAATCTCATTGGCACCAGCGAAGATACACACTCAGAGATTGCTTCGCTTCTTTTTTATCACGCTCCGGTTTCAGTGTCAACTATGGCAGGAACTTTGGCTTTCGCTTCTCCGCAAACGCGCGCAACCCCTCCTGACCGCCCGGATGCGCGGCACACTCGGACAGGGCAAATCTCTCGCGTTCAATGTGCGCCTCGAACTCCGAATTGAATGAATCCGTCAGGAGCGCCTTGCACCAGCCAAAGGAATGAATTGCGCCTGCCGCGAGTTCCCGCGCCATGGCACATGCCTCCTCCACAGCCCGGCCGTCCTCGACGACTCTTGTCACCAATCCCCAGGCGAGCGCTTGCTCGGACGAAATGGGCTTATCGAATGCGACTATTTCCATCGCCCGTGCCACACCCACAATTCTGGGAAGCGTGAATGTGCCCCCGCCGTCAATGCAGAGACCAGCCGACGTGTAAGCCTGTCTCAGATTGACAGACCGGGCCATCACCCGAAAGTCGCACGCAAGGGCGAGCGAGAATCCGCCGCCCGCCGCCACGCCGTTTATGGCCGCAATGACCGGCTTGCGCATTCGGTGAATCTCTGACACAGCCAGATGGAATTGGGCGGCGAGCTTGTGAAAAGCTGCGGGCGCCCCTTCGGGCTGACTCAGAGCCCACTTGAGGTCGCCGCCCGCGCAAAAGGCCTTTCCCTCGCCGGTCAGCACCACTGCGCGGATCGTGTCGTCTGCTGCGATGCCGGTCACATGGCGGGCTAGCTGTTCCATCATCTCGTGATTGAGTGCGTTGAATGCCTCCGGCCGGTTCAGCAACAGCGTGACCACATTCTCATCGCGTTTCGTCTTGACCAATTCCGTCATCTCGAGCTCCCTCCTCGCGGATGTTGAATCGCATATGACAATAGTGTGCATGCTCCACTGCCTGAACACACGGCCGGTCGAACCGTCCGCCCCAGTACTCGAGCAGTGGATAGTCCAGATTGCAAAGGCAGGCTAAGCAGAGTTCCTCTGCACCTTGCCGTCTCAAATAGTCTATCTTCGGGCACCGAGTCCATTTGACTGCTATTGCATTTTCACTGCTATTGTCCGCAACAATCTCGAATTTGTATCCCGGTTCGCTGAACGGGAAGAACATGAACGTCTTCACGCAGATGCGGAGCCTCCTCTTAAGGTCACTCGTGAGAATGCGCGCGATGAGGCGTGGCAGGAAAGCCGCTTTCTTGTAGAGCCGCCATAGAGTATCATTGATCAAGACCTTTGCGTCGTCTTCTTCTATGCCTGCCTCCAGTAGTGCCGTATAGAATGCGAGCGTCATACACGCAAATCTCACATTGTGTCTCGCTCCGACCGTTGGCTCCTTGGGTATGTCAGGTGAGAGTTTATCATAATGCCTCCAAAGATTCACGAGTACTACGTTGACATCGCCACGGTCGAATTTCCCCCGTTCCGCATTCTTGAGAGCACGGTTCCTGCCAACGATGCTGCGCCTTGCCTCTCTCTTGAGCAGCGATCGATAGATAAGCTTGTAAAGAAGATCATTCATTCTGCACCCCCAACAATTCTTTTGAATATCCCCGTTCCACAACGAGTGTTCACATTCCTGGCCGGAATGAATTATCGGTCGCGGAGCGCGTCTGCGATAGAGCCTTGAGCTGCCGCTGATATGCCGATTTCTCAGGGAATATCCTTGTAACACAAACAACATTGTTCCAGAGGAATTCGATGTCCTCCGGATTGTATCGTTTTCCCTCAATGATCGCCTTAACTCCCAAGAGTTCCTCTTCAATGTGGAAATCAAGGGCATCTTCAGAGGCAAGCAACTCCCTTTGTAAGAAGAAATCCGCCAGCGGGTCATCAATATAGTAAAAGTACTCGTGAAGGAGGGTCCTATTCTCAGCAAGCCGTGAGAGCGTGAAGCAGGTTCCGAGGTACAGGCTCGGGAAAAAAGAAACCGGGGAGCGCCACTTAAAGTGTTTGTTCCGTTCAAACGCAACAATCTCTCCGTTGCTTCTCACGCGAACACCATCTACGATTTCGTCAATCTGAAAAACGGAACCCACAACCTCCGGTGTTAAGAAGACGTATTCACCGTCCACGTGGATAACCCGTGACCTTTTGGTATATGTCGGATGCCAATGCGCGTACTGAGCAAGACGTGTCACAAAATTGAAGACCGGTTCAATATCTTCATTAATCTCCACTGCATATTCTCCATGCTTAATCTCTCTCCCGTTCTTCGGGCGGTCATCGCATTCCTTAGCCCAGACCTTCGCCACTTCCTTCCACAACTCTCTGAAGGAATCGTTATCCTCCTGTACCGGAGAGCCTGGCGGCAACTCTCCCAGAAGCAGCCATTCGGGGAATGTACGTTCCAACCGTCTTTCCACTTGCTTCATGGCGGCGCGATTGGCCACTTCTTTGATGATGATGGGACGGGCATCCTCGGCGAACCTGAAGCCCGGGAACAGGACGAACGCGAGCGCCTCCGCGGTTGTGAGCGCCTTGGCCTGGAGCAGCAGTTCACTGGGGAATTTGAAGCCGTGCCCCGCGCCGGCGATAAGTACTTCAAGGAACGTCTTTGTCAGACTCCTTTCCGAAATGGAAGAAGCATAGAATTTGTCCAGGAGTTCAGAAAACTTGCGATAATAGGCTTCCTCATCCGCATGCTTCGTTCTGTGGGCTATTTGCGTGATATGATGGAATGCACGGTCTTTCTGTTTACGGACTATCGGCAGCCAATAAAGGACGAATCGATCGCGCAATTCCGGTGTCAATTCTCCATACATGCCTACGTCAATGATGCGTATGGTGCCATCTTCAGAGAAGAAGATATTGCCGGGATGAAGGTCTGCGTGGAAAAAACCGTCAGAGATAAACATCTTCATTTCGAGCTCGACGATGCGCTCGTTCAGAATCCGCCGCGTGTGGAAATCCATAACCCTGGGCACATCATGCAGTCGCAGGCCCGAAACAGCTTCCATCGTCAGCACCCGGGAAGTTGTGTAATCCCAGTACACGGCGGGAAAATGGATATTGGGCCAGTCCCGGAAGTTCTCTCGAAACCGTTCGAGTATTCTCCCCTCGTGGAAAAAGTCCAGCTCTTGGAGAGTATATCTCTCGAATTCTTCGAATACCTCAGGCAGGTTCAAGTTGGCGGCGGTTTCCCGAAAGAGCAGACTGCAAGCTCTAATCAGCCAATACAGAATTCGCAAGTCCCCTTCTATCTGTTTGTGTATTTCGGGGCGCTGAACCTTGACGGCCACCCGCGTGCCGTCGAGCAATTGCGCAAGGTGAACTTGCGACAGCGATGCGGAAGCTACCGAATCCTCCTCAAAAGAGGCAAAGATGTCGCCGACTTCTTTGTGGAATTCCTCTTCAAGAATTCTCTCGACTTCGGCAAAAGCGAATGGCGGGACGTTCTCGTGGAGAACCTTCAATTCATGAATGTACTCGGTCGGCAACAGATCCGGGCGAGTGCTCAGGACCTGCCCCAACTTCACAAATGCCGGGCCAAGCCGTATGAGTGAATCAACGAAACGCTTTGGAACGGCCTTGTATGTTCTCCTGACTTTTTCATTCAAATAAACGAATCTCCGAAGAGATAACGCCTCCCGGAGCAGTATTCGCACAATTGTTAAGAGACGCATAAGATTCGAGACTTTTCCCCAAGCTTTTGTCTGCCACTTCATTGGTAACTCCTGTGTGAACAATTCCGAAGCCTCACCCGCATGGCTTCATCTCACACGGGCGTATTCCTGAAAAGTTACTAGCGGGTAAGAATCCCCTCCACGAAGCACTTGACTGCGAGGTCTGCGAGTTGATGGTGGGTCAGACGGTTGTCCTCCAGCGTCCAGCGGGCAAGCAGCAGATACCCCACGATTCCTTGGGCCACCAAAGTAGCCAGGCCGGAATCGACGTCAGGCCGGAACCGACTGCGTCGTTTTCCTTCCTCGAGTATCTCTTGAACAAGAGTGGATATCGGCTCGAGCGAGACAAAGAATTCTTTTTGTTTTTCGGGGTCAGCCGCAAATCCTTCCCTTATGATCACCTTGCTCAGCAGTTCATTCTGCACCATGAACTGGAAATCGACCTCCAGTCCGCGCCTGAGTTTCTGGGCTGGGTCGTCGATTCCTTCTATCTCCGTTCTTATCTCTTGAGTGAGAAGGTTCATCGCATGCTCTACTACTGCGAGAAGGAGGTCGTGCTTCGAGCGAAAGTAATTGTACACCGTGCCCTTGGCATAGCCGGCCCTGACGGATATTGTGGAGACGTTTGCGCGGGCGTATCCGGTCTCGGCAAACTCGATTGCGGCCGCCTCGATCAGTCGCTGTCTGGTTATCCGTTTTTTCTCTGGTCTAATCATTATTAATTAATGACTGGGAGCCCAGTCATTATTATAGCACATGCCTCTGCTTGCGTCAAGCCAGCAACCCTCGCACAGGAATAATAATTGCATAACTTCTTTACCTGACTATAGTTATACTCTTGCTCCGCCTCGCTGTGAGTGAAGGTGATACCCATGGAGTGACACAGTGCATTCGCGGTCCGTAACGCTGAACGCCGGGCCGACTCTCGAAGAGCGCGCCTGTGCGCCAGGGAGGTGGTCTCGGTCCACTTCACTCGCACCATGGCTATTGGAAAGAAAACCATGACTTTACGCCGATAGCGGTGACTGGTTATAATGCTATTTCTGAAGGTGAGAGCATATTGGGGAAATCAAAGTGCTAGATAGACTGTTGCAAGAATAAGAAGAAACGTATTCCCGGAACACACGAAGACAAGGAGGGAAGCATGGCGGTTGATGTAGTCGGAGTGGGTGTTGCCGTCATAGACCTGAAGGTCACGGTATCGAGCGTTCCCAAGCCCGAGGAAGTCGTGCTGGCATATGACTACCACAAACATCATGGAGGCCCCGTTGCGAATGCGCTGGTGACGCTCCAACGCCTCGGCATGAGAACGCAATACATGGGGATGTTCGGCGATGACGAATACGGGCGCCTCATCCTCGACGGAATGAACGCCGAGGGAATCGACACGAAGTCCGTTCGATTAGCCAAAGACGAGAACTCCGCATTCTCCATTGTCATGGTCGACTCCGAGACGAAAGCGCGCGCGATAGCGTTCCATGCCGGCTGTGGGTTGAGCGTTCCCGCCGACTGCATAGACCCCGAAGCAATCAAGTCCGCCCGGTTGCTGCATGTTGACATCTCCACGCCGGCCGTTCGCGCTGCATGCGAGATCGCAAGGAGCAAGGGAATTCCCATATCCGTGGACGCGGATGCATTGTTTCCGGGGCTCGAAGAGCTGCTCGAGATGGCCAGCATTTTCATTCCCTCGAACGACATCGCTTCGGCGCTTGTCGGCGAAGACGACCCTGCCGCTGCCGGCGAACGCATCTTGAAAAAATACCATCTGGATGTGGTCGGCGCCACCTGCGGAAAAGAAGGCAGCATTGTTGTGACGCCCAAGGAGACTGTGCATGTTCCGGGATTTCGGGTTGATGTGGCCGACACGACCGGCGCGGGCGGCGTCTACAAGGGCGCGTATCTGTATGGCCATCTGAACGGCTGGCCGATTCGGCGAACGGCACGCTTCGCAAACGCTGCCGCAGCGCTCATGTGCTCCGGCATGAACGGCTGGGCGGATATTCCGACGTTGAAGAAAGTCGAGGACCTACTGCTCAGGCACAATAAAGCCTCAGACAATGTGGGATGAGGGAGAAACCAAGCGTGAAGACCGATGGAACTGCAGTTAAAAGCGGATCTAAAGAAAAACGCTGTGATGCTGCGCGTCGTTCTTGCGTCACATCCCGCGCGGAGTGCATGGATTGAAACTGGAGGTCCGCAGTGTTGCCTGTGGTTGCTTTACTATGCCGGCTTGCCTTTGGTCATGGTCTTCGCGACGACTTTTCCATTCAGAAACTGGATGGAAATGGTGATATCTCCCTTTTGCCACACGGAAGTGTTCCCCGAAAATCCCGCGATATTGACGCCGGAAGATTCGGTGGGCGAACCCAGTATCTTGGTAACCTCGTCTTCCGACATGTCCGTTTGGACCTTGTCGAAGTTGGCTTGGTTGACCTTTGAACAGGCGGCGAGACTTGTGAATATGAGTCCCGCAATAATGACACAACACAAAGACCGAAGCATGTTCTTGCTCATACACAGCCTCCTTTTGTTTGATACGATGTTCTGACCGCAGGGGGAATTTTGGGGCTATACGGGCACGGCGCGAACCGTGCCCCTACAGCGCCAAAAATCCCCGTTTCTGGTGGGGGACAATTTATTGCGCCCGCGGGCGAACACGAGGTTCGCCCCTACGAACATATCCTTCAATGTTTCGAATCGCAGGACAGATTCATATTTCCTGATGGTGATTATCATCCGCGCAGGGAAGCTAATTTACTGCGTGAAGAACATGGTCAATGTCTCGGCGACACAGGCTGGCTTCGCTTCGCCCTCGATTTCAATGGTGTGCGTAGTGCTCACAAGGTATCTGCCGCCGCCCTTTTCCTCGATGTTGCTGAGCGTTACGCGGTCGCGTATCTTCTTGTTGACCGCTACCGGAGTGATGAACCTGAGCTTGTTCATCCCGTAGTTTATCGCCATCATGGTCCCTTCCGGAATGATGGATATGCCGGAGGAGAAATACGGGAGCAGGGAAAGCGTGAGGTATCCGTGAGCAATTGTCTTCCCGAACGGGCCGCTCTTCGCCGCTTCCTCGTCCACGTGAATCCATTGGTGGTCTCCGGTGCAATCGGCGAAGGCGTTGATACGCTTCTGGTCCACCTGGAGCCAGTCGCTTACTCCGATGTCCTGTCCGACTCGTTTCTTGATCTGGTCCACTGGTAATACTTCGGCAGCCATAGGTTCCTCCTTTTTCTCGAATTGGACTCACCTCGTCAACATAACGCCTGATTTCTTTTCGAGCCTCCACTCATGTTGATTCTCGCCATCCACTGAAACGAAATCCCGAACCAGCCTTGACGTAATTATAGTGTGCGGGCGCCGCGATTTCAAGGCAAAGCATTTCCATTCAAAAGTCCGCCGATTTTACCGTTCCTGGCCGAAACCATCCATGATTCTCCGCCGGGCCGAGAGAACAGCCTGACCTTTTTTTCCGGAACGGAAAAGGAAACGGTCTCCGACCGTTTCGTGGCGCCGGAAGGCGCAATAATCTTCGCTTCGCCTTCGGGTGTTCTCATCAGGAGGACCGACTGAGCTCCGAGTGTTTCAACCGCCAGCACCTCACCCGAAAAAGGGATACCCCCTCCATCGAATTCCGCATCTTCCGGCCGAAAGCCGAGCAGCGCCGCATTTGGCAGAGAGGTCAAATCCTGCGTGAATCTTCCGGGAATGGGGATTGACCTGCCGCTTGAGAAGACCAGGCTTCCGGAGACCACCCGCACAGGCAAGAAATTCATTCGCGGACTTCCCACGAAACCGGCCACGAATTCGTTTGACGGCGACTCGTATATATCGGATGGTGGCCCTGCCTGCTGTATGCGTCCGTCGTGCAGAACGGCGATGAAATCCGAGAGCGCCATGGCTTCCACCTGGTCGTGCGTCACATGAATGACAGTGGCGCCAACGCGCGAGAAGAGTATCTTCAGCTCCGTACGTGTTTGCTCGCGCAAGAGCGCGTCCAGGTTCGAGAGCGGCTCGTCCATGAGAAACACCTTCGGCTCTCGCACCAGCGCACGCGCGAGCGCGACACGTTGGCGTTCGCCGCCCGAAAGCACCTTCGGTCTCTTGTCCAGAAGGTCGGTGATTTTGAGGAGCGCTGCCGTATCACGCACGCGGCGGGCAACTTCGTCCTCACGCATGCTTCTCAACCTGAGGGGAGTGGCGATGTTCTTGAAAACGGTCATGTGAGGGTAGAGCGCATAACTCTGAAATACCATCGAAATATCGCGCTTGGCTGGCGGGACTCGCGTGACGTCCTTCCCTCCGATGACAATGCTTCCGGTATCTGGCCTCTCCAATCCGGCGATGATTCTGAGCAGCGTCGTTTTCCCGCACCCGCTGGGACCGAGAAGCGTAAAATACGTACCATCAGGAATCTCGAGGGAAATGTCTCGAAGCACGGGCTTCTGCGGGCCGAATGATTTTGATACGTTCTCTATTCGGACTGACGCCACGGTAATTTATCTCCAACGGGACACATCAATATCGTCAGCGGTCTTTCCGAAATACATTCACATTCCGGTTTTCAGGAATGGTTCCAATCACTCCTTCACTGCTCCCGCCGTCAGTCCCGACACGATCTTTCTCTGGAACGCGAGAACCAGCAAGACCACCGGGAGGCTCGTCATGACGACCGCGGCGGCAATCTGACCCCACGGTATCTCATATGCGCTTGCGCCGGAAAGCATAGAAATGCCCACTGTGGCCACGCGGAGAGAGTCATCGGTCACCAGCGTGAGCGCGAACAAGAATTCATTCCACGAGAATATGAATGCGAGCAGGCCCGCCGTGATTGCAACCGGCGCTGCGAGCGGAAGAACGACTCGAAAGAACGCCCCCATGTGACTGAAGCCGTCAAGCCGGGCCGCATCGACTAAATCGCGCGGGAATCGCTCAAAGAAATTTTCCATAATCCAGAACACAATGCTGATGTGGAATGCGGCATGCACGAGAATGAGACCGAAAAGGCTGTTTGTCAGCCGAATCGAGCTGAAGAAGCGATAGATGGGCACGAGAAACAGGACGGCGGGAAGTATTCCGGGCAATAAGAAAAGAAGCATGAGCCACGCTCGCCACTTGCTTCTCATCCGCGAGACCGAATAGGCGGCGAATGCCCCCGCAATGAGCGCGATTGAGGTAGAAGCTGCGGCGACAACGAAGCTGTTGAGAATGTACCTGTCAAACGGACGCCGCTGAAATATTTCTGTGTAGTTCTCGGTCGTTATGTCTCCGGGAAACAGCGTCTGCGGAACGCGCATGACTTCCTGCAGCGATTTCAGCGACGTGGACACTTCCCAAAGGCACGGTGCGAGAGAAAAAAAGGCAAGGGCAGTCAGAAGAATATATGCTATGACGCACCCTCCTCTTCCCATCAGAACCTCCTCCGCGAGAGAAAGGAAAAAATTACGGCCACGGCGATTGTGATGACGAACATCGTGACCGACAGAGCGGCTCCGTAGCCCACATTCAAGAAGCGGAACGTCTGTTTCGTGATGTAGAGCGAGAGCATCTCCGTGCTGCTGCTCGGGCCGCCGCCGGTGAGCACCCAGACGAGGTCGAAAATGCCTAGAGTATGCACGGATCGGAACAACAGAGCTGTGAGAATATACGGTGTCAGCATGGGAAGTGTAATCAGGGAGAACCTCCGAACGCGGCCTGCGCCGTCTATCGCGGCAGCCTCATAGAGTTCTTGCGGTATCACCGATAATCCGGCCAGGAGTATGATTGCGACAAACGGCGCCGTCTTCCACATGTCCGTGAATACAACCGTGGCGAAGGCCCAATGAGGCTGCCTCAGGAACGGTATCGGAGATTCCGCGATTCCCATCCGCAGAATCAGGTCGTTCACGATGCCGTAATCCTCATAGAAAATCCAGCGCCACGCCAGGCCTATCACTGCGGGTGGAAGCACCCACGGCACGAGAAGCGAGGTGCGGAAAAAACTTCGGCCTCGTAATGGCATGACCATGAGGAGCGCCATCGCGAAGCCGAGGACGAATTCGAGAAAGACGGCGATAGCTGCGAATATGATCGTGCGCGTCAAGCTTGCGAGGAAGAGCTTGTCCGTCACTACCCGCGAGTAATAGTTCAGGCTAACCGTTCCACCCGGCCCCGCAAGAGATGTGTGAAGTGCGAGCAAGGCCGGATAGATAAGGGTGAATGCACAGAGAAGAATGGCAGGAATGAGAATGGCGATGTGAAAGGCGGTGTCGGAAGGATAGCTGCCAGTGTGAGACCGTATCACGGCACTCCTCATGGGCGTTCGACACTAGGAACTTCTCGCCAATATCTCGTTGATTTCTCCGGCTGCTTCGCGCACGGCCCCTTCGGGAGTTTCCGTGTCCGTTAATACCGCGCTCACGTGCCGCTGAAGCACGTCGCTCATCTCTGCGTATCGCGGATGCACGGGCCGGGGCTGAGCATGGATGAGCACCTCGTAAAGTTCCGGATAGTGCGGAAAGAGGGCAACGAGTTCCGAATCTTTGTAAAGTGATTTCCTCGAAGGCGCTCCCCCTTGCTTTCGGGCAAAGACCTTGAGCGATTCGGGACGTGCCGCGTGGAACGCAAACTTCAACGCCTCATCTTTGTGTCTTGAAAACTGTGAGACTCCAAAACCCCATCCGCCGGACGTCGAGGAGGATGATTGGTCCGGCACGTGCGGCATAGGGATGATGCCGACCTTCCCACCAATCTCTGAACCCTCCTCATTGCATACTTTCCATGCATACGGCCAGTTGCGCATGAAAATGCTCTTGCCGGAAAGAAACGAGACCAGGCTTTCGTTTTCCTCATAGGTTCGCACGGCTTCCGGCACAATCCTTTCCTGAAAGATGGCATCGCGCATCCACGTGAGCGTCGCCACCGACTCAGGGCTGTCGAAAACGCACCGGCCGTCAGGCGAGAGCACGTCGCCTCCAAAACCTCGCAGGATTTCCAGAAACACGCATGTCAGCCCTTCATACTGCTTTCCTTGAAAAACGAAGCCCCATACATCAGGAGGGTTCTGAAGTTTCTGCGATATGTCAACCAGTTCCTCGAAAGTCCTCGGCGGCTCCAGGTTCGCCGATTCCAGCAAATCCTTGCGGTAGTAAAGCATTCCGCCGTTCGAGCGAATAGGAATGCGCCAGATATGGCCCGCATATGTCGAGGCCTGGATGTCGCCCGGCAGGAACTCCTCCTGCAGTGCCGGCGGAAAGTATTCGTCCAACGGCACAAGCCATCCGTTGGCCGAAAACTTCGGAACCCAGACAACGTCGAGATAAATCAAATCGTAGGTGGAATCCCTCGCAAGCAGGCTCGTGGCATACTGGCTCTCGCGGGTGTCGGTCGAGGCCGGTCCTTCGATGAGACGCACCTTGCTACCCGGATTCATCGCTTCAAACGTAGCGATAACCTCAGCCCAGGCCCCATTCTTGTCTTCGGTATCGAGAAAGCTTATCGTAACGCCTTCCTCCTTTTGCTTCCCGCACCCGAGGTCGTTGAACAGGAGGACCGCGCTCAAAAAGAAGGCCAGCAATTTTCCGAAATTCAACACCGCGCTTCTCCATGTGGCCGCGAACAGTACATGCCGGCCACTTTCTCGCATAGATTAACAACCCTGCCAGGTGATGTCAAGGTGTGAATCTTCCCCTGAGAGGGCACACTCCAATCCCTTGAAATCGCAACCGATAGCAGGTATTATGGTCTTACGTAACGTTCTGCAGCGCCGCTGAGGGCAGAGCGCTGAGCAACATTCTTCTTTTATGTAAACTCAAGTGGGTGCGGGCAATAAAACATTCCAGGAGGTGCTTTCATGGCCAGCAAGATTGGTATTATCTACTGCAAGAGGATTCAGGACCAGAGCTGTGTCGGCTGTGCCAAGTGTTACAAGGCTGTGAACGATAACGCGTTCGCGTTCGAAGGAAAGGGCGACGTCAAGGTCGTCTTCAAGACGAGCTGCGGCGATTGTCCGGGGCTGGTGCTCCCGAAGCTGCAGCTCCAGATGCAGGTTCTTGAAAAGTTGGGCGAGACGGTGGACGAGATTTATTTCGGCACCTGCGTCAAGAAGGCGACGGCGGTCATGAACTGCCCGATGAACCTCGAAGGAATCAAGGCGAAAATTCCCGAGATGTTCAAGGTGCTGGTGACCGTGGGCACGCACGACTATTGATTGCCGATGGTCTCTGCAATGCGAGCCCTAGGCCTCTCCGACGTGTCTCGAAAATCATGCTTTTCGAGTTTTGCCGCGAGGCGCCGATTTCTTTAGGGTCATCGGATACCGGCCGTATTTCTTGATTGCGCCAAGCATCGCGCGCATGTTCGAATACGGCATATCCCGTGGAATCTCGCATCCGCCGCTGAGCCAGAAGCCGCCGCCGGCAGCAGCCTGCTCGATGGCTCTCTTGCACGCGCGCTCGACATCGTTCTCCGACCCGAGGTGGAGCAGCCGATTGCAATCGAGATTCCCCATTATCGTGATTTTCTTCCCTATCTGCTTTTTCGCCCTTGCGAGATTCACCTGGTAGTCGAACTGTATGGCTCCGCCCGGGTTCACTTCCGGCGCGAACCCGATGCACTGGGGCACATATCCGCAGCAGTGAATGAGTACGGGCGCGCCGTATTCGCGTATTCTTTTGAATGTCTGTTTTTCGAACGGATACACATATTCGAGGAACGTCTCCGGTGACATGAAATAGCCGACAGATTCGCCTGCGCCGATAATGTCGGCGCCTGCGTCTATCATGGCTTTCGCCACCGCGAGCTCGAATTCGCCGTACCATCGAATGATATCTTTGAGCAGGCCGGGGTCTTGTTTCGTGAGAAAGAGCGCCCGCGGGTCTGCGCCGAACAGCAGCATCGTCCCCTGGAACGGCCCTTCCGTCCAGCCGATGACCGCGAGTTCATCGCCGACTTCCTTCTTTATCAGACCGACAGCCCGTATCATCTCACCCACGCGGCCCCGGTGGAGATAGCTCTCAGGGCTGTCAAGCTTCTCGAAATCCTCGCGCGCACACTCGAGCCGTATCGCGGGTCCGACCAGTCGGGGAACATCATCCTCAGGCATGACCACGTCCGCGTCGAACGCGCTTGCGTACGCGCCGACGTCCGTGGACACGATGGCGGCATCCCACCCGAACGCGCGCGCCGTCTTCACCTCGGCTTCGGCGAGCGCTTCCGCATTGGATACGTACGATTTGAACGGGATGCTCGCGAACTTCGCGGAAAACGTCATCGCAAAGGGGACAAGCGGCACCCTGTCGGGTTCCTTATGCCGCAATGCGGTCATCACTCGTTCGCGCGACGTCATTTCCGACCTTCGGTCGGCAATTGCTTTCTTTGCGAGCGTGACGACCTCCTCCGCAGTCCTCGCGTAGGCATCCGCCCCGAACTGTTCAGCGATTCTCCTGCTTGCTGATGGGCCGCTGACAACGAGCTTCGTCCTATGCCGACAGCCCAGCCTGAACAGTTCCTTCTCGAGCTGGCCCACTTGTTCCGCCCGGTAGGAGAGATAAAGGCCCACGGCCGCGACATCTGCGCTGTGCCTTTTCACTGCTTCCGCAATCGCTGAAGGCGAAACGTCGGACCCGGCATCGACCACCTCGAAATTGCTTGCCTTCAATACGGCGGTGACAATGTCTTTCCCGATTGTCCACGGGCCGTCCATCACGCCGAGCACAGCCGTTCCGACCGGCTGCATGCGCTCTGCCTGAGCGTCGGACGAAACACACGCGAGCCCCATCTGAAAGGCCGCAGCGCTCCACAGGATGGAATCGAGGAACATTCCCCTCCTGCCATAGCGCTTGCCGCTCTGGCTCATCCCTGCCGAGAGACCTTTTACAACGACGTCCGCGCTGTTGCATCCTTTCTGCATGGCCTGCTCGCACAGTTCCACGGTTTTCTCATAGCTTCCGGATACAACGCTGTCGGCTATCTCGCTCAAGATGTTGGCTCTCATCGGATGGTTTCTCCTCTCTCGACGGCGTGAAGGAATAGCCCGTGTGGCAGAAACCTGGCTGGGATGACGCGTCTCTGTTCGTCCCGCATGCGGACGCTGAAAAATCATATCAGGAATTCGGCAGAAAGACAAAGCGGATCAGACCCGAACCTCTCAGGGCGGAACCCGGAACCATTCGGTCAAGCACGGGCGAAACAATGAGAATTGTCATTATGAGGAGCCGACGGCCTCTTACCCCTTGTGCTCTTGTGAAAATTCGACTGCTTTCTGATATAGTTTTCCGGAGTGACAGACGCGCTTGATCGAGTTTCAGCAAGAATCCACCGCGGATTTCCCCTTGGAATTGAGGGCAAAGAAGTCATTCCTGTCAAAAAGCATGGATGAAGGAGGCTACCATGTCGGAGAGGACCTTGCTCAGAAATTCATGCTACGTGATACCAATGCGGGAAAAGCTCAGCGTTCATATCAGACGACTCGTACTCATCCCCTATCTTTTCCTCAGATACGCAATGAGAAGGTTCATTCCAACCGAAATGGAGAACTCCGGCGATGTCGTTCGCACATATGTGCGCGACCATGAGGCGAAGAGAACGCTGAGAGCTTTGGGGATTCAGGAGAGAGACGCCACGGCGGCAATCAAGGCTGCAACTTATATGCACAACCTGACCCATCCGCTTGGGGACATTACCGAGATGACCCCCCAACGAAGCGTGCGGATTGAAAAACATTGTCCGTTTGCACGGTTCCTGTCGCCGGACAAATGTCGAGACCTGATCAGCGGACCCGCCTTCAGAGGTCTCTGCGAAGCCATTCATCCAAACCTGATTCACACGCATACGGAATACTTATCCGGCGGTGATGATATGTGCGATCTGGTATTCGAGCTTAAGGAATAGCGTGGAGGAGACTCTTTTATGGGGGGCACAAACTTCGCGAGCCGCGCTGAACTGTTTCCAAGATAATAAATGAATGCAGGGGAGGTATGAGTGTCCCGTTCCGACTGCAGTCTGCTTGATCAGGCTTTCGTGCTGAGGTTCTTATTCTATCCGAGGCGCGATTTTCCTCCCGGGCGGACTGATGACCGCGACGTTTTCTTTCACGTCGCAGACGGCATTCGTCTGGGTGGGCGGCTGCACATTGCCCACAAGGATTCACCCATCGTGCTGCTCTTCCATGGGAACGGCGAAATCGCCTCTGACTATGACACCATTGCTCCGCTCTATACCCGAATGGGCGTCTCGCTGCTGGTCGTTGATTATCGCGGCTACGGCAAGAGCGATGAAACTCCCACGGCTTCGGCGCTGCTCGACGATGCAATGGCAACGTTCCATAACCTGCATGAAGTCTTGTCGGACCGCGGTCTCGATGATTCACGCCTGTTCGTTATGGGACGGTCGCTCGGTAGTGCAGCGGCGCTTGAGATAGCCGCGCACGTGGGCGATAAGATCAGCGGGCTTATCATCGAAAGCGGATTCGCATCCGCGCGTGGTCTCATCGAACGACTGGGCGGTCCGCTGCCGATGCAATTGCAGGGAGGAACCGACGGGTTCGATAATGTGCGGAAAATACAGCAGGTGAACGTTCCCACGCTCATCATTCACGGGGAGGAGGACCAGATTATCCCCGTTGACAATGGCAGGACTCTGTACGAGAGCAGCGGCGCGGAGCATAAACGGCTGGTTATCATTTCGGATGCGGGCCATAACGACCTGCTCTATTGGGGGCAAGACATCTATTTCTCTGCCATAAGGGAGTTCATCCTCGGTTGATGCCACAGAGCGGAATCCAGAGGCGAGACGCCAGAAATAGTTCAGCTAGAAGTCGTGGTTGAGAGACCATCGGTCCGGAGCTTCTGAACACTCTTGTCCAGCAGAGGTATCTGATAATGTATGACGTGATATTGTTTGACCTCGACGGCACACTCACGGATTCGAAAGACGGAATAATTGAGTCCATCCAGCATGCGCTTTCCGAATTGGGTATCCGCGAGTCAAACGTCGATAAGCTCGTCTCATTCATCGGCGTTCCCCTAATTGAGAGTTTCCGGAAGCATTATTCGCTCGACGCGACACAGGCGCGCCGCGGTATCGAACTGTATCGAAAACACTATGCCGATGTCGGGATTCAGACGAATGCGGCCTACCCGGGAATACCCGAGCTGCTCGAGGAATTGAACGCTCAGGGAAAGAGGCTGATAATTGCCACGGTGAAGGCGACCGTGTTTGCGGAGAACGTCCTGAAGTATCTCAAGCTTCTTGACTATTTCGTCTCGGTTGTTGGGGGCGACCTCGACACAGACGGGACCTCAAAGACTGAGATCGTTCGCCGCGCACTGTCACAATCGAAGGTTACCCCGAAGCAGAAGGCGGTCATGGTCGGTGACCGCAAACACGACGTCATCGCAGCCCACAGCAGCGGCATCGATTCCATCGCGGTCACCTACGGTTACGGTTCTCTCGAGGAAATCCGGAATGCGAATCCTACCTATTGCGCTCGTTCGGTCGAAGAGTTAAAGGAGTTGCTGATGAAATCCCCCTCTTGAGACTGTTCCGTAATTGGGTGATTTGCCGCGAGTTCCTGTAGGTGCGAACTTATTCGCATGCCTTTCCGGGCTATTTCCACAATGTGTTTGCGAATGAATTCGCACCTACACAATCACAGGACAGCCTCTTTCCCCTTTGAGAAAGGGGGATTTATAGATGCGAATTCCCCTTACTATATGTCGCTTTGAGCAAAATGCAATAGTCTGTTTAAGCTGTAATTCAAGACCCACTATACAAACGAGGTGAAAGGAATGCCGAAGTCCAACCGTCCAAAGGGAAATTCGTCCGACTGGCTTGCATCTCACGGCAGAGACGATAAGGAATTCCTCAAGGGAAGCCGCAAGCGCCCAGAGGAATTGGCGAGCGCCGCAAGAATTTTCCTGGAATTTGTGCGCGGTTTTCAGGCGCTGGGAACCATCGGCCAGTGTGTGACGGTTTTTGGGTCAGCGCGATTCACCTCCAAGAATCCTTACTATAAGCTCGCGCGGCAGCTCGGAAAAAGGCTGGCACAAGAGGGATTCACCGTCATGACCGGCGGCGGCCCCGGCGTTATGGAAGCGGCCAACCGCGGCGCCAAAGAAGCCAGAGGACTCAGCATCGGGTGTAATATCGAGCTTCCTGCGGAGCAGAAACTCAATCCATACCTCGACCGGTTCGTCGAGTTCGAGCATTTCTTCGTGCGGAAGGTCATGCTTGTGAAATACTCGCGCGCGTTCGTACTTATGCCCGGCGGGTTCGGCACGCTCGACGAGGCCTTCGAGACACTGACCTTGATGCAGACCGACAAGATCGAGTCCTTCCCCGTCGTGGCAATGGGAAAGAAATTCTGGAGACCCCTCAGAGATGCAATTCGCAGTACCCTTGTCGCCGAGGGAACCATACAGGCCTCTGACCTCAACCTTGTTCACCTCACCGACTCGGTCGAAGAGGCCATTGACATCATCAAGCGACGAACATGAGGGCCAAAGTTGCCCTATGCGAGAGTGCAGTTTTCAGCCATCCGACCTCTTGAATATCTCTGTTAGAGAGTCAAGTGTTTATTCTTAATACCCCATATTCATAAATGGTAACCGGGCGCTTGTTGACGATATGGTTCTTTTTGTGGTATATACTTCAGTGGCACGTGACAGCCCAAGGTGGACGAGTTGTTGTCTTCATGCATAGCAATCCTTAAAAAAGCGCATCCACAACCGTCAACAAAAGTCGTTTGTTCTCCAAAGAGGGGAATTGTGGTGCGGGATATTTGAAGGTCGATTCCGTACGCCTCTCTTGGTGGGATTTCACTATTTTCCACATTTGTCTTAAAAGGAAAGGGGGACGTATATGCTGAGGAGAGTAGTCGTTGGATTAGGGATTGTGTCACTGGCCATTCAGTTCGGCTGCGCCACGGGAAAGTGGGCTAAGGAAGACCCGTGGCCACAGTATCCGCCGCCTGGATCATGGAAAGGGGTAGAACGGCATGCCAGCGGGCACTGGTGGATGCCCTCTAAGATTGGCCCGGAGGCGGGATCTCTTGAAGGAACGGGAAACAGAGGCGTTATCTTCTATGCAGGTGAGGAGAAGATGGCGCCGCCGCTCGACAGCGACGGTGATGGCGTGCCGGATAACCTCGACAAGTGTCCCGATACACCAAAGGGAGTAAAGGTCGACAAAGATGGCTGTCCGCTTGACAGCGATGGCGACGGAGTGGCCGACTACCTCGACAAGTGTCCCGATACACCAAAGGGAGTAAAGGTCGACAAGGATGGCTGCCCGCTTGACAGTGACGGCGACGGAGTTCCCGATTATCTGGACAAGTGCCCCGATACGCCAAAAGGAGTCACAGTCGATGCCGCGGGTTGCTGGATTATAAGAGACCTCAAGTTTGACTACGACAAGTGGGACATCAAGCCCGAATATTATGCTGGCTTGGACAATGCGGTTCGTGTGCTGAACCTTAATCCGACGATGAAAGTGGAAATCCGCGGTCACACCGACAGCGCCGGTTCAGATGCATATAACCAAACGCTGTCGGAGAAACGGGCCCAGGCCGTGATGGATTACCTCCTTTCCAAGGGCGTTGGCGCTGACAGGCTGAGTGCCAAAGGCATGGGCGAGTCGAATCCCGTAGCCTCAAACGATACACCTGAGGGAAGAGCGCAAAACAGACGTGTCGAATTCAACATAATCAGTCGGTAGTTATGCGAATAGCAAAGGGGCCGGCCTTTTTCGGAGGGTCGGCCCTTTTCTATAGTGTTGATGAGGCGCATATGATGACAGACACAGACAGGGAAACCTCGACAGAAGGTTACGGAAAAATATCTCGACAATAAGAATCCGGACTCTTGTGTTCAGACCTTCACTTTTCCAGCTCTCTGAAAGCATTTCGCCCATCCGATCGCTCAAACATCACTCTGAGACAGTGAAAAGTCCGTTTTCAACCTTGCACTATGGTACCGTGATGAGTTTCAGGAGGAAGAAGATCAGTTGTGCAAAGAGAATTCGTCTGAAGCGCGTTACCGGAAACGCGCAGAGTGGAATGTGGTGGGCTCCGTTTGATAATACTTTGACAAATCATATATACTGCTTGCTGATGGAATGATGCAGGGTGAGATGTGCAATAGTGGGAGTTGCGAGGGAACACGCGGTTGAGAATGGGCAAGGGCGCATCGGGATGCGAGTGAACCCGAGCGAGCTGCCCTGAAGTCCTCCGGCATGGCTGGAATGAAGTCCCGCCCTTCTTGCTGAAAAATCCCGGCGCTGAACCGATTTGCGAAAGTTTTGGTGACACGGTTTGGCGTAGATGTAACTGAACCATTGACCGAAATCGCGGATTAAAGAGGAATCTTCACCACCAAGGCAAAGTCACAAAGAGAATTTTGGCCTCTCTTCAATCTTGGTGTCTTCGTGCCTTTGTGGTGAAGAAAAATCGCAGCGCCGATTCGTGAAATCAAACAAAAGTAGCACAGAGCACATGAGAGAGAAATGCGTTTCGAGGGAGCACCTAGGTGTCGCGCCGTGCAGGGAGGCATGTCCGGCAGGAATCGATGTGCCGCGATACATCCGTCGCATCCGGGAAGGCAAATTCGATGAAGCGCTGGCCGTCATCCGCGAGCGAATCCCCTTCCCTTCCATTTGCGGATGTGCGTGCTATAGTCCGTGCGAGACGAAGTGCGGCAATCGGCAGTTCGGCGACCCGATAGCCATCCGAACGCTGAAACGAGCCGCTGCCGAAAGAGGCGGCGAACTCTGGAAAAAGAATCTGACAATTGCGCCCGCCACGGGAAAGCGGATTGCTATCATTGGTTCAGGCCCGAGCGGTTTGACTGCCGCCTATTATCTCGCGACGCTCGGCCACGCGGTGACGGTGCTCGAAGCGCTTGACCAGCCCGGCGGAATGATGCGCGTGGGCATCCCCGAGTATCGTCTGCCAAGAGAGGCGCTCGAAAAGGAAATCGGTTATCTCAAGGAAGTCGGCGTCGAGATAAAGACAAACAAGCGAGTCGACTCGGTTGATGAGCTTTTCCGGCAGGGGTACCATGCCGTTTATCTCGCATGTGGCGCGCATCAGGGGAGAAAGCTGGGCATCCAGGGTGAAAACCTCGCGGACGTTCTGGACGGCATCTCGTTCCTGCGAGCAGTAAACCAGAAGAAAGCGCCCGGCATCGGCAAACGCATAGCAGTCGTTGGCGGCGGGAACACGGCAGTTGACGCGGCGCGATGCGCGATTCGTCTCGGAGCCGATGAGGTGACAATCCTGTATCGCCGCTCGCGCGCCGAGATGCCCGCATACGAGGAAGAAGCGGGAGCCGCCGTCGTGGAAGGCGTCATGATCGAATATCTCGCAATGCCGACACGGATTGACCAGCGCGATGGCGCGCTGGAGGTGACCGCTGTTCGCATGAACCTCGGCAAGCCAGATGCAAGTGGGCGCCGAATTCCCATTCCCGTTCCAGACAGCGAATTCCGAATGCAATTCGATACGGTGATTGTCGCTATCGGGCAGATAGCCGACGTATCGCCCTCTATCGGCGCGCCGCTCTCAAAAGACAATCTAGTGAAGGTAAATAGCGAGACCCTCGCCACCGAACGGCCGGGCCTGTTCGCAGGCGGCGATGTGGTGAGCGGGCCGGCATCCATCATCGAGGCAATCGCGGACGGAAGAAGAGTTGCGTCTTCCATCGACATGTTCTTGGGCGGGACGGGGCGAATCGACCAGGAGCTTGCCCCTCCGGAAGAAGAAGTAGTCGTGATGGACTACGGAGCCGATGAGGAGCGCCGCATAGCGGTTCCGTGCATACCGCTCGCGGACCGCAAGCGCGGTTTCCGGCCGGTCGAGCTTGATGTGCCGGCGAAACTCGCCGTCAAGGAAGCGGAACGATGTATAAGCTGTGATGCCAGACAGTTTGAGGTGCAGGTTGACAGCGAGGCCTGCAAAGAATGCGGCTACTGTGTCGAGGTGTGCGGTCTCGACGTTTTCGAATCGGCAGGCGAGTTCAATAAGCGCGGATACAAGCCCATTCTTGCCGCGCGCAAGGATAAGTGCATCGGCTGCATGCTGTGCTTCTATGCGTGTCCGGATTTCTCGATAGAGGTGAGCGAGAAGGGGTAGGGATGCATGGCCGTGCGAGTTGCGCGCGGTCCGGCTGCGCCGAGGCACAACGCACGACTGTGATTGTCATTGCGAGTCACCCCGCGCTTTGCGGGATGACGAAGCAATCTCCGCCCAAACCTTTATGTGCCGAGGAGATTGCTTCGCTCGGGTCCGCGACCCTCGGGCCTGCGACCCTCGGGCCTGTGGCCCTTCGCTCGCAATGACTGACAGGACGCAGTTTCTTAAAAAAGTCCGAAACATGTGGTCCTTCCCTGCGCTCAAGATGAGATTCGGGTCATGAGGGATTCTTGATGAAACGATATCTGGAAACCGGCAATTTTGCAGTGGCCCAGGCGGCAATCATGGCGGGATGTCGAGCGTTCGCCGGCTACCCGATTACGCCGGCCACCGAGATAGCCGAGTCCATGTCAAGGCTCCTGCCGCGTGTGGGCGGATATTATGTTCAGGCAGAAGACGAGACGGCGGCAATGCACATGGCCATCGGAGCCGCGCTCGGTGGCATGAAGGCGATGACGGCGACCTCCGGGCCGGGCTTCATCCTCTATGCCGACCCATACGGCTGGGCCATCGGCTGCGAGATACCACTCGTGGTGCTCAACTCACAGCGAGTGGGGCCGGTCAGCGGAATCACCGGTGCGCCGGGGCAAGGCGAGTTCTATTTGAGCCGATACGTCACGCAGGGCGGTAACTTCGAGACGATTGTGCTCGCGCCCAACACGGCGCAGGAAGCATTCCAGCTCACTATCGAGGCGTTCTATCTTTCCGAGCGGTTCAGGACTCCCGTGACCATTCTGGCCGACCAACTTATCACGGACGGCTGGGAAGACATCAGCATCCCGGAAACCGAACAAGAGAAGCAGGCAATGGGCCTCAGGTTCGCCGAGAGAAGGGTGAATCCGGGCCCCATCTTCTATCCGCCGACCGACGAGATTGATATCCCGCCCGTCGTCATGGGAAAGAACACCGGCGCGCTCTGCTCCGACTGGACGCCGACAGAGGAAGGCTACGATATCGAGACCGTCGAGGCACAGCACAAGCATGCATATCGCCTCATCTACAAGATACGGAATCATCGCGACATCTTCTCGCGATATGAGACCTTGTTCCTCGATGACAACCCGGACATCATCGTGGTCGCGTATGGAACGCCGTCACGCGTGGTAAAGACTGCGGTGAAGCAGGCGCGGCAGCTCGGCAAGAAAATCGGCATGATACGGCCAATCACGCTTTGGCCGTTTCCCGATGAACTGTTTCAGAAGAAGGCCATCTATCTTACTGTCGAGCTGAACTATGACGGGCAGATGGTTCGGGAAGTGCGGCGCACAGTCCCATGCGAGAGCGCAGTACACTTTCTCGGCAAATGTGGCGAGCTGCCCACCGTGGCCGAACTGCAAGAGACATTCGACAGACTCCTCGAAGGCAAGCCCCTCGAACGCCGCGGCTGGGAAACGGAGGCGTGGTAGATGGATTATTTGTCCACGAAATATCTGCGCTCGCGGAAGATACCGAGCACGGCGTGCTCCGGCTGCGGCCTCGGCCAGTGTCACAAGGCGCTGGTGAAAGCGATTGACGAAGTCGGTTTTGGCATCAACGACATCATCTGGGGCACGTCGATCGGCTGCGCGGGCAGACAGACGTATGCGACGTGGAAAGGCGATAGCTTCGCCGGCACGCATGGCCGCGTGTATGCCATCGCGCGCGGACTCAGGCTTGCGCTGCCTCCGGAGAAGAAGCTCGTTTTAAGCGTCGGAGACGGCGATGCATTCGGCATCGGCTTCAATCATTTGCTTCATGCGGTCAGGACCAACACGCAAATGACTGTCATGGTGTGCGATAACCTGGGCTATCAATCAACGGGCGGCCAATACGGCTGGACAACCCCCGAAGGCGTGGTCACCGACAGCAGCCCCTACGGCATGTTCGAGCCGAACTGGGTCCAATCGGGCAGGGACGTACTCGCGATTCTGCGGGAAGCAGGCGCCACGTTTCTCGCGCGCCACGTGAGCATGGACGGGGCAGTGCTTGTCGGGACGCTCAAGAAGGCGCTTCAGAACAACGGGTTTTCGCTCGTGCACGTCGTGTATCCTTGCACCACCAATTTCGCAAACACCGCACTCGGCACGAGAAAACCCGTCACCATCTTCAAATGGATTAAAGACCGTTCAGCTCCGCTGGGCAAGGAAAAAGAAGATACCCTGTGGCGAACCGGCGTTTATCATGACGCGAGCAACTCTCGGCCTGAATTCTCCCAATTGATGCGCGAGAAAGTGGCAGAAATTCACGGGAGGCACGAACGTGAAGGAACGGATTGAAATTCTCGCCAGCGGATTCGGAGGTCAGGGCGTCGTCCGGCTGGGCCAGATAATCGGGGAAGCCGGCGTCAAGCAAGGTCTTCATGTGTCCATGCTCAAGAGCCACGGCACGGAGATGCGCGGCGGATATGTGCGAAGTCAGGTGGTCCTATCGAGGGAAATCATTGACAGTCCGATCTGCGAGTCTCCCGATTACTTCATCGCGCTCTCGCTCGCGGCCTATCAGAAATTCAAGGACACGGTGCCGGAGCACGGAATAATCATTTATGACCCGGCCTTTGTGGAACAGGTCGATAAAAGCTTGCGGTGCTCGCACAAGGCAATCCCAGCAAAAGAGCTATCCACGGAGAACTTTGACAGCCCGCTGTTCGCCAACAGCCTCGTTCTCGGGTTTGTGGCCAGGCTTATGGACATGCTGGACAGAGACCTTGTCCTCCAAAGCATCCTGGAAGTCATGCCGAAATTTCACGAGCAGAACCGCGAAGCATTCGAGATGGGATATAAGTATGTGTGAGGCCAGGGACGGAGAATCTGTCCCGCGATTGAGAAACTGTGGATGAGCAGCCGTAGGTGCGAATTTATTCGCACGTGCATGGCGAAAATAGACCGGAAAACCATGCGAATAAATTCGCACCTCCAGACATTTTCGCTTGCGTCTCCCTGGCATTTTTCGGATTAAATGCGAACCATTAGACACCTCATCGACACCAGAGCCGAAACTTCGCCTGAACATGTTTTCCTGATTGCTCCCGAACCCAACCTGACCCTCACCTATCGTCAATTGAAGGCCGATTCAGTGACACTCGGGAAGAACCTGCTGAACCTTGGCTTGAGAAAAGGCGATAAGGTCTCATTCATGATGGGCAATGGATACCAGACAGCCGAGATATTGCTCGGGACCATGTATTCCGGGTTCGTGGCTGCGCCGCTCAATCTCCTGGCGCAACCCTCTCATCTCGCGTATGTGCTGGACCATTCTGACACAAGACTTGTGTTCTTCACTGCGGACCAACGAGAAAAGTTAGAGGTCGCGGCCAAGAAACTACAACGCCATATCAAGCTGATTCAGATTGATAGCGATGCACGGACACTCTTCCCGTCATGCGAAGGTATTACCGACGCTGAGTTGCCTGAAATTGAAGAAGAGGACGATGCGCTTTTGCTTTACACCTCCGGAACCACCGGCCTGCCGAAGGGCGCGCTCTTGTCGCACAAGAACATTGTTGCCGGCGGGCAGTATACGGTCCTTGCCCACGAACTCACGCCCGAAGATAGAGCGCTTTGCTCGCTGCCGCTCTACCACATAAACGGCGCAGTAGTGACGGCGGTTGCGCCGCTCGTGAGCGGCGGAAGCGTGGTGATGCCGCACCGTTTCAGGGTCTCGACGTTTTGGGAATTGATCTCCGATTACGGCTGCACGTGGTTCAGCGTTGTGCCGACAATCATCTCGTATATCCAGAGCGCAACGGACATCGAAGGAAAGAATCTTGACTTGAGCAAGCTTCGGTTCGGTCGCTCTGCTTCTTCAGCCTTGCCCGCCGCCCTCCACAAGGCATTTGAAGAAAAGTTCAAGGTCCCGATCATTGAAACGATGGGCTTGACCGAGACAGCGGCTCCCGTGTTCTCGAATCCGCTGGAGGCATCGAAGAGGAAATACGGCTCGCCCGGAAGACCAGTTGGCAATGAGGCCGCGATTGTGGATAAGAATGGCAAGGAAGTGCCTCGCGGGAAGCAAGGCGAGATTGTGGTCCGCGGCGATAACGTCATGAAATGCTATTATAAGGATCCCGTTTTGACTGCCAAGGCGCTTGGACCTGACGGCTGGCTCCACACCGGCGACTTGGGATATATGGACGAGGATGGATTCGTCTTCGTGACGGGGCGAATCAAGGAGCTCATCATCAAGGGCGGCGAGAACATATCCCCGAAGGAAATAGACGAGGTGCTCTACCAGCATCCGGCGGTTCTGGATTCCGCTGCGGTCGGTATTCCGGATGAGCGCTACGGCGAGGAGATCATGTGTTGCGTGGTTCTCAAGCCGGGATGCACGGCGACGGAAGAAGAGCTGAGGAGCCACTGTCGTGAATTACTCGGCTCGTTCAAGACCCCGAAGTTGATAAAGTTTTTGGATGATCTTCCAAAGGGACCCTCAGGCAAGATCCAACGCATCAGACTCCGCGAGCTTTGGAGTTCAAACCGTGGCACTACAGCACAAGGAGGTTGATGCGCATGGCCAATGTCCGTACGTTCATCGCGGTTAACCTCGGCAGCTCGCTTCACGAGAAGCTTGCGGAAGTGCTCGAGAAGTTCGCTTCCTCGAAAGCAAGCGTGAAGTGGGTGACTCCGGAGAACGCTCACCTGACGCTGAAATTCCTCGGCAACGTCGAGGAGTCGCGTTTGCCCGATGTGTCGGCTGCGTGCAAGCGCGCTGTGCAGGGCTCGAAGCCGGTGGATATCGAGGTGCGGGCTGTCGGCTGTTTCCCCACCATGAAGCGGCCGCGGGTGGTGTGGCTCGGAATTCAGAAAGGAGCCGATGAGCTCAAGGAGCTTCAGCACAAGGTGGAGGCAGAGCTCGAGCGCGTCGGATTCCCGCGTGAGGACAGGGAGTTCAAAGCACACCTCACCATCGGCCGCGTGAAAGGACAGCAGGGACTGTCACGGCTCTGCCAACTCATCGAGGCGGAAAGGGGCATTTTCATCGGCCCGATGTGTGTTGAGAAGATTTCCATCATGAAGAGTCAGCTCAGGCCCGCCGGCCCCATCTACACCGAGCTTGAAGCAATCCCGTTGGAATAGAAGCGGGTACAGAGACGTTTCTGGTTTCTGGTTTTCAGTTTCCGGTTCAAGCCGGAGACTCGCAACGTATCATTCCGCACTTGTGCTCCTAACCAGAGACCAGAAACGAGAAACCAGAATCTTTCTTGATGCAGGAAACCGCTTGCAAACACTCAGTCCGTTCGGATAAGATGATGTGAATCCATCAGGCGTTTGCAGGTATCGGTCCCGGCGCAATCGCGCCATGCAAAGAGGGGATAAACTATGACCGCCAAGGAAAGCGACAGCAAGGAAAAAGCTCTCGGGTTCACTATCGCGCAGATTGAGAAGCAATTCGGTAAAGGCGCTATCATGAAGCTGGGCGATGCCGCCAAGGCGTCACGCATCCCGGCCATCCCCACGGATATCGTAGCGCTCGACTACGCGCTCGGCGTCGGCGGCATTCCACGCGGCAGGGTGATAGAGATATTCGGGCCGGAGTCTTCGGGCAAGACGACACTGGCGCTTCACATGGTCGCGCAGACGCAAAAGCACCGTGGTGTGGCGGCGTTCATCGACGCCGAGCACGCGCTCGACCCCGATTACTCGAAGAAAATTGGCGTGAACATAGACGACCTGTTCATCTCGCAGCCCGACAGCGGCGAACAGGCCCTCGAGATAACCGACATGCTTGTTCGCAGCAGCGCGGTGGATGTGGTCGTGGTGGACTCCGTGGCCGCGCTCGTGCCGCGCGCCGAAATCGAGGGCGAGATGGGCGACCAGCAGATGGGTTTGCAAGCGCGGCTCATGTCGCAGGCGATGCGCAAGCTCACCGCCTCCATCAACAAATCGAAGACGACGGTCATCTTCATCAATCAGATACGCGAGAAGATCGGCGTCATGTTCGGCAATCCCGAGACGACGCCGGGCGGGCGCGCGCTCAAGTTCTACTCGTCGATCCGGCTCGACGTGCGCCGCCTCGGCACGATAAAGGAAGGACAGGTCACCATCGGCGCGCGCACAAGAGTGAAGGTGGTCAAGAACAAGGTGGCGCCGCCGTTCAAAGACGCCGAGTTCGATATCCTGTTCGACGAGGGCATATCGAAGGAGGGGAGCCTGATCGATGTCGCGGTGGAGCAGAAAGTGGTCGGCAGGAGCGGTTCGTGGCTCTCGTATAATAACGAGCATATCGGCCAGGGCCGTGACGCCGCCCGCAAGTTCTTGAAGGAGAACCCTTCCATCTTCAAGGCGATTCAAGAGGAAACGATGAAGCGGCTCGGGATGATTCCTGATAAATCCGAAACCGAGCCGAAGAAGGCATGAGCATCTGAAAAGAATCAGGGTTTCCTTAACCACAAAGGCGCGAAGTCACAAGGGGAAGAAGCCGCGAACGCAGCGCTGCGCAATGTCAATTCAATATTGTCATTGCGAGCATTCGACCCCGCTTGCGGCGGGGTTATGTGTGGAAGAAACATCCACGCCGTCATTGCGAGCGAAGGGCCGCAGGCTCGAGCGAAGCAATCTCTGTTTGCATCTTGAATCGCGATACGCTTTCTTTGTGCCTTCGTGGTTAGGAACTTGTACCGTCAGTCCGGTCGGTATCATTCTCGATAGGAGGCATTAATTGAAATACTCGGCTGCTTTGGTTCAGAAAGGCGAGCTTACTGTTGTGCTCGTGCAAGTGGATAAAGACGTGCTCGACGTGCCCGGCCGGGCGCGAGACGCATTAAAACCTCTCCAATCCGTTTTCCCGAACATGCCCATCGTGTTCGTGGCGCGAAACTCCAAGGGCAAGCTCTTCTTTTTCGGCCGGCCCGACATCGTGGACGGCATGGGAGAAGTCACCCTGCACGATGCCGAGTGGAAAGAATATACGGTCTAAGACCGCGCCGAGCGAGGACCCTGCGGACGCAAGCCGATGCGGGGGCAATGAATCGCACCACTATAATTGCTTTTTCTCCTAAATCGGGCGAACACGAGGTTCGCCCCTACCCTATGTAGAAGCACTTCCGTTTTCCGAAGCCTCAACAGATGACATCGTTGAATCCTATCTCATCTTTGTGTATTGGCGTGATTAGAAATATATCCTGAAGCTGAGACCGTATTGGTCGAAGCCGAGGGATTGATAGAGGCGGTGGGCGGCGGCGCGGCGCTTGTCGCTCGAAAGGCCGATTTTGTAGCAGCCGCTCTCTTTGGCGACATTCATGAGGTGCCTCACCAGCTCGCGCGCGATTCCCTTTCGGCGCATTCGCTCATCTACGATTACGTTTTCCATGATGGCCCATGGCAGGCCTCGGTGTGAGAGGTTAGGCGCGATGAGAAGGTCGGCCGCGCCGACAATCTCGCGCTCGACTTCGGCCACGAACAGTTTTCGGTTCGGGTCGCGCTCGATGTGCTCGAACACTTTCTCGTATTCAGCAATGGTTGATGCTCCGTCTGACTCGGCCTTGCTCATTGTGAGCGTGAGGCCCTTCATCAGTTCGACGAGTCGTGGGACATCGCGTCTTGTGGCTTCACGTATCTTGACGATTAGCTGGTTTTTCATCGGATCCATACTCCCTTCCTTGGTGCGAGAATTATATGCGGCATTCTTCCGGCAAATCAACTGAGGATCGTGGTCGGCGTTCGGGATGGCAATGCGGCAGATAGCCTGGAGGGAAGGGGACACTCGCCCGGCCCAATATATAGAAGGAATCACCATGTTCGCAGGAAAATACACAATATTTTGTATGGTTTTTGGCCAATTTTCTTGACAAGCCTCTCAGGGGAGTGGTATACTTTAACAACTGTATTGATAATGGGTTTGGTGTCTCTTGTGGCGATTCGCAGAGGGTGAAGTGTCGGTAAAGATATGGTGGTGATAACTGATGACTCCACAAGGTGTAGTTGACATTGGACGAGAGGCATTGATGATTACGCTGCTCATCTCGGCGCCTCCGCTGCTCGCGGGACTGGCAGTCGGCCTGATCATCAGCATTTTTCAGGCGGTGACGCAGATACAGGAATTCACGCTCACGTTCATTCCGAAGATACTCGCGGTGTTCATAGCGACAATCATCTTTCTTCCGTGGATGCTACAGGTTTTCCTTGGGTATACGACTAATCTTTTCATACAAATTCCGATACTGGCCAAATGAGCAGCAAAGAGGTGCACGTACTCGGCGGCATGAAGGCTTGAGGCAATAGATGGAAAACCCGCTGACGTTTACGCTGCTTCGGTTTGAGGCGTTCATGCTGATACTCATGCGGGTGGGCGCAATGCTTTTTGTGGCGCCGGTGTTCGGAGGGAGCGCGGTGCCAACGCAGGCAAAGGTATTGCTCTCCATGGTTTTATCGCTTGTGCTACTTCCGCTTGTGAGCATCCCTGCGGGGATGGTCCCGCTCGATATTCTGCCGTTGGCGTGGCTGGGGACAAACGAGTTGCTTATCGGCCTGGTGATGGGCGCATCTCTCACGTTTCTGTTCGCTGCGATTCAGTATGCGGGCCAGATAGTCGATTTTCAGATGGGGTTCAGCATTGTGAACCTGATAGACCCGACACAGGACGTGCAGATTCCGGTCATGGGCCTATTCCACTTTCTGATTGCGACGCTTCTTTTTCTCGCGATGGACGCACACCACTGGATCATCCGAGCACTCGTGGACAGTTTCGAGGCTGTCCCGCTCATGACCGCCGGCTTTTCCAGCCTCGTGATCGGGAGCGTTGCCAAGGCATTCGGCGACCTCTTCGTTATCGCGATGCGGATTGCCGCGCCCGCAATTGCCGTGCTGATGCTGTACAACGTGTCGCTCGGCATCATCGCGAAGACCGTTCCGCAGATAAATCTCCTGATCGTGGGCTTCCCGATACGGATAGCGCTCGGGATGATTGTGGTTGGGCTTTCGATGGCGTTTTTCCATCCGTATCTCTCGCACGCATTCGACGTCATGGTCGCAAACGTGTATCTGGTGATAGAACAACTCTGAGGTGAGCCGTGCCCGAACCGTATGCGGGCGAAAAGACCGAACCCGCAACCCCGCGCAGGCGGGAGGAAGTGCGGAAGAAGGGACAGGTCGCGAAGAGCACCGACCTGAACTCGGCGATCGTGCTGCTGGCGGCAACGCTGTCGCTCTATTTCCTCGCGCCGCCACTTGTTCGGATGCTGATTGATGTAACGCGCTCCTACTTCTACGAGGCGCCGGCAGCGGAGATAGACGCCGACTCGATGCAGGCGCTTGCGATGCGCATCGGCCTGCAAGTGAGCGGCTTCTTCCTTCCGTTCATGATGATCATCATAACGTCGGCGTTTCTTGTGAACGTCGTGCAAGTGGGCTTCAACATGAGCGCGTATCCGTTGATGCCTCGCATCGAGAAGCTCAGTCCCGTGGCCGGTTTCAGGCGGATGTTCTCCGTCCGTTCGTTCGCCGAACTCCTGAAGGCAATGTTCAAGATTGTCGTGGTGGGCGTGGTCGCATATCTGACCATCCGGGCCGAGATGGACCGGCTGGTGTCCCTGATGAATGTGGATGTGTGGGGCGCATGGGTGTTCTTCGGGAAACTCTGTTTCACGCTGGGCATGAGAATTGCCATTGCGTTCCTTGCTATCGGACTGGCCGATTACGGATTCCAGCGATACCAGTTCGAGCAAGATATAAAGATGACAAAAGAGGAAGTGCGACAGGAAATAAAAGATTTCGAGGGCGACCCGCAGATTCGCGCCCGTGTCCGGCGCGTTCGCAGACAGCTTGCGATAAGCCGGATGATGGCCGAAGTGCCGCGCGCGCACGTTGTGGTCACCAACCCGACGTTCCTCGCCATTGCGCTCCGGTATGAGATGGAGAAAATGCACGCGCCGGTCGTGGTCGCCAAGGGGGCGCGCCTGATGGCCGAACGCATCAGGGAGGTCGCCGCCCTGAACAGCGTGCCTATCGTGGAGAATGCTCCGCTTGCGCAAATGCTCTACAAGTCGGTCGAGGTGGGCTCGCAGATTCCCGAGCGCCTCTATCGCGCCGTCGCGGAAGTGCTTGCGTACGTGTATCAGATAGACAAACGAAGCCGCGAGCGGTGGACGCCGCTCAAAGGAGCGGAGAGGGTTGGGGTCAGACCTTGAGAATTGGGGTCAGGTCTTCACAATTCACATTTCGATTCCAGCCGCCCCCGCCGGTGCCTGCAGGAGGGCAGAAATGTGAATTGTGAAGACCTGACCCCAATGGACGTGAAGTGAGAAGATGGCTCAGACAACGATAGCCCCGAGATTCCTGAGAATGGCGCGCAATCAGGATGTGATTGTGGCCGTCATCATCATCGGCATCCTGTTCGTGATGCTGGTTCGGGTGCCTCCGTGGACGCTCGACCTGCTGCTGACCATGAACATCTCGATAGCGGTGTTGATGATCCTCGTAACGATGTACGTCCGCGAGCCGCTCCAGTTCTCCGTGTTCCCGTCGCTCTTGCTCGTGACCACGCTGTTTCGCCTCGCTCTGAATGTAGCCTCCACGCGACTCATCCTGCTTGAGGCATACGCGGGCAAGGTGATCCAGGCGTTCGGCACGTTTGTGGTCGGGGGCAACTACGTCGTCGGCATGATCATCTTTCTCATCATCGTCGTCATCCAGTTCGTCGTGATAACGCGCGGCGCCGGCCGCATTTCCGAAGTCGCTGCGCGATTCACGCTCGACGCGATGCCGGGCAAACAGATGAGCATCGACGCCGACCTCAATGCCGGCCTCGTCACCGAAGAGCAGGCGCGCGCGCGCAGGCGCTCGATCGAGGACGAGGCCGACTTCTACGGCGCGATGGACGGCGCCACGAAGTTCATCCGAGGCGATGTCATCGCCGGCCTCATCATCACCGGCATCAACATCATCGGCGGATTGATCATCGGCGTGCTCCAGCAGGGATTCAGCCTCGCGGAAGCCGCGCGGACGTACACGATTCTGACCGTTGGCGACGGTTTAGTCGCTCAGGTGCCGGCCCTGTTCATCTCGACGGCTGCGGGAATCATCATCACGCGTACCGTCTCGGAAGCGAACCTGGGCTCGGACATAACGCGGCAGATGTTTACGTTCCCGCGGGCGGTCGCCATCGCGGCAGTGCTGCTGACGATATTCGGCCTGATCCCCGGATTGCCGACGGTGCCCTTCCTCATGATAGCTGCCGGCACCGGCTTTGTGTGGTATCAGCTCAATCGCTCGCAAACCAGAGAGCGGCTGGCCGAGGAGCGCGAACGCAAGGCGCGGCAAGAGGCCGCGCCGAAAGCGCCGGAAAACGTCGAAGGGCTGCTCAAGGTGGATGCGATGGAGATAGAAATCGGCTATGGCCTGATTCCGCTCGCCGACCCGAAGCAAGGGGGCGACCTGCTCGACCGCATCTCCGACATTCGACGCCGCATGGCGCTGAAGTTAGGCATCGTGCTGCCTCCTATTCGCATCCGCGACAATATGGCCTTGAAGCCGAACGAATACACCATCAAGATACGGGGCAATGAAGTCGCGCGGGGAGAGCTGCTGACAGACCACTACCTGATCATGAATCCCGGAAACGTGATGGAGAAAATCCCCGGCATCACGACGCGCGAGCCCGCCTTCGGGCTGGAGGCGACGTGGATTACGGAATCACAGCGCGCGCGCGCCGAGCAGCTCGGGTACACGATTGTCGATCCGCCGTCGGTGCTCGCAACGCACCTGACCGAAATCATACAGACGCGCGGCCACGAGCTTCTGGGCCGGCAGGAAGTGAGCAACCTGATCGAGAATGTGAAGAAGACCTCGCCGGTGGTCGTCGAAGAACTCATCCCGAACATCCTGACCATGGGCGATGTCCAGAAAGTGCTGCGCAACTTGCTTCGCGAGCGGATTCCCATCCGGAACCTCGAGATGATATTGGAGACGCTCGCCGACTACGGACGCCGCACGAAGGATGCCGTCGTGCTCACGGAGTACGTGCGGCAGACTCTCGGGCGCACCATATGCCAGGAGCACATGGACGAAAGGGGACGAATCACCGCCGTTACCCTCGACCCGAAGCTCGAGCAGAAGATATCGGATGCGCTGCGCGAGTCAGAGGGAACCACGTACGTAGCGCTCGACCCGATTACGGTGCAGAAAATAATCTCGGCCATGACAACGGAATCGAAGCGCATGACAGGCGAAGGGCGTCAGCCGATTGTGGTATGCTCCCCCAGGGTTCGTCCATACTTCAAACAACTGGTTCAGGCGTCACTTCCGGGACTGGTGGTGCTCAGCTTCGCCGAAATCGTGCCGGAAGCCAAACTACACGCCGAAAGGATGGTGAGCATCGAAGGTGGAGGTTAAGCGATACCGTGCCAATACGATGCAGGCGGCGCTCGCTCAGGTGAAGCAAGAGCTCGGGCCCCAGGCAGTCATCTTGAACACGAAGACGTTCTATCAGGGTGGCTTCCTCGGGCTGCGCAAGAAAGAAATCGTCGAGATATTGGCTTCGCGCGAAGTGAACATCGTCGATACGCCTCCCTCATTCGCACGCCAGAAGGAAACCTATGCGCGCCATCACATCAGCGGACGCTCGCCGCTGGTGGAGTCAAAGAGTCCTCCGCCGGGCGAAGGGAAAGCAGACGAAATCCTGAAAGAGCTCTCTTCGCTCAAATCGCGGGTGGAACTGCTCACCCGAGAATATGTCCGCGACCCGGACTGCCCGCCCGCGCTGAGCGAGCGCTACGAACTCCTTTTGAAGGCGGGCGTGTCGAAGCTGCTCGCGAAAAAGATAGTCGGGGCCGTACACACGGACCTGAACAAGGCCGACCTTGAGAATGCGTCGACGGTCGAAAAGAGTCTCGCGCAGGAAATCGGAAAGCTCATGAAGCTGAGCGGGCCGGTGAAGTGTGACGGGGGAAAAACGAGAAAGGTGGTCATGACCGGTCCCACGGGGGTCGGCAAGACGACGACGATCGCGAAACTGGCTGCCCACTTCTCGATAAAAGAGCGGAGGAGGGTCGGCCTCATCACCGCAGACACCTACCGCATCGCCGCGGTGGAACAGCTTAAGGTGTACGCCGACATAATCGGTGTCGCGCTCGATGTGGTGCTCACGCCCAAGGAGCTGCGTGAAGCGGTCAAGCGACACTCCGACAAAGAGATCATCTTCATTGATACCGCCGGCCGGAGCCAGCAGAATCGCATGAAGTTGGTGGAATTGAAAAACTTTGTCGAATCGGCCGAACCTGACGAAAACCACCTCCTGATAAGCACGACCACGAGCGAGGACGAGATATTTAATATTATCGACAAGTTCAGCATCGTCGATGTGTCGAGTTTTATCTTTTCAAAGACCGACGAATGCACGAAGCCCGGTCTCATCCTCGACGTGCTTGCGAGTTCGGAGAAACCGGTTTCGTATCTGACGACGGGCCAGGATGTTCCCGATGACATCGAAGTCGCCACCGAGGAAAGTCTTCTGAATCTCCTCTTCAAGGATTGCGCACAATGAGCGATCAGGCGGAAAAATTGCGCGCGCTCGCGGCGGCGCACCGAGCGCAGCCGCGCGTCATCACGGTGACGAGCGGCAAGGGTGGGGTGGGGAAATCGAACATCGTCATCAATCTTGCAATCGCGGTCTCCCGGATGGGGAAGCGCGTGCTCGTAATTGACGCCGACCTCGGCCTGGCGAACGTGGATATTCTGCTCGGGCTGAAGAACACGTTCAATCTGCAGCACGCCATTGACGGCAAGATGAAGCTCAGGGACATCGTGGTGGAGGGTCCTGCGGGCATCAAAGTGATTCCGGGCAGTTCGGGAATCCCTCACATTGCGAACATGAACCGGCGGAGACGGCAGGAGTTCATAACTTCGTTCAAGGAACTCGAGGGCGAGGCCGACATGATACTGATCGATACGTCCGCGGGAATGACGCGGAACGTGATTACCTTTGCCCTGCTCGCCGATGACATCATCCTTGTGACGACGCCCGAGCCGTCGGCAATCACGGACGCCTACGCGATGATAAAAGTGATCCATGCCGAGAAAGCGACTGCACGCGTCGGGCTTGTGGTGAACCTCACGCGAAGCGAAACACAGGCACTCGAGGTAGCGGACAGAATCGCCCAGGTATCGCGCCAATTCCTCAATTTCCCGGTGTCCGTGCTCGGCACGATGCCGACCGACCCGTACGTTCCGAGGGCGGTCATGCAGCGCCAGCCATGGAGCGAGCTCTATCCGAAAGCTCCCGCCACGAAGGCGGTGAAGCAGATGGCCGCTCGGATACTTAACGGTGAAGAGAATTCAGCTGTTCACGGGGCTGGATTCATCCAGCGGGTTTCCGCTTTTTTCAAGACTAACAGTCAAGCATAGGCAAGTCTGCGGGGACAGAGAATTGTCCCACGATTGCGGATGCAATGTAGGGGCACGGCGCGCCGTGCCCGTGCAGGTCGAAAAATCGGTGTTTCTTTGCAGGGGCGCACGGCCGTGCGCCCCTACAAGCGCAATCGTGAGACGGATTCACAGAGCCCTGTTAGGGCTCTGTCCCCCGTCATCGGTAATTTCTACCCCGCAGTATGGTATAATGAGACGGTGAGATGCGGGACGCGCGCTGACTCCGAAAGGGGACCGCAGGATGGCAGACATACTCAGCCAGGAAGAGGTTGACGCTCTTCTTGCGGCGGTCTCTGAGGGCGAAGCACCGCCCGAACACGCGGAGCCGCCGCCCGCGCGTCGTTACCACGTCGCGAAGTACGATTTCAAGCGACCTGAGCGCGTATCAAAGGAGCAGTTCCGCGGGTTTCAGACGCTATCGGAGTTGTTCGCGCGCGACCTGAGCACGGCGCTCGGAGGGTCGTTGAGGGCGATTGCGCGCGTTGCGGTCGTCTCGGTCGACCAGACGACGTACGACGAATACGTCCTCTCAATATCCAATCCGACATCCTACAATATCATTCAGCTTCCGCCCATCGAGGGCAACCTCATCCTCGAGTTCAGCCCATCGCTCATTTTCCCGATAATCGACCGCCTGCTCGGCGGTCGAGGCGTCTCGATAGCGAAAGCGCGCGAGCTGACCGAAATCGAGCAAAAACTTGTGGTGAAGATCATCGAGATTGTGCTCGGTACGCTCGTTCGCGCCTGGCGCCACCTCGAACAGTTCTCCTGGAAACTCGTCGCACAGGAGAGCGACCCCCAAATTGTGCAAATAGTAACCGGCAGCGAGATTGTGCTTTCCATCCGATTCGAGGTAAGCGTAGGCGATATTTCCGGCACAATGACCCTGTGCCTGCCGGTCGTCACCATCGAGCCCATTCTGGATAAGGTGGGAGCGGAATACACTTTCTACGGAGCCCGACCGGAGCACAAAGGGCCGCATGCCGCCGCCATGGTGGAGGAGATAGTGCTCCATGCGAATGCGAAGGTGGAAGCATATATGGCCGGGTCCGCGATATCGGTGAAGGACCTCCTCAGGCTGCAGGTAGGAGACATCGTGAGACTCGACAACAGCGTGTCGGATGAGAGCAGCGTGACAGTCAGCGTGTGCGGAAAACCAAAGTTCAAAGCGAAGCAAGGGCGGTTGGGAAATAAGCAAGCCATCCAGATAGTAGCGAGGCTCCGCTGACTCGCGACGGCGTTGGAGGATAACGGGAATGGTGAAGGAGCGGAAGGGGAAGCAGAAGACGACATTGGGCGGAGCTGGTGACGTACGCGGCCGCGCTTTCGCCGACATGCTCGGGTCGATTCTCGAAACTGCCTGCGGCATTTACATTGTACCCGAGGAACTACAAATCAGATTCTCGGTCGCCCTCGTTGGAGACATGAGCAGAGATACGCTTGGAACCGTCCTCGATGAGTTGCCCGTGGCGGCAACCATTGCTTTGAACGAGGAACTCGGTGAACGAGGGGTATTCCTGACGGATGCCCCAACGGCGTCGGCGCTCGTGGCCGCTGTCTCATCGCGTGAGCCAGACGCCGAGCGAACTCTCAGCGAAGAAGACATCAACGTGCTCCACGATGTCTTCGGGCCAATCGTTCATGCGTTTTCCGCCGCATGCGAAGAAACCATCGGCAGGCCGTTCGGAACTATCGAGAACATCGAACTGTCTGACCCGGTGAGTCGTGAACGAATCGCCGGTCAGCTTCCGGAGGCCCTCAGCCGCGCAACCATATCGGTGACCATCGGGAAGGATGCAAGCGGTAAGATGGCATTCATCCTGCCCGTCAACCTCATGGAAGTGCTGGCCGAAACGGCCACGCTCCCGCAGGAGTCGTCCGGATCGTCCGGGCCGAAGGCGCAGACGTATGAGCATGTCGAGTTGAAGCAGTCAAAGGTAGCCTCAGCGAAGCCCCATGAGCTTCGGGAGACCTCGATGGAGAATATTGATTTAATCCTTGATATTCAGCTCAAGCTCACCGCCCGGCTGGGACAAGTGGAGATGCCTGTGGGCGAGATCATGGAGCTCGCGCCCGGCTCTGTGATTGACATTGACCGTCTCGTGGACGAACCCGTCGAGCTGGTGGTGAACGACCGCTTGATAGCACGGGGAGAAATCGTCGTTGTGCAGGAAAACTTCGGCATCAGAATCACCGAAATCATCAGCCCGAAGGACCGAATAAAGAGTCTGAGGTAGCAATGTACGACGAGGCACGTTACCGACGCTCGCCCCTCCCGGTCTGCGTTCCATGAGCACTGGTTTTCCCGCTCGCGAAAATGCCTCGCCCGTTCTTGATGGTGGCAGCGGAGAATTCTCTTGAATTTAAGCTCGACGGCACGAAAAGACCTCACGCGGTTATGGAGGGAGTATAAGAAACTCAGGAGCGCCGAGGCCAAAGAGTCAATTATCATCCACTATTTGAGCCTCGTCCGCTTCATCGCGGGCAGAATGGCGATGAATTCGCCTCCGCATGTCGAGGAGGATGACCTTATTGGGTGGGGCATCTTCGGCTTGCTCGACGCCGTCGAGAAATTCGACCCCGAGCAAAAGGCAAGCTTCGAGACATATGCGTCAACGAGGATACGCGGCTCCATCATAGACCAGATTCGGTCTCTCGATTGGGCGCCCCGCTCCCTGAGGCAGAAGGCTCGTCAGATGAGTCAGGCATCGACGAAGTTGAAAGAGCAGCTTGGCCGCGAGCCGACCGAGACGGAGCTCGCCGATGAGATGGAGATGACGGAGAATGACCTGTTCGAGCTCAGGACGGATATTCATGGAGCGTACGTGCTCTCGCTCGACACGTCGGTCTCGGGAGAGGATGAGGGCGAAGAGGTGACATTGGGACAGGTCACGAGCGATGCAAACAACCCCTCGCCCGAGGAGTCAGCCATCAAGAAGGAAGCGGAGCAGCGACTGGCCGATTCGATAGAACAGCTTCCGGAAACCGAGCGACAGGTGATAACGCTGTATTATTTTGACGAATTGACGCTGAAGGAAATCGGCCAAGTTCTCGGCCTATCGGAATCACGCATCTGTCAAATACACAGAGCGGTCATCAAGAAGCTGAAACAGCATCTGAGGGTGAGTGGCAGAGATGCTTGAAATTCTTTTCATGGCGGCTGGGGCGGCCTTGCTCGCGCTGGCGGCATGGCTGGGCAAGAGGCAGGAGATGGAACGCATCCGCAGCGAGCCGCGTCAGATTGTCTCGGGCATCTCGCCGCAGGGTGCTGCGAAGTTCCAGGCGTCGCTCACGCAACTGCTCCACGAGCTGCATACGCTCAGTCGGGATGTGACATTGGACCTCGAGCAGAAGCTGTCCGAGCTCAAGGAACTGCTCCAACAAGCCGATACAAAGCTTGAGGAGCTCGGCGCAACTGAGCGTGTCAAGGAGAAGGGGAACGGTGCGGAGCAGGCCAAGGAATTGGAGGCGGATTCTGCTGAGGCAGACCTCCATGAGACTGAAGAAGAGGGTATTGCGCTCTCATCGCCCACCAATCGATACCACCAAATATATCAGCTCGCAGATGAAGGGCTTCCTGTCGACGAAATCGCCCGTCGTATGCAGATGGGCACGGGCGAGATTCAACTTATCCTGAGCCTTCGAAAAGAGGACTGAGTCGAATGTCTGTCCGGTTCCCCGCAGAGTTCCCGCTCGACCTGCCGCCAGACGCGACAGTTAGCGCCGCGGCAGAACTGAGGCATGGGACCGTGCTCGTCGGAAAGGTGTCCCGCATTGCGTCCGATGGCCGCGTCAGCATCAGGTTTCCCACGTTCGATGCCGAGACACATGCCGAGGACTTCCTCCAGGCTGAAAAGCGAATGTTCGCGCACGTGCGGAGGTCGGACGACCGAACCATCGTGCAGCTTCTGCCAAACGTGGAGGAGGGCGATATATTCGAAGGCGCCGTGCTCCAGGCGCGCGGCCGCGAATTGCTCGCGCGATTCGGCAAGGCCGAGCTTGCAGTGCGCTCATCTCATCCGGAAACTGCATCGCCGCATGTCGGAGAAACGATCCGAGCGCAACTGCAGGTCATCGCCGGAAGACCTCTTCTCCAGATGCTGCCTGTGGCCGGGCCCGAGGATTCCGTGAGCGGAACCGTCGTCGCCCAACGAAACGATGGGACCGTCTTGCTCAAGGTTGGCGAAACGATTCTCCTCGCGAGGACAGCAGAGCAATGGCAGGTCGGCGATGCCGTTCGTGCAGCGATGCAACAGACCGCTGGCAAACTGATGCTGGAGATCCTGCCGGAGCAGCTCGCCTCCTTGGCCGAAGCTCCGCCGGAAGCACAGCCTGCAATGGCTCAAGCAGCGGGCACTCAGCAGGTTCTCGATAAACTGCTCGCACTGCCGCAGTATTTACGCCTGCTGGAGGCCTTCACCGCAGGCGCATTGAGAGTCGACACGGCAAGTCAAGAGCTTCTCGCACTCCTCGAACAATTCTCTCTGACCGAGGCCGGAAAGGCGAAGTGGGTCTCCGAACTGATTCAAACTCTGCGGGCCAGCTTCCTCCGACCCCATGAAGGTGCGTTTGCGGAGAATGTGGCGCGCGCAGTGAGCGACTCCGGCATGTTCTTCGAGCCACGCCTTCTACAGGCGGCGCTGTCGCAAGAGCCGGGTACGCTCGCGAGTGGAGACCTCAAGGCGACCCTGCTGGTTGCCCGGCAGGAGCTCGCGCAATCGGCCAACGCTCCAGTGGCGGGGAGCGGGGAATCACAGCTTCTTCTGGCGCAGATTGCGCCGTCCGTCATGCGCCTTCTCGATGCGCTGACGGCGCAGCAATTTCTGAACCTCCGCCTGCTGCCGTGGGGTGACCTGTATGTTCAGCTTCCATTTGCCGGCGAGACAGGACTCAATTATGTCGAGATTCGACTCTCGCAGCAGCGACGGGGAGCCAAACGGCGTATCGACCCGAAGAATGTACAGCTCACCGTGGCGGTATCCACATCGAGGTTGGGTCGGATAAAGGCAGCCCTCTCAATAGTCGACGGACAGATAAGCTGCCAATTCAGGGTCGCTCGCCAAGAGATTGCCGAGTTGTTGGATGCCAACACCGAGAGCCTCAGAAGCGGACTCGAGAAGCTCAACTATCGAATAACTCATATCGGCTGCATGACATGCAGCGATGAGCGCGATCTCTCGGTCTTCGAGGATATGTCCATCGTTCACCAGAAGGGATTCGATGCGCGAGCATGAGTTCGGGCAATAGAAGCGACCATCACGCCGATGTCCCACCCAAGGCGGTCGCCCTCCGCTATGACAGGGACAAGGAGAACGCGCCGAGAATCGTCGCGAAGGGAAGTGGATACCTCGCCGAACGAATCATCGCGACGGCGCGCCAACACGGCATCACCACGTACGAAGACAAAGAACTGATTGAGCTCCTTTCCAGAATAGAGTTGTACGAGGTGATTCCAGTTGAGCTCTATCAAATCGTTGCAGAGGTGCTTGCATTCGTTTACCGCCTGAATAAGAACGCCTTCGACCTTTGACGCCCGATACTCTCCTCCCTCCTTGCCCGTCCAGAAAAGCCGCAAAAAGGGCAAAGGACACGTCTTTTTTGAGGTTGCCAAAGCCTACAAGAATTGATTACATCAGGTGAGAGCATGCACGAAAATCATCTAAGTAGTTGATAAAACATAGGTTGTATGTTTCTTGACTTCCGTGCTCTGGTATGGCAGAGTTCTTGCTCTATAGCAATGCAGTGAGAATACGGGGGAGGAAGAAGGGGATGGCTAGAGACCCCTCAGCTCATTTATAGCGCGCGTGGCTCTCGAAGGCTCGTTCAGCCAATGGATGTCTTCGTAAGATTATTGAGCAAGAAAGGATGAGCGAGACGATGCGAGCCATGATGATCGGGGTGATAATCCTCTGTGCCTCCGCGGGAGTTTACCTGTATGTGATGCTGTTGTGTCACCTGTGTGACGTATATGAACGAAAGAAGCAGGCGCAGCGGGACGCAGTGGAAAGACGGCGAAGAGAGGACCTTCAAAGGGCTCTCGACCAAGCGGAGATGCGGCGCAGGATGGAGATAGAACGTCGCAAACAATTAGCCGAAGCGCGAAGGCAAGCGGCTAATGGCAGGAACGGCGGCGCGCGGCACCAGACAGGCTGGTCGCGTCCGGCAGCCTCGGCGCGGACATGAAAGCCGATAGTCGCCCGCAATGCGAAAAGCAATGATGATGTGGGTCGAGCCTCTCGTATGACGGCAATGAAATTTACCTCTAGGTGATAAACAACGGAGCCTGCAGCGCGGAAGTTCGCAAATGTGACCGAACGGCAGGCAGTTCTGATAGGTGTGGAAGTTGCGTTGTATTGGCAAAGATGGTAAAATATAAGAGTCTAAAGATGGTGTTTCTTCGGGATTCAAAAGGAGAGAGATTCGAGCAGTCAGGAAGATTCCGGCTGCGGCAAGAAATACGTTTGCGGGCAACCTAATTGGTGTGGGTGGACGGTGGGCGCCGGTTAACGGGGACGACCGGCGCCTGTGCCCGCAGTAAGAAAATAGATTTCGGGAAAGAGATTCCGCACCTCCTAAAATCACAACAACGGGAGTCCCGCGTGCCAGTCGGAATCCTTTCCCGATTTTTTTGTTTTTTTTCCAGGATGCGTCGGTGGGCTTCTGCGGTCAGCGGCGCGTTTTCCCTGCCCTACTTGAGTCGACTTCCTTCACGGTAACGGCGCGCCAGTTCCTGGTAGAAGTGTGTGGCGAGCGTCCATAGTTGCTCCTGCTCGGGCGAGACGTCGGCGACGATCTTTCCGGGAACGCCGACGACCAGCTTTCTCGGCGGGACATGCATGCCTGGTGCAATCACGCATCCGCTGCCGATGATACAGTTCTCGCCTATCTCGGCGAAATCCTGGATGACGGCGTTCATGCCGACGAGCACATGCTCGTGCAAGACGACTCCGTGCAGAACGGAGCCGTGGCCAATGTGGCTGTTCGGGCCGAGACGCACGGTGAACTCCGGCCGAGCGTGAATGATGCAGTTGTCTTGTACATTCGAGCCGTCGTCCACTTCAATGTCACACCAGTCGGCCCTCAGACGCGCCCCCGGCCCGATGAAGCAGTTCCTCCCGATTTTTACTCCGCCAATGAGCGTGGCCTCCGGATGAACGAATGAGCCTTCTCCCACCACGGGTATTTTCCCTTCGAATTCGTAGATGGCCATTGCTTTTTCCCACGAAATGTCTTGTCCGCAACCGCGCGCGGACCTTCTTTTTTTAGATTTTCGATTTTGGATTTTGGATTGAAAGACGCCAGCTCATAGTTCACAGTCCAGGGCTTACGGGTAGGACCGTCGGCTATTGCTTCCCGCTCTTCTTTTCGTTTTCCGCGTTTCCCCTTTTGCCCCTTCGCCCTTCGCCTTACACCAGCTTGTATTCTTCGCCCGGATTGAGCGTCACCACTTTAACCTTCGGGGCTTTTTCTTTCGCGAGCTTGACGAACTCGCTTGCGTCCGGCTCGAGGATGGGAAACGTCGAATAGTGCATCGGGATGACAGCTTTCGGCTTCAGCAACGTGAGCGCGTATGCTGCCTGGTACGGGTCCATCGTGAAACAACTGCCCACAGGCAAGAGTGCTAGATCGAGCTTGTACATCTCGCCGAGGGTCGCCATCGTGCCGAAGATGCCCGTATCGCCGGAGTGATAGATGGTCTTACCATTCTCGAGCCGCACGATGAATCCGGACGGGGTGCCGGTGGCCGATGAATGGAATGCCTGTGTCATTGTGACCTTGATGCCGTCGAGATCCGCGGTGCCGCCGATGTTCATGCCGAACCCGCCGTTGACCACCTGCTCCTGCGGCAGCCCCATCTCGTTCTGCATCTTCGCCACCGTCTCGACGAGGCCTACCACGAGTGCACCCGTTGCCTGCGCGATATCCAGCGCCTGCCCCACGTGGTCGAAATGGTCATGCGTCACGAGGATGTAATCAACGCTCTTCACGTCCGAGAGCGGGGTCGCGCATGAGGGATTCCCCTCGAACCACGGGTCGATGAGGATGTTCTTCCCGTTCGCGCTCGTGATCTGGAAATTTGCGTGGCCGTGCCACTTGACAATTACGTCGCCCATATCACACCTCCCGTGTTTTCACGCCGGTCATGCATTGAGGAACCTGTTTGGGAAGACTCTGCAGAAGGCAGCCGCAATTATAACAGAGGCACTGACGGTTTTCAAAATGGGCTTCGACAGCCGGAAGAGTCGAATGAAGCAAATGCGAGCAAACAACTTCTGAACGAGAAATGCAGAGGATTCCGGCATTGAAGGCTGATTGACTTGGTTATGACCAATCGATATAGTATGAAATGCCTGAATGAAGTTCAGAGTAAAACGAAACCGGAATCACCAAAGATATTCCAACAAGCAGCGTTATCCCTTCGTGTAGTGATGGGATACGTCATCGTTTTCCGATGATTATGTGCGCAAAAGTGAGAGGAAGCATGACCTAATGTATGTAACCAGAGATATTGTGAGAGACCTCGAATTAAGGTATGGTGAGCCGCACATTGCGCAGTTCCGCCAGCCGATGATACGGCCGGAATTCGAGCTGCTTATCAGCAGCATGAAATACAATCGCGCGCACGATGTGACGCTGTTCATCTTCGACGGTCCCGATCTGGTGGTAATCCGCAAGCACATGCATCCCGACGGTGTCTACCGCGCGCCCAGCGGCGGTCTCAAACCCGGCGAAGATTTCGAGGAAGGAACGCTCCGCGAGGCATATGAAGAGACCGGAGCCGCGATCGCGCTCGAACGCTACATCCTTCGGGCATATGTGACGTTTACCTACGCGAATCAGGAAGTCGCATGGACCTCGCACGTCTTCACCGCAAAATACCTTTCCGGCCGGCTCCGCCCCATTGATACAAAGGAAATCGCCGAGGTAAAACGTGTGACGCTAACTGAACTGCAGAACTCGATCAGGGAAAAACTGCTTTCCTCCGGCTCAGGCGGTCTCGCTTACCGGGCCGCACTGACCGACAAAGTCGTCGAATTGCTCAAGTAATCCGTATCAGCTTCACCGGTCTTTGCTAGCAGCATCTGGGATTCCGTAGTATAATTCAACATGATTTCCCGGCTCCGTTCCGGCCGGTATCGTTCGTTTCACACATCGAGGCTAACCATGGACTTGGCCGATAAGATTTCGAAGCAGGTTCTCACCACCAAGATTGAAGCGCTCATCAAATGGTCGCGAAAACATTCCCTCTGGCCGATGCCCTTCGGCACCGCATGCTGCGCCATCGAGCTCATGGCCGTACTCGCCTCTCGCTATGACCTTGCACGGTTCGGGGCCGAGGCAATCCGCTTCTCTCCCCGGCAGTCGGACCTCATGATTGTGGCAGGAAGAGTGTGCATTAAGATGATGCCTGTGCTCCAGCGCATCTATTTGCAAATGCCGGAGCCGAAATGGGTTATCGCGATGGGAGCATGCGCGAGCAGCGGCGGCGTGTTCGACACGTACAGTGTCATTCAGGGAATCGACAACTTTATGCCGGTCGATGTCTATATCCCGGGCTGTCCGCCCCGTCCAGAAGCCATCATAGAATCCGTGCTCCTCATCCAGGAACAGATTGCCCGCGAGAGACAGGAAATATGAGTGAGAAAGAATCAGTGCCGGCAGTTTATCTCACACCGAAATCGAAAAGAGAGATTGCAGACCACCAGATGCAAACGGTCGGCCGCCTGCAGGCCCGCTTTCCCGATGCCGCACTCGAACACTCGGAATTCCGGGGCGAGGTCACAATCGTCGTGAAACCAGAAGCAATCGTTGAGATCGCGAAGTTCGTGCGAGATACTCCCGAACTCTTATACCGGCATCTGGCCGATGTCACGTGTGTGGACTATCTCCAACTCGACACCGAACGCGGACGTTTCGCTATCGTTTATCATCTCTATTCATTCAAGTACGGCGACCGGATTCGGCTGAAAGCGTTTCTCCCGGAGCAGGAACCGCGGATAGACTCTCTCGTTCCGGTGTGGCAAACGGCTAATTGGCTCGAACGAGAAGTGTATGACATGTTCGGCATCGTGTTTCGCAATCATCCCGACCTTCGCCGTATTCTCATGCCCGAGGACTCGGTCCATTTCCCGCTCCGGAAAGATTATCCGCTCACGGGCAGGGGCGAGCGCGAGTCGTTCCCGTATGTGACGCGAGACGGCCGAATCATCGAGAAATCAAGGTCTCCCCGAGCGAGATGACCATGGCAGAAAGGCAAATAATCGACCTCCCTGTGGCGGCATTTCGCGCCATGCTGCTCAATTTCGGGCCGCAGCACCCGGCGACTCATGGCACCCTCCGCATCAGCATGGAACTCGACGGCGAGACAATCGTGAAGGCCATTCCCTACATCGGCTTCCTGCACAGCGGATTCGAAAAACTGGGCGAACACCTCGATTTCAATCAATACGTCACCGTCGTTGACCGCATGAATTACATGTCGGCCCTCAATAACGATATCGCCTGGCATTTGGCGGTGGAAAAGCTCTTCGGCGTCGAGGCGCCGAAACGATGCCAGTATGTCCGCGTCGTCATGGCGGAGCTCAGCCGCATCGCGGACCACCTTATATTCCTCGGCACGCACGCGCTCGACCTTGGCGCCTTCACCGCATTCCTGTGGTGCTTCCGCGAGCGCGAAAAGCTCTATGACCTCTTCGAGGCCATCACCGGAGGCCGCATGACGACCAGCTACACGCGCGCAGGCGGGCTGTGGGCCGACATGCCGAAGGGATTCGAGGAAAGAGTGCTCGGCTTCTGTAAGCAATTTCCTGAAAAACTGCGCGAGGTCGAGGACCTTCTCACGCGCAACCGCATATGGATAGACCGAACCAAGGGCGTGGGCATCATTTCCGGAGAAGACGCAATCAGCTACGGCCTTACAGGGCCATGCCTGCGCGCATCCGGAGTGGTATGGGACATCCGCAAGGCCGAGCCGTATAGCTCGTATGAAGATTTCTCGTTTGAGATTCCCTATGGTGACAACGGCGATGTGTATGACCGCTATCTCATGCGGCTCGAGGAAATGCGGCAGAGCATTCGAATAGTCGAGCAGGCAATCGAGAGAATGCCCTCAGGGCCGGTGGACGTGGACCAATCATTCAAGATTCGCCTGCCGCCAAAGCAGAAAGTGTACACGGAAATGGAGTCTCTCATCTACCATTTCGAGTTCATCATGCCGGGAAAAGGCCCGAAGCTGCCCGCGGGCGAGGTCTACGTGCCGACCGAATCGCCCAACGGCGAGCTAGGATACTATATCGTCGGTGACGGAAAGAGCAAGAACGCCTATCGCGCACGCACTCGGCCGCCTTCGTTCGTCAATTATCAGGCATTCTCGAAAATGGTGGAAGGCCGCCTCGTGGCCGATGCGGTCGCAGTCCTGGGAAGCCTGAACATCATCGCCGCGGAACTCGACCGGTGACACAGGGTGACATGGTCGCAACCAAAAGTTTTCATTGCGGGCAACCGACCCCGGATGCACCGGGTTACCTGTGAAAGAAACGCGTATGGCTCTCATCGTCATTGCGAGTCATGCCCCGCCCTGTGCGGGGCATGACGAAGCAATCTCTGCCTGCCAAGGAGATTGCTTCGGTCGCTCCGCTCCCTCGCAATGACTGAGCGGTTGCCAGTTTCTTAGGAGGAGCCTAGGGTCTCGGACCCGCGCGACAAAGCAATCTCTCCATGACACTGAGATTGCTTCGCTC
>QZKI01000087.1 GCA_003598055.1 Candidatus Abyssobacteria bacterium SURF_17 | reverse complement strand
TTCGTAGTCCTGTTGACTGAGAAAATATTCCATGTAGGATCGCGCTCGTGCAACAAGCGCGGCATGGTTGACGGGAGATTCCTCATGCCGCATGAGTTCAAGGAGCGCCGGAGCCATTACCGCTGCGGCCGGCGCTTTCAATTCCTCCATTATCTGTGCCGCGAGTGTCGTCTTTTCCCCTTCGCCGAACACCACTTTTTCAGGCGGGTACTTCTCGGCAACCTCGCCTCCAGTGGGAGCGCTCGGGCTGCTTACGCTGGCTTCGGACGGAGGCATGGTTCCTCCTGACGCGAGAACGGCTTCAACCTCCGGAGTGAGCATCCCGTTCTCGACCAACTTTGTGCGCAATGTCTCTGCGAGCGATTTTCTGTCAACAAGGCTGAAGTCAAGCGAGTCAAAGTAGCTCTGCATGACCGAGGCCGCACCGCCGCTTACCTCGAAATCCGCGAGGAGGGCGTCACGGAGGTCTGCAACCGGGAATCTGCTGAGAATACCGGCTTCAACATTTCGCAGCGACAGCTTGGGTACCAGCCCTTCACCCACCAGGTCGGTTCTCACGGTGACCGACAGGCCGAGCACGGAAAGTGCGAGCTTGTGCATCAATTGAGCCCGCTCGTCACCCGTGGGAAGCGATGCGATGGCAGTGCCGACGGCGTTGAGAATATCGAGCATCCGCTCCACCCAGTTGAGTGGCTCAGCGTCACCGTCGACGATGTGGACTTCCATCGCGAATTTTTCGAGAAGCCGGGCAAAAAGCTCCGGACTTTGGAGCAGAGCCCTCAGACGCTTAATGCCCTCCAAATCCCCCTTCTCTACCCGGATGAACACCCGGTTAAGACTCTCCAGGCCACGTTCTCCGTCGGCGAGCAACTCGATGGCTTCTAATCCCTCAATCTCAGGCATCACATCATCAGAAACCGAAAGACCGCCGCCGTCAACGACCGCGAGGTCCCCTGTCTCTTCAACGACCGCGCCGATGAGCCCCCTGCACTTTGTGAGTTTTCCGATCCCGCCGCTCTTGGCGATTTCCTCCGGCTTCATGTTGAAGAGTGTCAGCAATATCTTCGTCTCTTCGAACGAGATAGCAGGGTCGAATATAATCTTCTTAACACCTCGTCTGTATAGCGAAAGGCAGAGTTCTCTTATCTTTGCATTCCCCGCGCCCAGGAATACACCGTTCACGGAAAGCCTGTCCTTTTCCGCATAGATTTCAACGGTGTTTTCCTTCGCGAAGTTTCGTTGCAGCAGGTCGAGCAGGTTTGAGATCGACTCGGCGACCACAGGATTGCTGGCAGGATACAGCATGAGGTTCTTCTTGGCCTTGACAAAGCTCATGATGAGAGCGTCGGCTATCGCCGCCGAGCCGTTCATTTTTGCGCAACTTTCGGCCTCAGCGGATGGATCCGTGGTCCTGTCACTCACCTGAGCAGAAGCCATTGACGCCTTCCCGATGCTGCTCCCCTCTATTGGCTGATTACTGTTAAGTCTAGCGCTTTTATATAGTTAGGAGGTCTCTTATCCTCCATGTTCATACGAGACGCACGAAAAGATGCGCGAAAAATCTGTTGACGCAGAGAATCGTCAAATATAGAATGCGAGCACGAAATGTGCCAGTATTCGGCGCCTTCAGGACATATAAGCAATGAAGCCTCAGACAAATTTTCAGGAAGAAAGCAGCCCCAAGCGGGAGAAGCTCTCATTCAAGACGCTTCTCAGTTACGGCTGCTCGATGATCGGAATCAACGGGACCGCAACGATGATAAGCGTGCACCTGATGTTTTTCTATACCGATGTGGTGGTAATCGCCCCGAGGGTCGTAGGCTATGTGATGTTCTTGGCGCAGGTGTGGGATGCATTCACCGACCCGGCGATGGGGTACCTTTCCGACCATACCCCATGGAAATGGGGACGAAGGCGGCCATATATCCTGCTTGGCTCTATACCGGTTGCCATCTCATTCTACCTCCTGTTCTCGCCTCCGACGAGCCTTTCAGCCAGCGGTGTGGCCGTGTTTTTTGGGTTTGTTTTCCTTCTATTCTTCACCTGTCGAACCGTCTGGGAGACGCCGTATGCGGCCCTGGCGCCCGAGCTGACACACGACTACGACGAGAGAACGCGCCTTTCCGCATTTCAGCAAGTGTTTGCAACGCTTGGCGATATCCTCGGCACGATGGCGCCGGTGGTGTTGGTCGGCTTTTTCGCAACAAGAAGAGAAGGATTCTCCTTCCTTGGCATCGTTGTTGGAATCATGGCTATCGGTTCAGCCGTTATGACGTATTGGGGCACGCGCGAGAATCCGCACGCGGCAAGAAAGTCAGAGCTATCGATCGGGCAGTCGCTGTTGGCCACGCTCCGCAACCGCCCGTATCTCCTGCTTGTGCTCACCTCATCATGCACGGCGGTCTCGAACTACACCACCATTGCGGTCATCCGCTATCTCATCAAATACTGGTTCCACAAGGAGAGCCTTGAGGCCGTCTTCTTCGGCGCATTTTTCGTTGGCGTCTTCGTCTCGATCCCGATATGGATACGCGTCATAGACCGGATGGGCAAAAAGGCGGCCTACATCATGGTGATGCTGGTGTACAGCGTCCTCCTGTGGCTGATATTGCTTCTGCGTCAGGACGCCTATATCATCTTCGGAATCGCGATGGTGGTCGCGGGCGCATTCAATATTGCGCTCTGGCTCATCGCAGGCTCGATTGTGCCTGATGTCATCGAGTGGGACGAACTGCATGTGGGCGAGCGCCGCGAGGGCGCGTATTACGGCATCTGGACGCTGATTCGAAAGGGCTCCATCGGGGGGGCTTACCTCATCATCAGCGCCGTGCTCGAGCTCATCGGCTATGCGCCGAATGTCGAACAGACCGACCTCTCACTGCTTGGCATACGCCTGTTATTCGGTCCGATACCCAGCGTGTTGCTGATTATCGGCATGCTCATATTCCTGAAGTACCCGATCACAAAGCAGGTGCACCGTGAACTGCTGCAGAAGATAGCAAAACAACGTACGGGGCGATAGGAGAAATACCAATTAAACCGCAAAGTCGCAAAGAGCGCAAAGAACCCAGAGAATCAGAGCAAAAGAACGACAATGTCACGAAATCTCCGCAATCACAATTCTTGCTTTGCGCTCTTTGCGTCTTTGCGGTGAAGAAAGCATTCTGGATAACAGCAGATTGTCATCAAGAATCGCAAGTCCAAAATAATGAGGAAAGGAACCCATGTTATGCCTAACCCACTCTCTCGCGAGCACATCGAAGAACTTCGCAAAATTACCACACCAACGATCTGCAATGCCATTGAGACCTTCGAGGTGCGTCCGCGAAACGAAGGCTTCATGAACACCGAGATTCGGTGCATCTTCCCCGAACTCGGCCCCGTGGTCGGCTATGCGGCCACTGCCACCATCATCGCGAGCAGGCCCGGCGAAGAAGATGAACGAGCAAAAGACCAGGAATTATGGAAGCATGTCCTCGCCACGCCCGCGCCTCGGATTGTCGTGGTACAGGACCTTGACAAGCCGCCGTGCGTCGGCTCGCTCTGGGGCGAAGTGAACGGGACGATTTACAAGTCACTCGGCTGCGCTGGAACCGTGACGAACGGAGGCGTGAGAGACCTCGATGAGGCCCGCGCAATGGGCTTCCAGTTTTTTGCAGCCCATGTCATTCCCTCGCACGCATATGTACACGTGGTCGATGTGGCAAAGCCCGTCCGCGTCGGTGGACTGACCGTCCACCCGGGCGACCTGCTCCACGCTGACAAGCACGGCGTGGTCGTCATTCCCCATGAGGTCGCCGATACGGTGGCCGAGCGCGCGCGCGAAGTCGAGCAAAGCGAGCGCGGCATCATCAACTTCTTCCGCTCACCTGATTTCTCACCGGACAAGGTGATAGACGTGAAACATTGATCGGGACGGACGGACCTTCTCCTTTGTAGGTGCGAATTCATTCGCATGGGCCCGATTGAACCGCAAAGGCCCAAAGAACGCGAAGATAGGAAAGAACCTCCAAAAGTGCACAACGGATAGAATCTGGGCCAGCCGGAAGAGGCGAACAAATAACGCGCTCCAGACTCCAAGCCAAGGAACTCGGCGAGATCCAACCCTTTCCGTAAGAGTCAACACGTCATCAACATTCGGAAAATGGAAACGCTGCTTTCCAGACAAAGGTCGTTAATTTTCGCGTCTGGGCCCTAAAGGAGAGGAGGCTGGATGCCACCCCAAACATCCAGCCCGATGAGGAGAAAGATGTCTGTAGGTCGCCTGAGCGACCCGCACTGCCTGTTGCGGCAGACAAACATCACTTATCGAAAAGGAGCAACAAGCATGCCACACATCATCTGGTGGCAGCCAAGAGCCAGCGTTTGCGTCATCCGCCACCCCGATACCCATGAGCAGCGGAAGAAGCAAAGTCTCACGGAAGTCTGTGCACACCAACTGGCTACAATCGAATATTCGACATTGTCAATCAAACAAGTCGTCAATTTGCCGCGACCGTAATTTCCTCTGCCGTCTTTCCCCTGCACGGGCACAATGGGGTACTACTCTGTTTCAAAGAACACTAACGTCTGTTTCAGTTGTTTCACTAATGTTTCAATTGAAACAGAAAGGCTTTGGCCGGATGGCCAGATATGTGCAAAATCGGTCCGGGAAAAGTGATAATAGGGGGTCGGCAAATTGTCGCATTAGGTGCGGAGGCGCGCATTAGATGCGAAGAGAGGGGGAGAGGCTAGGCTGAAAGAGGCGGGGAAGAGGCAGAGTCGCGAACTTGCCGGATATGCTCAGCAGCGCGCATCCGTTCTATTTCTTGCGGGATTTCATCCACTCGTATCCATTCCCCATATTTTGCCCGCAAGGCCTCGTTTTCCTCTGGGCGGATAGTGCGTTGCAAAGCATCCTTGATCACTTCCAACGCCCGCAACATCGGGACGTTGACTGGGTTGGTATCTACCCCAATTTCCTTACCTTTCTTCGGCATGTATCGCACATTCTCTAGCCGCTCAGAGAAGAACGGGAATGCGTTCAATTCGCCAAGCTCATAGTTTTCAACATACTTCTGTGAGCGCTCTGTCTCCGTATCCTTAAAGGCTCGGAAGCTGCCAGTCAACACACTATCCGAGTAATACCCTGTATCGCCCAATTTCGCAAGCCGTTGGGCCGTGTAAAGGTTTCCATCCGCCCCGCGAACCCGAAGTTCCGGGAATCTGTAGGGCGAATAGGAAACTTCGGCTGTTGTGTTGCGCATATCAACCGGTATGCTTTCTAGGGAATACCGTTCGCCTTTAAACCGGATCCTGAAGTCTGGATAAATTTTACACTTCACCCAGTTCTCTGCGAAGGTCATAAACACATCGAGATCACTTGGCGGGATTCGCAGCTCGTCAGTCCGTATCGACATCCACACCTGAAAGCGTGGCACACCAAACCGCCAATGTGGTTTGCTGTAGTTGTACCAGATCGCCCAACGATATGCCCACTGATTCAACTCTTCAAGGTTTTCAGGCTTTTGTACTGTGAACCGGGATTCAAAACCACGCTCGATGATCCAATTAGCCGCTTCTACGGACCCCAGCGCCCTTGGATTCCCCATCTTACCAGCTTTCGAGCGTGTTCCCGTCGGTTGTTTCCCGATTAACTCAATCCCGAGATTCGCGCAAAGAAGCTTGAAGTTTTGTGACTTAAAGGTCGGCCCCTGGTCTATATAAAGCCGCTTCGGAACCCCTTTGAACGGGAAGTGATCCGGGTCCGGCTTTGGTATCCATGCCTGGTGAAGAAATTTCGCAGAAGAAGTACCGGATTCTCTCTGTATTTGGTATTGAAAGAAGAAGGTATGTGTCAGGTGATCCACAACGACATACCGAATGAGAGGGCTCCGCGGAGCTTCTTTGTTCTTATCTCTGCCCGCTTGAAGGTTCTCGCGCACCCGGGTTTTTTTGTCCAGATACCAAATACGGCAGACGGAAGTGTCAAATTGATGTTCATCGTTGGGCCGTTCGCTCCGCCTGTGAATGTGCGGCGTTGGAGTCAAAACAGATTTCCGGTCTAGGCGCATCTTACGCAACAGTCCTGTCACATGGTGTGGTTTCACCCCAGAGTTTGCGCCGCCTGTTACGTCAATAGCTACCTCCGCTGGCATCGGAGAGATGTACTTGTTCGTAGTCGATTTATATTTCAGGATCGCGGCGCGCTCTATCTCTTGATGTGGAACAGATGATTTCCTTGTTCCCTTATCGCTTCGTTGCTTGTGGCCAGTTGACCCGCCACCTTCTCGTATCCACCTATATACCGTTTGCTGGCGGACTTGATGAAACCGACAGTATTCTTTCACAAGCTCACTGGCTTGCCCATCCATCTCTGAGAATTCGCAGGCGAGCTTAATTTTCTGTTCGCGCGTCAGTTTCGGTTTGCGCATGTCTCACGCTCTTAATCCGTTTTCGGCCAGAATCACAGCGCTTCTTTCGCCCACTTCTCCATCCACCTTTTTGCGCGAGCCGATAGAAATGCTGCTTTGAAATACGCCTCATGCGACAGTAGGAAGTGATTATCCAGGCCCGTTGCTCTTTGGGCAAATCCATCCATTCCGCTATCTCCCGAAGATGCTCCGGGCCGAGAGATAGCTTGCGGCCTTGATGGTCTGTTATTGGCCGTCCCGCTTGCATAGGTCAAGAAACTCCTCTGCCGAATTGCGTAGCAGCTCTCCTTTGCGCCGCGCTTCCGCCGTCATGTTTTCCATCAGCTCTATGAGTTCTTTTGTCAGGACAATGTCCGGGCGTGAATCCTCTGGCTCTTTCCCTTCAGACTCTTCAAGCATCCCCAGTGGATCGAGCTGTTCTTGAAGGTTGATAGTCAGTTGCTTGACTGTCTTGCGAAACCCAATGATGATCTTCGCGGCAAAATCCCGTTGCATCGAGCTCGTTGCATTCCCGAACCATTGAGCAAGCAGTTGTACCCATACGGTCAGGACGCGGTCGAGATAATACCCTTCATCCATGAAAGCAATATCCGTTTCAGGCCCGATCTTCAACCGCCTGTTTTCCTCTTCGGCAGCCCGGAATTTCTTCTCGACGCGCTCCAGTTGTGACATACCTTTCTTTTCATGTTCTCGCGCCCATTCGCGGATTTCGGCGCCGCTCATTGTGTTTAGTTTGTCTACCGGTTCGCCGAATATTGTTGCTATCTCTCCGTCTGCGTTGATTTCTTCATGGGGAACTTCGCAGAGAGCCGAGAGCTGCCTGTAACCTAACAACCCAAAGCCCTTATTTGAAATCTCGCCACACTGGCGGGCGATCCTCATATAATTACTGGCGCGCCGTTCACTGATTCTTAGGTCTTCCAAAGTTGCGCCCCATTTCCCGTGCTCTATGTCAGCCTTCAGCTTCAACAAGATTTTACCAAGCTGAATATAGCACATTCCCTTCACCTGTCCGTAAAGCTGCTCTCCTGCTTCCGCAACCTGAATTTGTCCCAAGAGAAGCTTTGCGCTTTCCAAAAGCGCATCCGCCGTATCGGGTAAGTCTTTGGTGTATTGCCGGATTTTCGCCTCATATCTCCTGTCCATTTCCGTCACGGCAGCCCTGACGCTGTCCATATCTTCGCGATGCTCGAGCTGCTGTTGCAAAAGAGGGTCGTTTTCCCGGACCATCGCCAGCTTAGCCTTTTTCATCCGCTGTGCCATTTCATCGCCTCCGCTTGCTTTTCTCAGCCTTATGTGGTAACATAAAATAGCGTTAGATATCACGCGCTCACAAAGATTTCTGGGGCCGGTTCGTCACAACCGGCCTCAACTTTTTTTGCTTCCCGTAGCGCCTCTAGTCGAGTGCTCCTAGGAAGAGCGCTCGACTGCAAGCGCTACGGGCGCTTGCAGAAAGCAATACATGGGAAACAGGTTTGATGCATTCGCGAGCTGACACTGACAGGCCGCGAAACTTACGCAATATTGTATCCCAGACCACTCGTATACTCCGAGCTGGTATCATCCAACGGGATGAAGTCCAGCCGTTGTGTCACCACGACTCCGACCTGGTCGCTTTCGGCGTAAAGTTCCCTCAGAATCTTCACGGTCGGTGTCCGTCTTTCGCCAATGATGAACCGATTCCGATTCACCAACGGCAGCACGGTCTTGGTCTCTGTCACGCCGTCATAGACGCCGCTCGCGTTCAGGTTCTCCCGGATTTTCTCGCTCACAATTACGGGAATGCCGTCCAGTTTCGCAAGCTCGCCCTGCAACAATGTGGCCATCATCCCATACTTGTCCACGGTCAGCACTTCACTGATGCCAAGCATTTTGTTGTAGACCTTGACTCCGGCAATCCAGGCGAGAGTCGCGGGATTCACCCCGTACTTGACCATTGCCGTCCGTATCGACCGCAGAGTGGTGATACTGAACGTGCTCAGGTCTACCTTCGCACCCGCCGCCGTGAGCTTCCGATAGCCTTTCCATCCTTTGCGCCAATCGTCTGCATCCGTTACGTCGGTGTCCTGATGGGTTGTTGAATCATCTCCGTTGATGCAGCAATCCTCGATTGCTTCGGCCAGCGCCGTGATCAACTCTGCTCGCGTGAATTCCCCGGTCGCGATCACGGAATCTTCTTCCAGTTCTCCGCTGTAGAGAATCCGTCCGGCGAGTTTCACCGCATCGAGCTCGAGGTTGCTGCTGGCCGGAGTTGACGCCGTGAATTTCGTGGCCGTATCCGACGTTGATTCGCCTGCCAGATACACGTGTGCGCCGCCCGAAGAGAACGGCAGCTTAAACGGATTCGTCGGCATTTTGATCCAGCGATGCAGCATAGCCACTTTCAGTTGCAGCTTTACCGACCGCAGCAGCTCGGGCGAAAAGTCGGTCGGTATCCACTCCGCGCCTTCGCCGCTCGTGGCCGTATCCATCGCCTTGCCGAATTCCGTCTTAACAACATCCTTATAGAACGGGTCCCACAACTTGAAATGCCGCGGGTCCTTGTTGAGCAGCTTGCTCGCGATGTAGAGCACATCGCTTTGATGCTGCAATTCAATCGGCAGCTCTTTCGTGATTCCCCACTGCTCGCGGGGTACGGGAAATTCTCCCTTGCGCCCTTTACGCTGCATGAACAGCGCCTGGGCGCGCTCTTCCGCTTCTCTCTCCACAAGCGCTTCTATCTCTTCACGAGTGTATTTCTTGTTCTCCAGTTTCAGTACCATAGCTCCCTTTCATATCACTTCGATGATCGTTGGCACGATCTCGATATATTTTTCCTCTTCCGCCTTTCGCAGCTCCTGTGCGAAAAGCGCCTTGACTTGTCCAACGGTTGCGCCCTCACGAAGCGCCTTTGCAAGAGTGAACAGCGTTTCCCGATTCGCGGGGATCGTCACGACCGCGATCTCGTACAGCTCCACTTCCGTGAGATGGTCCACGCCGTCCCGCTCTTCCGCCTTTACAACGTTGTAGCCGATGGAAAAGCCTTTCAGGATTCCCTGCTTTATGAGCTCGATCACCGTGGTGGCCGCGTTGCTGACAAATGCCCGAACCCATAGGCCCGTCGTGTCGATTCTTGCTTGAACCGTCCTACCGATTGGCTGTGACCAATCATGCATGTAGGTTATGACGGGGTTTTTCATGTATTTTGGCAACCATTTCTCAAAAGCGGTCGGTTCCACCACTTCGCCGCTCCTGTCGAGGTCCCGCGTTGAAGCATATCCCTCGATGAACACAGCCTCAGTTCCTTGCGGGTCTTTTCCCTTGAAAATGCTCCCGATCTCTATCGGGATTCCAAACTTTCTATCAGGCACAATTTCGATTTCGCTCATTTTCCACCCCAGGCCTTTCTGCCTTGCTATCTCCGGCCCTATGAGTTGAGCCGCTTTCGTTGTCCTTCTTCATTTTCTCGTCTTACCGCTCCTGTGCCACATAGAGTGCATCCACGTCCATCGACTCCGCCGCGCCGGGGTCCCCTAGCTGGTAGTTTGATATAAGGCATAGTAATGGATCATCCGGAACATAGGTCGTGTGCGTTGCCACCAGGCTCCCATCGATAAAATACTTGACTGCGCTACTCGATATTTCAACCCTCAACAACCTCCATGTGTTGCTCGATATCCCGGTGTTTGTTTGTTCTGAGGTGCCGTCTTTGGTTGAGCAAACCCAATTCCCTGAGTCTACCCCGCTGCGCGCAATAAAAACCGCGTACTCAGTTGTTGCCGCAAATGCATCCGAAAAACCAAAACTCTTAGAGGCTACGCCGGTTGCAGATGCTAGCGATATCCATGCTTCAAGAATGGCGTTTTTCGATCCCGAAAACCCCTTCAATGAATCCGTTCCCAACGCCACGCGAGCATAACTGCCACTGGCCGTCCCACAGGTCAGCCGCCCTATTCCCCCTATGCCGCTGATTAAAGCTATTGTGCTCCCGCCGCCGCTCGTCGCCGTGCTGAAAACATCATCCAGCCCCGCGCCCAAAAACCCGGTATAATACTCTTCCCGGTCCTTGATGCTCTTGCCGTGAGTCCGCACAAACTGACTGCGCCGATCACTCACACTCGAGATATCTCCGCTCGCCGTCGTCACAATGGCCAGCGGTATCGCATCGAGCGGAAAGCCCGTTGTGTTAAACGTCACGGCCCTCGTGGCCGAATGAACAAACACATAATTCGTGGCGTCATCCGTCAAATCGAGCGTGCCCGCCGTCACAACATAACTGGCCGCGTCATCCCGGCCAAAAGCCCCATTGAATGCTACCTGCAACCCGCCGTTGTCGCTCACGCGCAGCGCCGACTGCTTAGCGATGTTTACTCCGCCATCCGCTATCTCCGCCGTGCCCACCGCGCCCGCAGCAATCTCGTCCGCGCCCACACCATCCGTCGCGATCTCAGTCGCTCCAACTCCCCCCTCCGCTATGTCTATCTCGATCTCGTTATTCGGGTCGTCCTCGGCAATACTCAATGTCCCGCCCGGACTCGTCAACGAGTTGAACTGCAAATCCGTCAGACTCTTTTGCTCGAATACGCCCACGCCGCTCCCCAAGTTGCTCGCCGTGTTCGCCTCGCCTCCGCTCGCACCCGGAGCCTCCGCCAGCTCGAGCTTCTCACTCGTCTCGTTATACGTCACTACATACCCGTCCACGCGATCCGAAATAAAATTCGGCTGATTGACGTATATCCCGCCCACCATCCCGGCATTGTGTAACAAATTCGAGATGTGACTCTCGATCAAAGCCACGTTCACCCATCCGCCCGCGCCACGCCGGATAAACTCACCTTCAGCCGGAGTCGTAATCGTCACATCCGTCAAATCATCCAACGCGTGCGCATGATCGTCCTCAGCAGCGCCCGCCTGGGCCGCTGTCACACCGTGCGGATTCGATGTGCTCCCCAGATGCGTGTCGATCTCCGAATGCGTGCTCGTACCCGCCCCGTTCAAATCCTGATGCGATATCTGCCCAGGCACAACATCGATATCTATCTCATTGTTCGGATCGTCATGGGTCACGGTGATTTTCGAACTCGCGGCATTGATGTTCCGAAACTGTAAGTCCACATCCACTTTCGCGTCAAACGGTCCCACGCCGCCCGCGCCCACATTGCTTCCCGTGTTCACCTCGCCGCCCGCGCTATACGCGAGCCCAAAATAGCCCACGTTCACCGTCGCATATACCTGGCCCGCACCCGGATTCCCCGAATTCGTGATCGCCCGCCCGAATATCCCGACTGCATTCGCGCTCGTGCCCGACGCCTTCCCCGCCGTCGTGCTTGTGACCAACCACTGCCCGCGCGTCACGGTCCCAGTCACGTTTACAGTCGCCTTCGTGCTGTAGCCGTTCACATTTACGTCGCTCCCGCTCGCAACCGTATCGAGCGCAACCCCGGCCACCGCCGTGCTATTCGCCGTGGTAGTCGTGCTCACGCCATACGCCACGTCGGTGTCATAGATCACCACGTCCCCGGCAGTGATCGCCGAATCCGCCACATACGTTCCGCCCACGGCGAAACATAAGCGCGCCATGCACAGGACGGCGATTATCAGAACACCCGCGAATGCTTTTCTCATTAGCCGTCTATCTCCTGTGGCCCCTGGGTGGACCGTATCAGCGCCGCCTCTGTCTCTTTCAGAAGAGACTCTATCTTTTCGCTGCCGGAAGCATTTAGACGCTCGATCTGTTTCACCGCTTCATACAACGCTCGGATCGCATCCCGCAAGGATGCTATCTCTATCCCGCCTTCATTATTCGCGCTCATCTTCGCCCCCTTCATTTCTTACTTCCTGGTCTAAGTCCAAAATTTCATCGATAAGGCTCTTGAGAAGCACGGCAAGGCCCTCCATATTTGACCGGTCCTCGGGAAGTGGTCTGTCAAACTTCGCATGAAGAGCCTTATATTTTTTCGCTGCTGTAAGGTACCGCTCTTGCTCAAGAATTCTGTCCACACAGTAATGAAAAAGGTCTCGTTGATCACGCGATAACAGCTTGTAACCGTCTCTTGTTGACTCCGCCCACAATTGCGCAGGATTTTGCCGGACCGCCTCTTCAGCGGCTAGTTCGTCCTCCAAGAAACGTTCAACTGCTATTCGCACGAGTTCGCTTTTTGAGATCGGCCTGCCGAGCTTCTCACCTTGTAAAGTGCACAGAGCGATTAGCCGCAACATAAAATCCCGGGTCGCTTTGAACGCAATAAATTCTCTTTTTTTTGCTGGAGCCATTTTAATCCTCCTGTATTATCCGCGAAAATTATAGCACAGAAGGTTTAACGTGTCAAGCTGTGTTTGGTTTAACCGCTTATCAAGGTCAATGGAGAAGCCCGAAACCCAAAGTCTCGGGCCCTCCCATTCACCCCTGATCAGTCACGCTTTCTTGACAGTTTGAAGACACTCCGAATTGATCTTATCGATCAATTCATCCCATTCCTTGCAGCTCAACTCCGCGAGCTGCTGCAACCTGGTCATTTCAACGATTTGCGCATGCAGCGGCAAGGTCTTGGACTGGGCCAGGAGTATTACAGGAGCAAAAGCTGGAAGCAATGTATTTGCGAAAACGGTCTGTAGCGCTTTCCATTGCTTCTTGTTGAATCTGGCTTGGTTCAACTCCATAAGGACTGTTTTGCTAGCCATTTTCAAATCCCCCCCTGGATCAAATCGGCAGCAGCTGCCGATTTGATCCCAAAATAAAAGCCGGACATCACGGGGTTGACCTGCAACCACCTGCCAGAGGCAGAAATGGAAGCACCCCGGAAGTCCGGCAAAGTTGTTGGTTTTCGTGCTGAAAACATAAATTCTGCCTCCTCAAGGCGTGTGGTTACAGGTCACAAATAATGTATCACACCCCAGGAGGCCTGTCAAGATAAATCGGTCAAATCGGCAACGTTGCCGATTTGTAGAAAATCGCTCTAATTTGGCCCGAAAATGGGTATTGTTTTGTTGGATAAAGTGTTTGTCGGTAAGCGCTTACCTTGCCTCTCTTAGAAGTGGCACTCAATAGCGTGCAGGCAAATCGGCAGCGTTGCCGATTTGGCCGATTTGACCGAAATTGCTTCTCACTTGTGCTTGTTCGCCCCTATCTTCGTCATGCGGGCGTCCGCATCTAATGCGCGCCGGTTAGGCCTTCAGAGGGTGAATTGGCGAATTTCTACCCCCTATTATCACCTTTCTCACCCCTATTTATCACTTTTCTGGCCAGCCGGAGAGCCAGTTGGGCCTGACAATGAGGCGAGGGAAAATCGTCGGGAGCTTTCTCGACCCACACTGATAATCAAGACATCGGCGCGGTTTCTCTGCGTATGAGGCGGGAATTCAGCTCCCTTGCCCGCATTTTGAGCCGCTGGTGCTCGCCCCACATGCCGGGAACAAGGTGTGGGAGCACGGAGCTGTTCTGCAGAAGCGGCTCGCCGGGGTTAAGATCATAGGTTTGGACGGCGGTATCGAAGCATTTTGTGCCTGGAATCGGGGAGAAATCTGCGAGTCGCACGAGCGCGCCCACTTTGTGGGCAAAATGCATTGCCTGCTCGACATCACCCAGGCGCTGCCCCGGCACTCCCATCATCACATACGCCTCGATGGCGCCTGGGGGATAGCCAGCCGACGACAGGTTCGCGACTGCCCCCTTGAATCCTTCGAGCGTCACTTTATCGCAGGAATCAGTGAGGAACTCTCTTGTAACGCTTTCAAGGCTCAGCCGGACTGTCGCAAAGCCGGCAGCCCTCATGAGCAAGGCTAATTCGCAGTCTATCATGTTCGCGTGAAGGCCATTCGGCGCGTGGAATCGGACGTTGAGCCCGCGCCGGATGACTTCGCGCAATATCGGTTTGATATGAGCTTCGGGATTCGCAAGGAGCGCGTCATCATAAAAGGCAATGTCATCTGTCCTCAACTGTTCGACATAATAGGCAATCTCGTCCACGACCTCGCCGACCGGCCTCTGCACGAAGGTGCGGCGGAGCAGTCTCGACGCGCAGTACGCACATGAGTAAGGGCATCCATATGAAGTGAGCATGCTGACAGAATCGAGGTTCCGGAGCAAATGATACGCGGGCCTGAGATTGTCGGGTCTGGTCTGTGATCCATTACTGCCTCCGACCTCATGCCGCAGAAACTCGACAAACGCCTTTTCCCCCGGTCCCGTGAGCACAGCGTCCGCCCCTACGTGCTCGCGTGCATGTTCGGGACAGAGCGTCGCGTACACGCCTCCGAGGACGATAGGTGTCTCCGGAAAAACTTCTCGCACAATTGCGACCGTCTCGGCCACGCCGCCATACCAGTAAGTCATCATGGACGTTATGCCGATGGCATCAGGTCGCGTTCCCGAGGACAGCTCATGCCGGAAGGCTTCAATGGGGATCCCATACCGTTTGAACTTCCGGGGAACCTGCTTGAGGCATTCAGGCCTGGCAATGGTCTCGTAGCTGAATTTCCCCTTGCCGCCGGGTTCAGTTCGCGCGCGATTTGGTCCGCGAATGGCGGTGGCGGCAGGATGGAGCCGGTCGAGGCAGTTGATGACGCTTGCTTCATATCCGGCCGCTTCGGCCGCCGCGGCTACGTACAGGAGTCCGAGCGGTTTGAGCCAGAGGTCGTAGGCCGAGAAATCATGGATGTAGGGCGCAATGAGGAGCGCTCGTCTGATCATATCAGGCAAATCGTAGCACAGGCTCATGGTGATGTCAAAAGCCGCTTTCGGCCAATTCTGTTTGGCCTTGCGGGAGAAAAATGCTTGATGCCTGGGCTTTCATACGGTATAATTCTTCCCGCATGAACCCGGCAAGCGAAAGAGACGAGAGCGTCCGAATCCTGGTCATTGATGACGAGCAGGTGATACGCGACCTGTTGAGTGATGTTCTGTCCCGGAAGGGATACTGCGTCGACACTGCGGAGGACGGCTATCGCGGACTGGAGAAAGCGAGAGGCACGGCCTACCGTGTGGTTTTTACCGACATTCGTATGCCGGGGATGAACGGTCTCGAGGTGTACAAACAACTGAAAACCATCTCGCCTGACAGCCGTGTCATCGTGATGACCGGCTTCGGCCTCCAGGAAATGATCAACGAAGCGCTCGCGATGGGGGCATTCGCCGACATCAAGAAGCCATTTGACCTGGATGATATCTATGAGCTTGTGGAACGTGCGATCAAGAGCACGAGAGAGCAAGACGGGCGACACACAACGCCGCCGGAGAGCCGGACATGAGAATAACGCGCGAAGTGATTGAGCACGTGGCAAAGCTTTCACGACTGAGCTTCAAGGAGAAGGAGTTGGAAGGGTTCATTTCACAGCTTAACGAGATTCTCCAGTACGTTGAAAAGCTCAATGAGCTCGACACGTCCGATGTACCGCCGACATCTCACATGTTTTTCACGAAAACGCCCATGCGCGAGGACAGGGTGAGAGAGGAACCCTCACCCATTGACAGGATTCTCGAGAACGCGCCCCAGCGCGAGGACAACTTCTTCATCGTTCCGAGGGTGATTGAGTAGGAAATCATATGCCACCGAAATCTGACACCGACCTTACGCTCCTGCCGGCGCACGTGCTCCACGAGAAGATTCTGAGGGGCGAGACGACCTCATCTGAGATAACGGCTCGTATATTTGAGAACATCGAGCGGCGCGACCGGAAGCTGAAAGCATACCTGCTCCTGATGCGCGACGAAGCGTTTCGGACGGCTGAGGAAGTGGACAGGAACGTGAAGGCGGGCGGACGAATTCCTCCACTCGCGGGCATACCGCTCGCGCTCAAGGACAACCTTTGCGTGACGGGGACCGAGACCACGTGTTCCTCGAAGATACTCAAGGGATTCATCGCGCCCTATGATGCGACGGTGGTCGAACGGCTTCGGGCGGCAGGTTCGGTCTTCGTCGGGAAGACCAATCTTGACGAATTCGCCATGGGCTCCTCGACGGAGAACTCTGCGTTCGGTCCCACGCATAATCCATGGGACATCTCGCGCGCTCCAGGCGGCTCGAGCGGAGGCTCGGCGGCAGCCGTAACGGCGGGAGAAGCCATTCTCGCGCTTGGGTCCGACACCGGCGGCTCGATTCGCCAGCCGGCCGCATTCTGCGGCATTGTGGGGTTGAAACCGACATACGGTCGCGTGTCTCGATACGGCCTGGTTGCGTTTGCTTCCTCGCTCGACCAGATCGGGCCGCTGACGCGAGACGTGACCGATTGCGCTCTCCTCATGAACGTAATTGGGGGACATGACCCGCGCGATTCGACTTCGGCCGAGGTCGAATGCCCCGACTTCACGCAATCGCTGAGAACTGACGTGAAAGGGCTGCGTATTGGAGTGCCGCGCGAGTATTTTCAGGAGGGAATCGACCCCGAGGTGGTCGAGTCTATCAAGACCGCCGTCCGTGTGCTTGAAGACCTGGGGGCGGAACGTGTTGACATTTCACTCCCGCACTACGGATACGCGCTCGCTGTCTATTACATCGTTGCCCCGGCCGAGGCAAGCTCAAACCTCGCGCGCTACGACGGCGTGAAATACGGATTCCGCTATCCCGAACGCGACAACCTGATTGAGATGTATGCGAAGACCAAGAGCGCTGGCTTCGGGCCGGAAGTGAAACGCAGAATCATGCTTGGCACGTTCGCGCTTAGCTCGGGCTATTACGATGCGTATTACCTCAAGGCCCAAAAAGTGAGAACACTCATCAAGAATGATTTCGAGAAAGCCTTCGAGCACTGCGACCTCGTGGTGACTCCAACGGCCCCGACGCCCGCCTTCAAGCTCGGCGAAAAGGTGGATGACCCCCTCCAGATGTACCTCTCCGACGTGTTCACGCTCTCGGTCAACCTGACCGGCCTGCCCGGGATGGTCGTCCCCTGCGGCCTATCATCGAATCGACTGCCCATCGGCCTTCAGATAATCGGAAGGGCCTTCGACGAGGAGACTCTATTCCGTACCGCCTATACATTCGAGCAGAACACCGACCATCACAAACAGGTTCCTGATTTCTCGAAAATCGAAACGGCGTGATGCACAGGTTTTCCGGTTTCTTGTCGGCATGTTTGCCCTGTCTGCCATATTCGTGAAGGGAGGCAACCCATGAGCCGCCAAAATTTCGAGCGCTTCTTCCGAACGGAAAAACAGAAACAATTCGACACCGATTTTTTCAAGGACGCGGATACCTACGAAGCGTGGGATGAGATTGATTTTGAATCCGCAGAGGAAATTCCCGGCGAGCAAACGTTTACGATTAAAGCCGAGGACATGAAATACTATGCTGAAGCGGTGCTCGATGACAATCCCCTTTTCCACGATGAGGAGTTTGCGAAGAAATCGCCGTATGGAGAACTTGTTCCGCACCCATTGTTCATCACGGAAATCGGGTTCTGGTGCATCGGGGTCAAAGGACGCGGCAACTGGGTGCGCACGCCCGGCGCCCGCAATCCGGGCCAGCACATCGAGGTCTATGAGCCGCTTCGAGTAGGCGAGACCATTCATATCAAGATGCGCCCGTATGACCGGTATATCAAGAGAGGGAAATACTATCTGCAATACAAAGCGGATTTCTACAATCAGGACGATGTGAAGAAAGCCTCATGGATCGCGACCCTGATTCTTCCGAAGACACGGGCGGATATCAAGAAGTTCCTCGCGGGCGTGCGCGGTGTCGAGGTGTGAGGCGCGAAGGAGATGGCGGTCATGGAAAAGGTGACGTTTGATTCCGTGCAGGTTGGAGACGAGCTTCCGGCAATCAGTCGCTCGGTCACACAAGAGACTTTTTGGAAATACGCGGTGGCATCGCTGGACTACAATCCGGTTCATTGCGACCCGGATTGGGTCGCGACGGCCCAGCCGTTCGGGATACCATACACTGTGGGCCATGGGATGATGACGATGTCGCTTATGCTGTCGGTTGCCTCGAATTGGGCGTATCCGTCAGGCGGAAAAATCACGAAGATGGACTCAAAATTCCTCTGGCCGGTTGTGGCAGGTTGGACTGTCAGATGTTCCGGCGTGATTATGGAAAAACACCTCATCAGCCCGGGCAGAGATTATGTCGTCGTTGAACTCAAAGCGGAAAACCAGGACGGCAAGCTGCTTGCCGTCTGCCGCACTGAGGTTGTCTTCCCGGATTAGAGGGTCCCATGACAAATATCATGAATAGTCGAGAATGGTATGGAGTAGCATCAGCAGGCAATATGGTCACCTCATCATAAACGTCGTCTTATCGAGGCCTGTGTTCCCGTTGGTTGCATCGAAGGCGTAGACGGTCACTTCATAGGTTCCTGCTTCAGACACTGCGTACTCGGCCTCGAACTGGCTTGGCTCGCCCGCATATTTCATGTCTATGGCTCCTGCCGGCTTGCCGTCCTTCTTCACTACTGCCTTGATTTCGAGCTTAGCCGAATCCCATATGCCACCCGGCGTGAGCGGGCACCCGCACATCATCATCACATTTGCACGTATCTTGACAATTTGAGGAGCGCCGCCCAAAGTGACGTGCGCTGGCGGCGCCAATATGTCCACCACGAAGCCGGGCAGCTCCAAAACAATCGCATCGCCAGCGGTGATATGTCTTCCGGGTATGAGCCACTGAGTAATTGACACGGCGTTGGCCGACTGTTTTTGCGCGAGCGGTCCGTATGCGGAGATTTCCGCGTGAGTCGGCTCGTCAATGTCGATTGTTGCCGTGAATTTAGCAGAGGTTTCATCGGAAATCGTGTCGCCGGGCGTCCTCGGTTTGTCCATAATCAATTCCGTATTACCGGTAGAGCCTTGCGTGATGCCCCGGGCCAGTATCTCGCCTGTGCTAAGGTCCTTCACGATGACCGACGCGCCGCCCATGCTTGTGCCGACGAACTTACCGCCCTTGCTTATGACCCTTACCGTGACTTCGGTGGGAATTGCCACTGCGGTTTCACTGCAGATTGTGGAGAAAACCAGAAACGCGAGTATACAGACGATTGTTCTTGTCTTCATCAATGTCTCCTACGATATGGCTCACCCGCTTGGAGGTTCGGACTTACTTTTTCGCCGCACATGAACACTCCTCTCGTCATTGCGAGCATTCGACCCCGCCCGCGTCAGGGTTATGTGTGGAAGAAACATCCGCACCGTCATTGCGAGCGCAGGGCCGCAGGCCCCAGCGAAGCAATTTCTGTTTGCATCTTCGGTGCTACCAATGACATTGCTTCGGTCGCTCGGGTCTGCGACCCTTGGGTCTGCGACTCTCCGCTCCCTCGCAATGATGAAACGGTTGTGAGTTTCTTGGGTGAAAGCGACACCCTCCTGGACAGGCCTGTAGTTCGGCGCCGGGCGGCGCATACGCCTGCGAGTCATGCCACTTTCCGCTTTTTCGCTTCTCTCCACACTTCCTTGTCAAAATCGAGCAGGAGCTGGTACCAGTACGCCTCGTAGTTGAATCGTTCGATCTCGCTCTCTACTTTCTCAGGATTCTTGGATTTCAGGATTGTCTCTGTCCTCCGACGCAGACATGCGGGAAGACTCATATCCAGCAATTTGCGAACATGTGAGAACTCTTTCTTAAACTCATCGTCCGAGAGAGAACGCAGTTTCTTCCTTCTCTTATCCACATCTTTTAATAGACTCTTCTTATCATATCGAGCCATCCTAAACACCTCCTCTTTCTTGAAGTATGCGCCTGAAGGAGGCAGTTTGATAGCTCACCCCGTCGGGAATCGCATGCATGGCCATCGTACGCTGCCCCTCAAAAAAATGAGGGACGACCCGCCGGGTCGCCCCTACAAGTATGCGCGTTATGGGTTTATGACTGAACGGCATATCGCACGACCCGTCTTGCGGACAGTGCAAGACGTGTCGCGCTCCATCGTCATTTCATCCGCTTTTCGACCTCCGCCCAGTTGATGTTCTTGAAGAATGCGGCTATGTAGTCAGCCCGCTTCAGTTGGTAATCGGTCATGAATGCATGCTCGAAGACATCCATGATGAGAATGGGCGCGCATCCGGAGGGATGCCCGACGTCATGCTCATTAATCCAGAAATTGATGAGTTTGCCGTTTGTGGTGTCCTGATACAGAGCAACCCAGCCGATGCCCCTCATTGCGCCGACAGCCTTGAAATCTTTTTCCCACGCCTCGTAACTGCCGAAATCGGCCGCGAGCTTTTTGCCGAGTTTCCCGTTCTTGTCCAGGGCCGCTTTGCCGCCCATGTTGCCGAAATAGAGTTCATGCAGGCGCATTCCGTTGAATTCCCACCCGAGCCTGCGTTTTACCTCGCCATACTCGTAACCCATCTTGTCTCCCTTGAGCATGGCATCGAGAGTCTCGAGGGCCTTGTTGGTGTTCGTAACATAGCCCTTGTAGAGCGTGAAGTGGTTGTTGAGCAGTGTGTCGCTGAACCCTTCCATGCCGAGCAGCTTGCTGAAATCTTTCGCCTCGTACGCCATTGTGTCCTCCTCTCTCAGTCCTGTTTCCCTTGTCTCTGCACAGGAGATTTCCGGAAATGCCGTTATGATGGCAAGGGCACTGGCGGCAGAAAAACCCAAGAAGCTCCGTCGCGACAGGAACCGTCCGCCCTTGTTCGTCTCCATGGCAACCTCCTTGCTCATGAACATGGTGTTGGAAAAATCTGCATAAAGCATATCACGGGCATCCGCGAGACGCTACTGCCGTAAGCATGGAATACCCCTGAAAAGTGACCTGGAGACAAGGAACGTGGAGAGGCCATTGAGCCACAATGAATAACGTGCTTGTAGTCTTTTCGTTCTCGTGGTAACATCTCTCGTAAGAACAGATTTCCGCTTTTTGTCGCGGCAACATACAGTTTGCCTCTTGGAGAGCCACAATGCACAAGAAAATCGGAATTCTCGGCGGACTCAGCCCTGAATCGACGGTGACCTATTACGAGTACATCACGCGGAAGTACACCGAACGATTCGGTGACTACAGCTACCCCGAAGTCATCATCTACAGCGTCACCTTCCAGAACTACGTCAATTGGGGTGATTCGGGTGAGTGGAACAAAATCACCGAGGACATGGTGAAGGTGGCTCGGGCTCTTGAGCGGGCAGGCGCAGACTTCGGTATCATCGCGACGAACACGATGCATCTCGTATTCGATGAAGTGCAGGCGTCGGTGAGAATCCCCTTCCTGCATATTGCCGACGCGACCGCAGAGGCCATAAAGGCGCGGGGCTCTTCCAAAGTGGGCCTCCTCGGCACGAAGTTCACGATGACCAAGCCGTTCTACAGAGAGCGCCTGGCCGCAAAGGGTATTTCCGTTGTTGTGCCGGACGCGCCGGATATGGACGAGGTGAATCGGGTAATCTATGAAGAACTCGTGCGAGGCCGCCTCCTCGATTCATCGCGGAAGAAGTTCGTGGAAGTCATTTCGAGACTGGGTGAAATGGGCGCCGACGGCGTTATCCTCGGATGTACGGAAATCCCGCTGCTCGTTTCCCAAACCGACTCCCCTCTCACATTGTTCGACACTACCTCCATCCATGCTCAAAAAGCGCTGGACGTTGCCGTCTCAGGAAGGTATCCGGACTGTGGAAAATAGAAGGCGGGAACGGCATTTTTCCCTTCCTCAAGGCGGCGTTGACTTTATGTTGGGAATTGGTGTAACTTCATTCTGTCTCATGGATTGGAAAGAGACCATATCTCATGAAGAGCACATTCTTCAATAACTTGCGAATCAAGCTCATGCTGCTCTTTCTGCTCTCCGCCCTCCTGCCGTTGAGCATAGTCGGCGCCTTCTCCATCCGAACGGCGGAGGGACTTATTACCAATATGGTTTCCAACCAATTGGAAAATGTGGCCCATGATAAAGCAGCATTGCTGGACCGATGGATTTCGGAGCGGAAATCGGACCTGAACGTCGTCGCCGGCTCTTCAATACTGAGGTCAATGGAGCCAGAGCGCATTGCTTCGTATATTCATCTGGTGATGGACAATTATCAGGTATATCGGAGGTTCGTCGTTCTCTCCAGAGTCGGTGTGGCTGTCTTTGACAGCTCTGGGAAGGGAACTATTGACATACAGGAGGAATGGTATAAGCATAGCATTGACGGCGAGTTGTATACTTCGGATATTTTCCTTGATCCGGAAGCTCGTGAATCTGTTTTTCACGTTTCAGCGCCGATTTTGGATGACCGAGGCCAGGTGAAGGGGGTGACGTGCGCCACCGTCGGCACCCGCGCAATACTCTCGAAGATATTGCAGGTGTCTCTCGGTGAGACGGGAGAGTGTTATCTCGTGGACAAAGAGGGGACGTTCCTTGCGCACAAGGATTCGAAGAGAATATTAACTGATAACATCGCTCAATCCGAGAGCTTCAAGAACATATTCGGGGCCGAGAGTCTCAAGAAGATATATACCGACTACAGGAATATTGAAGTGCTGGGAGCCTCGAGGAAGGTTGCCGGCGAAGACTGGTACCTGGTGGTGGAGCAGGACAGGGATGAAGCCTTCCGTGAGGCCGACAGGCTGAAGAGATATGTTTACCTCGCAATTGTGTTCTCGCTCATTGGCGCAGTGATACTAGCCTGGCTGCTCTCATACTATGTGGCCAATCCCATTCGAAAACTCAGCCAGGCTGCCGAAAACCTTGCCCGGGGCGAGTTCGAACAGGCGCTCGTCACAAGCAATCGAACGGATGAAATCGGGATGTTATATAGCGCGTTCGGCAGCATGGCAAAACAGCTCCAGGCGCGTCAACACAGTCTTGAAGAGAAGGTGGATCTCACGGAGGCTGAGCTGAAGAAAACCGAAATGGCGGCAGCACGCTCACAGCAACTCGCGGCACTGGGACGTTTGGCCGCCGGGGTTACGCATGAGATACGAACCCCTATTGCATCTCTGAAACTTTTCCTGGAATCCGTGGAAGCAGAAATCGAAATATCGCCGGAATACGAGGAGGATTTTCAGGTCGCCATGGGGCAAATCAAGAGGATAGAAGCCACCATCAATCGCTTTCTCGATTTTGCGAAGCCCCAGGAACCGATATTCTCCATGATAAACGCGAAGGATATAATCGAGGAGGCACTGCTCGTGGTCCGGCCAAAGGCCAATCAGCAGGAGGCCGTTATCAGTGTCCTCGTCGACAATGAGCTGCCTGAGATACGGGGTGACAGGAAACAACTCGGGGAAGTTCTCGTGAATCTGATGGTCAACTCGCTCGAGGCCATGACCCATCGCGGCGAGCTCACGGTCTCCGCGCGCCAGGACTCGCGCCAAACGGCAAACGGGCCCAGGAAGTGCGTGCTCATCAGCGTTTCGGACACGGGACCAGGCATAGGAGAGAACAATCGCGAAAAGATTTTCGATCCGTTTTTCACGACAAAGGCTTCCGGAACCGGCCTTGGGCTCTCCATCGTTCACACAGTCGTTCGCGGACACGGCGGGGAGATAACTTTCGACAGCGTAGCCGGTCAGGGGACCACCTTTCATTTGTTTCTGCCGATTCTTGAGAGTCGGGGATATTAGGAACCATGGAACGAATATTGATTGTCGATGATGACGAAGGGTTGATTCACTTCCTCAGCCGTTTCTTCTCAAAGCTTGACAAAGAGGTAACGTCTTCCACCGACGGACCCTCGGCGCTAGACTTACTATCGAACGAGACGTTTGACTTGATTCTCATCGATTACAAGATGCCCGGGTTGAACGGCCTCGATACGCTCAAGGAAATCAGGCGGCTCCGCGTCAAGACTCCCGTGATTATCATGACCGCCTATGGCACGACCGAGACCGCCATTGAGGCGATGAAGCTGGGAGCATACGATTACCTGCTCAAGCCGTTCGATAGAGAACAACTCAAGCGTGTCGCTACCGATGCCCTCGAGGTGAATCGATTGATGAAGGAAGTCGTCAGCCTGCCGACCGAGCATGGCGAATCGCGGCCGACTTCCCCCAAAGATTCGGCGAGGATTGTGGGGAACCACAGAAGAATGCAGGAAGTGTACAAGCTGATCGGCCAGGTGGCGGAAAAGGACGTGACCGTTCTCATTACCGGCGAGAGCGGAACCGGAAAGGAACTCGTCGCGAAGGCGATATATCATCACAGCAAGAGGAAGAACAGACCGTTTCTCACGGTCAACTGCGCGGCCATTCCTGACACCCTGTTCGAAAGCGAATTGTTCGGCTATGAACGCGGCGCGTTTACGGGCGCGGAACGCACCCACATAGGCAAATTCGAGAGAGGCAATGGCGGCACAATCTTCTTCGATGAAATCGGCGACATGTCACTGCCCACACAGGCAAAGGTCCTGCGCGTGCTGCAAGAAGGCGAGTTTGAACGGCTTGCCGGTAACGAGGCCATCAAGGTGGACGTCAGACTAATTGCTGCCACAAACAAGAATCTTGCAAAAGCCGTCGAGAACGGAGAGTTCAGGGAAGACCTGTATTGGAGGCTGAAAATTATTTCAATCGCATTGCCGCCGTTGCGAGACCGGGCGGAGGATATCCCGGCTTTGGCGGAATACTTTTTCAGCCGCTTTTGCGAGGAGTATCATAAGCCCATCCGCTACATCGCCGATTCTGCAATGGCGCAACTCAAGTCGCATTCATGGCCGGGCAACGTCCGCGAACTGGAAAACTGCATCAAGCGGGCCGTGTTGCTCTGTTCCGGCGATGTCATCCTCGAAGAACACATTAAACTCGATATAGACATAGAGGAATCATCGAGCCCTCATAGTCAAGAACAACTGGTAAGCCATCTCAGGAAGAAGGTAGATGAGCTTATTCCGGATATCCTGAAGCTGTCCAACGACAAAGTTCACGCCAACATCGTAGAATTACTCGAGGAAACGCTCATGCGTCGAGTCCTTAAGGAGTGCGACAATAATCAGGTAAGGGCGGCCAGGATGCTGGGCATCAGTCGCAACACACTCCGACACAGGATAAAAAAATACAATATCGCCCCTCATGAAGGATAGCTCTTTCGGTAGCTGCTGAAATATCACCATCCCTGCGCAAACTCTGAACAGCAACGCTGAAATGAAGAAAGTCCTGTAATAACCGCTATCCTTTGCCCTCGGCATCTGGAGCGACTGGTGCTCCTGCACCAACCCCCCGGAATAGACCCAACATTCGAGTGCCTGCTAAGAATCCCCTTTCTCTTTTAATACCAATGACTTAAGCAAATCACCCCCGCAAGCGAAAATCACGGCACATCACTTGCTGTGTAGGAGTGTGACTCATGCAAGAACAGAGCGCTGAAGTCTTTCCCGATGGGAGGGTAAATGACAATGGCTGACATGGCAAGATTCGAGAGAACATCCGGTATTGTCAAGGATGACCATCCCCGGAGAGATATGGAGAGGTTCAATGCACGACTCCGACACTTCCGGGGAGTGGCCGCCAGTGTTTTGAATGATGCTGAAGGAGTGTGGGAGGAGATATGGGACGCCTGCCGGGACCCCAGAAGTTGCGAGGAGATTCTCGAAGGCATTGAAGAAGCGCACGGCACCATGCCCGCGTGCGGATGGCCGGAACTGAGGGAGAAGCTTCACCTTCTTGGTCACTATATACAGTACACAAAGAGGCTGTGCGACGGGTCACTTGATGACCTTACAAGTGGGAAAAAGGAGGTGTAGACAATGCCAAGACAATTCAAAATCCTTACCGGTCAGGCGGAAAATGAAGAGCACACGTATAAAGCGTTGTTGCCGGAGGAAAAACTGCGGCATTTTCGAAATGTCAGCAGTTCCATATTGCAGGATGCGCAGGATACATGGGGGGACATTTGGGACCAATTACAGGGTTCGGTCACCCACGGCTTCATGGTGACACCGGCGGCAAAGCAAGGGTTCATCCCGGAATGCGGATGGCCGGAGTTTCTGGAAAAGATGTGGGTGCTCAAACACCGCCTCGATTACGCCAAGAAATTCTGTGAAGGAAGGGAGTAGAGCTATGGGAGCTGTCAGAATCGCCAAGAGTGACCATGACCAAATCGAGTACGTAATCGGCAGCAATGGCCACAGCGCCGATGCGCTTATCTCGATCCTCCAGGACATCCAGGCCGAGTTGCATTACCTTCCCGAAGAAGCGCTCAGACATGTCGCGAAACGGCTGAATCTCCCGCTTATCCAGGTCTACGGCGTCGCCACTTTCTTCAAGGCGTTCAGCCTCAAGCCGAAGGGCCGACACCAGTGCACTGTCTGCATGGGCACGGCCTGCCACGTCAGGGGGGCCGGTCGGGTGCTGGAAGAGCTTGAGAGGAAACTCAATATCAAGGCGGGAAATACAACGGATGACATGGAATATTCTCTTGATACTGTTAATTGCGTTGGAGCATGTGCCCTTGGCCCAATGGTAATCATTGACGGAGAATATCTCGGCATTATGAATGCGGCTAAAGTGAAAAACGTCCTCAAAGCTCATGGAGCGAAAGCCGCCCGTAGCGGACAGAGAAAAGGGTAGCGGCAAACAGGACCAGTGCAGCGTCACTGATGTATTTGTGGGCTTTGACGCACGTTTTTGTAGGGGAAGGCCCCGCCGCCTGCCCCGCAACAGGCGACAAGACAGGGTTGCCAAACCACTAGTAGTGCGATTTCAAAATAACATATGTTGATCCTGTAACATCCCCCTCTTTCTAAAGGGGGATTCATTACAAGAGTATTTAGGAAGCGCTCCACTAGTAAATAAGGACAGGACTAGTTCTCAAATTTCTATTAGGAGATTTTATGAAAGAAGTGGTGGTCGGCCTGGCGTCGTGCGGTATTGCAGCGGGGGGAATCCAGGTTTACAACAAATTTTCCGAACTTCTTGACGCGGAAAAAGACGAAACTGCCCTCAAACAAACAGGCTGTTATGGGATGTGCTTTCGTGAGGCATTAGTCGAAATTATCGAGGATAGCAAGCGCAGGACTTTATATGGCCAAGTAACCCCGGAGCGGGTCGAGCGCATTGTCAATGAACATTTGCGTGGCGGGAAAGTAATCGAAGAATGGATTGTAAAGGAGGAGGGGCAGTTCCTCGCTAAACAAAAGCGCATTGTGCTCCACAACTGTGGAAAAATCGACCCCTTAGACATTGGCGATTACCTGGCCAGCGGTGGATATCAGGCTCTGAAGAAAGTTCTCAGTGAAATGGCGCCGGAGCAGGTTATCGCGGAAGTGGCCCGCTCCGGACTGCGCGGCCGCGGCGGCGGCGGATTCCCTACCGGCAGAAAATGGGAATCCTGCCGTAATGCGCCCTCAAGAAATGGAACCCGCTATGTCATCTGCAACGCTGATGAAGGAGACCCCGGCGCATATATGGACAGAAGTCTGCTGGAGGGGAACCCTCACAGCGTTATTGAAGGAATGATTATCGGCGCCTATGCCATCGGCAGCAGTCAAGGGTATGTGTATGTTCGCCACGAATATCCCCTTGCCGTGAAAAACTTGGGGGTGGCCCTCGAGCAAGCGCGAGCACGCGGACTGTTGGGAAAGAACATACTCGGCTCGAATTTCAGCTTCGATGTCAAGATTTCCCGGGGTGGAGGCGCATTTATATGCGGAGAATCCACCGCACTGATGGCTTCCCTCGAGGGAAAAATCGGCGAGCCGAGACCCAAGCACATCCACACCACGGAGAAAGGCTTCCATGGAAAGCCAACCAACCTCAACAACGTGGAAACTTGGGCCAATGTGCCGCTCATAATCAATCGGGGCGCGGCTTGGTTCTCGAGCATCGGAACCGAAAGGAGCAAGGGAACCAAGATATTTTCTCTCGTCGGAAAGATAAACAACACCGGTCTCGTGGAAGTGCCGATGGGTATCACGCTCCGCGAGATAATCTATGAAATCGGCGGAGGAATACCCAGCGGAAAGAAGTTCAAGGCTGTCCAGACCGGCGGCCCGTCCGGCGGATGCATTCCGGAGCGGCTGATAGATCTGCCCGTCGACTTCGACAGGCTCACCGAAGTCGGCTCCATGATGGGGTCGGGCGGAATGATCGTCATGGACGAAGCCACCTGCATGGTGGACATTGCCAAATACTTCGTCAAATTCCTGACCGAAGAATCATGCGGCAAGTGCGTGCCGTGCCGGGAAGGCCTCGACAGGATGCTCGATATCCTGACGGATATTGCGGGAGGGAGAGGAAGAGAGGGTGATATTGAATTGCTCGAGGAACTCGGATATGCAATCCGTGACACCTCGCTCTGCGCTCTCGGCGGCAGCGCACCCAATCCGGTCCTGTCAACCATCAATTACTTCCGTGACGAATATGAGGCGCATATAAACGAGCGCCGGTGTCCGGCGGGTGTCTGCAAAGAACTCATCACCTTCACGATAGACAAAGAGAAGTGCAACGGTTGCGGGCTGTGCGCCAAAAACTGCCCGCAGCAATCAATAACAGGAAAGAAGAAAGAGGCGCATGTGATCGACCAAACCACATGCATTAAGTGCGGGCTTTGCCGCGACAACTGTAAATTCGACGCTGTCGTGGTCTCATGAGAAAGGGGAATCATGGTTGAGCTTACCATCGATGGGGTACGGACCACAGTGCCTCGGGGGACAACCGTCCTCGAGGCCGCGCGCAGCATGGGCATCGTCATTCCGACACTGTGCTATGACCCGGGGCTTACTCCCTATGGCGCCTGCCGTCTATGTATTGTGGAAGTGGTAAAAGGGAAGCGCTCGTCGCTCGAAGCATCGTGCACGCTTCCCGCGTTTGACGGGCAGGTGATTGTCACGAACTCCGAGAGAGTCAAGAAAGCGAGAAAAATAATCATCGAGCTCTTACTCTCGACATGTCCCACATCGAAGAAATTGCAGGACCTTGCCTCCAACTTCGGCGTCAACGAGGTCCGTTTCAAAATAAAGGATAAGGGATGCATCCTCTGCGGACTCTGTGTGAGGTACTGCAAGGAACAGATGCAGTCCGGCGGCATCGGATTCGTCGGACGCGGGACATCGCGCAGAGTTGGCACAGCGTTCGGGGACACGCCCGACGAATGCCGGAACTGCGGCGGATGCGAATGGATATGTCCGGTCTGCGAGCGCGCGTGCACGGCGGACAGCCTCATGAATGGCCTGTGCGGCGGATGTCAAAACTATGCGCCCGTGGAGACATGCACCGTCTGCATCGGGTGTTCCGAGAGTGTCGGAGCTCGAGGCCACAAGGTTTATTAGATACTGGAAACCATACGTATTTTTGAGAAACCATACGCGATGCGAAAGGAGCCTTAAAGCATGACCCTAACACGTTACAATGCAACGGCCGCAACTCTCACAAAGAACAGAACTGGCGGCGATTGGACCCCCATCAGCGGTATGTGCGTGACATGCGTGGACGGCTGTATCGGCATGTGCGAAATCGGAAAGAGCGCATACCGGGGCCACGAAGTTATCTATCCTCAGCCGTTCGGGATTACGACCATGGCCTCCCAGAAGGATTACCCGATTGACCTTTCTCATTTCAACATCATGGGCACCGCCGTGGGCGCCGTCGGAATCGAGGAGGACTCCGACAAGGCCATTTTCCCGAACGTCAATCTTGAGGCGAGGCTGGGTCATGATAAGGGAATTAAACTGCGCGTGCCCATTATCATTGGCGGTCTCGGGTCCACGAATGTGGCCGCGATAAATTGGGAAGGACTTGCGATTGGCTCGGCGCTGGCGGGAACCATCCTCACAATCGGTGAAAACGTCTGCGGAATGGACGTCAAATCGACAATTAAGAATGGAAGAGTCGTCAGCTCCCCCGAACTCGAACGCCGGGTGAAACTTTATAAGGACTGGCAACGTGACAGCTACGGGGCCATTGTGCTGCAGGCAAATGTCGAAGACACGCGCCTCCGCGCACAAGAATATGCCGTCGAGGAGCTCGGCGTCGAAATCGTGGAACTCAAATGGGGGCAAGGAGCAAAGGACATTGGCGGAGAGGTCAAGATTCGGGATCTCGAAAAAGCACAAATATTGAAAAAGCGCGGTTACGTCGTGCTGCCCGACCCATTGGACCCAGTACGGATCGACGAATTCAGGAACGGTGTTTTCACCGAGTTCGAGCGGCATTCCCGGGTGGGCATGGTTGCCGAGGAAAGCTTTGTCGCAAGGGTCGAAGAACTGCGCAGGACAGGCGCAAAGTACGTGACGCTGAAAACCGGAGCTTACAGACCTGTGGACCTCGCCCGCGCCGTCAAGTTCTCTTCCATTGCAAAAATCGATTATCTCACCGTTGACGGCGCTGGTGGTGGGACGGGCATGAGTCCGTGGCGCATGATGAATGAGTGGGGCGTTCCTACGGTGGAACTTTGGTCGCTCCTGCGTCAGTACTGTGACCGCCTCGCTCAAAAGGGCGAATATGTTCCCGACATAGCGCTCGCCGGTGGATTTACCATGGAAGACCAGATGTTCAAGGGACTCGCGTTGTGCGCTCCCCATTGCAAGGCGATAGTCATGGCGAGGGCGCCCCTTGCCGCCGCGATGGTGGGCAAGACAATCGGGAAAGCCATAGAGAGCGAAAATCTTCCCATCTTCCTCGAACGGTTCGGTCATAACAGGGAATCCATTTTCGTTACGGCGGAGGAGTTAAAAAGGGATTATGGCAGCGATTATGGCAAGATACCCACGGCAGCTATCGGTCTGTACACATATTATGAACGACTTGCTCAGGGTCTCCGCCAGCTCATGTGTGGTTCGCGCAAATTCGCGCTCGAGCACATCTCGCGCAACGATATCGCGGCATTAACTCCGGAAGCCTCCAGAGTAAGCGGAATACCTCTGGTTTCCGACATTGACGCAGAAGAGGTCGACAGAATTTTGGGGTAGCTCGAACCCTGTGATTGTTCCCGGCAAGAGTACATTCTCGGGCTCCTTGCCCACAGCCAAAAGGACTACGGTGAGGTGTATTCTTGAGCGAGAAGACTGAAAAACAGCGGCTCGCAATACTGCGAATCCTTCAAGAATCCGACACACCGCTCTCGAGCTCGACCATTGCCGACAGGCTTCTGGCCACGGGCCATGACATGAGCGAGCGCACGGTCCGCCTCTACCTTCGAAGTCTGGACGAAGAAGGGCTCACCGCGAACATGGGGCGAAGGGGCCGGATTGTTACCCACCGAGGTTCGGAAGAACTCTCCAGCGCACGAATCATAGAAAGGGTTGGCTTCCTCGCTGCGAAAATCGACCAGATGACCTATCGCATGACCTTCGACCTCTCCACCCAGAAGGGAAGCGTTGTCGTTAATGTGAGCGTAATAGAGAACTCACATGTTGAGTGCACTGTCCCGCTCATAAGAAAAGTGTTCACGGCCGGATATGCGATGGGACGCCTGATTGCTCTCTTCTCTCCGGGCGAGCGGATTGGCGATGCGACCGTTCCGCACGGGATGATAGGAATAGGCACGGTATGCTCCATAACGATTAATGGCGTGCTGCTTGCCCACGGGATTCCCACGTACTCCAAGTTTGGCGGACTCCTCGAACTGGAGAATTATAAACCCACCCGATTCGTAGAAGCTATATACTATGAAGGGTCCACGCTGGACCCGCTCGAGGTTTTCATCCGTAGCGGCATGACCGATTGCGCGGGCGCCGCGGAAACAGGTAGCGGCAGGATAGGGGCAAGCTTCAGAGAGGCGCCGGCGGATTGCAGAGAACAAGTGATAGCCCTTGCTCACCGGCTCGAACGTGTCGGCCTCGGCGGATTCATGACCGTAGGATGGCCGAGCCAGCCGCTCCTTGAAATTCCGGTACAGCAGGAACGAGTGGGCGCGGTCATTATGGGAGGGCTGAACCCGATAGCCATTTTAGAGGAGAACGGAATAAGGACCCAATCGCGCGCATTGGCGGCATTGGCAGATTACGAAACACTGTTTCCCTATGATGAATTGGATTCTCACATCTGCGGCATGGTATGAATTCAAGCGGGCAAACGACCATTTTGATTGCTCGTCAGGGCCTCATTTTTGCCGACGGACTGAAGACATTTTTTTCTGATTGCCGGCACGGCGTGAGGTATTGACCTCAATGGCACGACAACCGTATGAGGTGAAAACGTGAAGAAGATCGAGGCAATCATAAAGCCATTCAAGCTTGAGGAGGTAAAGGAGGCGCTTTCTAACAACGGCGTCAAAGGACTCAGTGTGACTGAGATCAAGGGGTTCGGCCGGCAAAAGGGTCACAAGGAGTTATACCGCGGGGCGGAATATGAAATAGAATTCCTTCCCAAGGTAAAGCTTGAAATCGTGGTGCCGGACGATGACGTGGAGAAAGTCGTCGACGCAATTATCTCCTCGGCGCGCACCGGCCGCATCGGCGACGGCAAGGTGTTTGCCACATCGGTGGAAGAAGTGATTAGAATCCGAACGGGAGAAATCGGCGAAGAAGCAGTCTGAGCCGCATACCAACGCCGCCTCTATCCGGACACCAGCCCGAAAAACAGCAATTCTGCAAGGTCTTCTAACAACCATCATGCTTTATCCGGATCGTTTCGTGAAGATAATCAAATCCACACAATCATGTCTTGATTCGAATCGGTGCGTGTTTTTCATACCTGCAGAGCGCAACTTTTCGCGACGAATTCTCCTCCTTGCCCGTGCGTTATCTGACGGGGTATAATCAATTTGAGGGAAGTAGCTGAGAGCAGGGATGTGTCATATGGCGAACGAAGCGCTTCAAGAAAAGGTTAAGAATTTTCCCGATAAACCCGGCGTGTATCTCATGAAAAGCGCGCGGGGGAAAGTGATCTATGTCGGAAAGGCGAAGAGCCTGAAGAAACGCGTGCGCGCATACTTTCAAACAGGCGATGACGGGCGCGTGTGGTCGCCGTTTCTTTCGGCGCACGTGGCCGACGTCGATTTTATCGTCACCGATACCGAGAAAGAAGCTATCATCCTCGAGGACAGCGCCATCAAGGTGCATCACCCCCGCTACAACATCCGCCTGAAGGATGACAAGAGTTTTCTGCGTCTGAAGCTGACGGTGCAGGAGGATTATCCCCGTCTGTATATCACGCGCAAAGTGAAGCGCGACGGGGCCCTATACTTCGGCCCGTACTCATCCGCACGCGCGGCGCGAGAGACGTTCCGCGTGGTCAATAACTATTTCATGCTCCGCAAGTGCTCGAATAAGACATTTCACAGCCGCGAGCGCCCATGCATCTATTACGACATGCACAAATGCCTCGGCCCATGCTGTGGCAACGTGGATAAGGAGACTTATGCAGGATTAGTGCGCAACGTGATTGCGTTTCTCCAGGGTAAGAACGAGGAACTCATTGATACACTGCGCGAGAAGATGCAGGAAGCATCGGATCGGCTCGATTTCGAGCTTGCTGCTCGCTATCGCGACCAGATACGGGCGGTTGAGAAAACCATCGAACGCCAGAAGGTGGCCACTGCAGACGAGATTGACCGCGACGTGTTCGGTATCTGGCAGGACAACGGCAGCCTCGATGTCTCCGTGCTGCTTGTTCGCAAGGGAAAACTCGTCGGCAGCGAGCCGTACCATTTCCCCGAGCTCAAGGTGCCGGTCGAGGAGGCGGTCGGCTCACTCTTGACGCAGTTCTACTCGGCGGGCAGGCCCGCGCCGAAGGAGGTGCTCCTCCCGCTCGCGCCGGAGAACTCGGAGGCATTCGAACAGTGGCTGTCGGATAAGAAGGGCGAGCGCGTGAGCATCGTGGTGCCCCAACGCGGAGACAAGCGCCGCCTGCTCGAGATGGCGGAGACGAACGCGCGCACGGTTTTTGAAGAGCACCGCCGCGCCGCTCGTGCGGAGACTGATGTGCTCGAGGAACTCCAGCACGCGCTCCGGCTGCGCGCGAGACCGGAGCGAATCGAGGCGTTCGACATCTCGAACATCTCCGGTGACCTGGCCGTCGGCTCGATGGTCGTCTTTGAGGACGGCAAACCGAAGAAGGCGGATTATCGTCTTTTCAAGATTCGCACCGTCGAGGGAGCCGACGATTACGCAATGATGCGCGAGGTCCTGACGCGCCACTTGCGCCGAGCCGCAACGGAAGGGCCGATGCCGTCGCTCATCATCGTTGACGGCGGCAAGGGCCAGCTTGGCGTCGCGTTGAGCGTGCTCGAGGAGATGCAGATAATCGACCAGGACGTCATCGGAATCGCGAAGGAGAAGATGCGGTTCAGGAAGAAGTCGGAAATCGTGATGAAGGAGGCTGACAAGATTTACATCCCTCACCGCAAAGACCCGATACTGTTGCGGCCGGGCTCGGCCTCGCTGCATCTGCTGCAGCACATCCGGGATGAAGCGCATCGGTTCGCCATCACGTATCATAAAAGACTCCGCTCGAAGAGGCAAACGCGCTCGGCGCTGGATGAAATCAAGGGAATCGGGCCGCGCCGCCGGTCGGCGCTGTTGAAGCGTTTCGGGAGCGTTCAGCGAATAGCGGAGGCCACGCCGGGGGAGATTTCTTCGGCGGCGGGCATTCCGCTCGCGCTCGCCGAACAGGTCAAGCTGAGCTTACTGAATGAGAACGCCGTGCAAGCAACCGGCAACCGGGAAGAGGGCACAGCCTCAGAGAGCGACCCGTAATTCTCCTGCAGGTGCGAATTCATTCGCATTCTCACGGTGAGAAAGAAGGCAAGAAATCGTGTGCGAATAAATTCGCACCTACAGAAGTCCGCCGTAAATGCTGAGGCGCGGGACAGTCTCTTGAGCTCGACCCCCACTTCTCCGCGCAGTGACCGGATGCACATTCTGTCGCTCGCGTGGCCCGTCATCATCAACAACATCCTCCTCACGTTTGTCTGGATGGTGGACATGATCATGGTCGGCCGGCTCGGTCCGACTGCCGTCGCGGCGGTCGGCGTGAGCGGCCAGATGTTCAACATGGTCATGGCCATCACGCTCGCGGTGACAACGGGCACCATCGCACTCGTCGCCCGGTTCACCGGAGCACGCGAAAAAGAAAAGGCAAATACGGTACTTGGTCAATCGCTGCTGATGGGAGCCGTTTTTTCCGTAGTTCTCATGCTCCCCGGACTGGCGGGAAGCGAACATTTTTTCCGTTTGTTCGGCGCAGAGGCGAGCGTGGCCGAGATCGGCGTGCCGTACCTGCGCATCGTGCTTGCCGGAACCATTTTCTTGGTAATTGCGCTCGTCTCTTCCTCTGCGCTTCGAGGGGCGGGCGACACGAAAACTCCGCTCATCATCAGCGTGGCGGCAAACCTCATCCACGTGGTCCTCAATTACGCGCTCATATTCGGCAAGTTCGGCATGCCGAGACTCGAGGTCACCGGCTGCGGAATCGCCACGGCGACCACGTTCGTCCTCGAAGCGCTTGCGTTTCTCGTTCTCCTCCGGCGGGGCAATCTCGCCCTGTCGCTGCCCAAGAGAATGTTCGCTGTCGAGAAAGATATCGCGAAAAAGACGCTCCGCATCGGAACTCCTTCCGCCATCGAGCAGGGAATCATGCAGCTCGGTTACCTGTGGTATCTGGCGATAATCACGCGGTATGGCACCGAGCCGCTCGCGGCCTATACCATCGGTGTGAATATCATGTCGCTTTCGTTCATGCCGGGATTTGGCTTTTCCGTCGCGGCATCGGCACTTGTCGGCCAACATCTCGGGGCAAAAGAGGGCGGATTGGCCGCCTCGAAGGGGCGGGAATGCGTGAGGATAGCGTTGTGGGCTATGTCGGCAATCGGGGTGGTGCTGTTCCTTGCGGCGAGGCCCATTGCACTGGTCTACGTTACAGATGCCCGCGTTGTCGAACTCACCGCGCTCTTCGTGCGGATACTCGCCGTGTGTCAGCCCGCGATGGCGCTGCACATGACTCTTGCGGGCGCGCTTGTGGGCGCCGCCGACACCCGCTGGCCTCTTTATGCTTCATTTATCGGAATGTATTTCATTAGGATTCCGCTCGCACTGTTCGCCGCGTACGGCCTCGGCCTCAGCATCACCTGGATATGGCTCATCATCCTCGCCGACCACTACGGCAAGTCAGCCGTGCTCATTTTCAGATTCTTATCCGGCAAGTGGAGGCAAATAGCAATCTGAGTGGAATCCCGTAAGCTTCAGCGGAGCAGGACTTCCTTCCATCCAACTGCAAGGACCACTTGACAATAGGTAAAACCGTCAAGCCTTCTTACCTTTCGTTTTGCAATCACTCGGGGCCTAACATTTATCTGTGGGGAAAATGCGCTTATTGACGGTGACTCTCCTGAATGATACAATTTTTCTAGCTTATCCGGGGATCAGAGTTTGACAAAGTCGTACTTTTCGATATAAGATTTTCATCGATTAAGGCGTTGGAAATTTTTGACAGCTTAGACGTGCCCGACGTTGTATCCTCTTCGCGGGAGTGGATACCATGGCACAGGGTTCTCGAAGGGATGTTGCACTGCGCTGTCCTTCTCTGCAGGAACAGAGAAGGACAGCTTTCTTGTCTTCTGATGTAACATACGAGTCGTGGGAGTGATGTAAAGATGATCGGCAGGACCATATCCCATTACAAGATTCTGGAAAAGATCGGCGACGGTGGCAGGAGTACTGTCTACAAGGCAGAAGACGTCAGACTGCAGAGGATAGTTGCTATTAAGATTATGTCGGAAAGGCTGATTAAGAACCCAAAGGCGCGCCTGAGGTTTTTGCGTGAGGCACAGACTGTTGCGCAATTAGATCATCCCAACATCTGCGCCGTCTATGAAGTTGATGCTACGGAAGGACACACATTTATCGCTATGGCCTATGTTGAAGGCGAGAGTCTCAGCCAAAAGATCGAGTCGGGCCCATTGGAAATCACTGAGGCAATTACCCTCGGCCTTCAGACTGCGAGGGGGCTGAATGCGGCACATAAGAAGAAGATTATTCACCGGGATATCAAGGATGGCAACATAATGATCAATGAGGAAGGGATTGTAAAGATTCTGGATTTTGGATTATCGAAACCGCTCGAGAAAGAGGACATCACCAAGCCCCGTGCAATTCTAGGCACGGTTCCTTATATGTCGCCGGAGCAAGCCAGCGGCGAACCCGTCGATTACCGGACAGACATCTGGTCACTGGGGGTTGTCATGTACCGAATGTTGACGGGCAAGCATCCTTTTAAGGGTCGCAACGTGGGTGAAATGGTTAGAGCAATATTGAATGATGAACCCGAAAGGATAAGGGAACTACGAAACGATGTGCCTGAGACACTTGAGACCTGCATCCGGAAAATGATGGCGAAAGACCGTGAGGACCGACACGAAAGGATGGCGGCGGTTATATCGGATTTGCGACGCGCGACATCATAATATTGAAAGGCAGCAAACGACCGCCTATTTCACACTTCTCCCCGAAGCAGGTAGCTACTATGGATATCGAACGGCTCGCGGGAACCAAACTCGGCAATTACGAGATAGAAACCCTCCTTGGCAGGGGCGGGATGGGTGTGGTCTATAAGGCCCGCCAGGTGAATCTCGACCGCACCGTGGCATTAAAAATCCTTCCGCCTGATTTCGGTTCTGAGCCTTCGTTTGTCAAGAGGTTCGAGAGGGAAGCCCGCGCGGTAGCTAAGTTCAACCATCCCAACATCGTACAGATCTATGATATTTCCGAAGACCGGGGCCTTTATTTCTTCAGCATGGAGTATGTCGAAGGGCAGACGCTGGATGAGCTGCTGAAGAAGAAGACGGTTCTGTCGGCCGACGAAGCAATCAGGATAATCACTGAGGTTGCTCTTGCGCTCGAGCATGCCCACCAGAGGAAAATCACGCATCGTGATATCAAGCCTGCAAACATCTTCCTGGACAGCAAGGGCAATGTAAAGGTTATGGATTTTGGGTTGGCTACGGTTGCTGATGCACGTTCGAAATTGACTCGGCCAGGAATGTTGGTCGGCACCGTTGCGTACATGTCTCCGGAGCAGTGCCAGGGGGAGGAGTTGGATCATCGAACAGATATCTACTCGCTGGGTGTGGTCCTCTATGAGATGTTGACGGGTGTTACCCCCTTCACCGCGGACACTACTGTGGGACTTATATACAAGATCGTGTATGAGGGACCCGTCGAAGTGAGTAGCCTCAATCCGGATGTGCCGTCGGGATTGTACACCATTCTTTCCCGCGCGATGGCGAAGAAGAAAGACGCCCGATACGCAAGCATTTCCCAATTCCTGACAGATATCAGTACTTTCAAAGCTCTGCAGGTTGGAGAGAAGCTTCCCGAAAAGCGACCCACGGGCACGAGACTGATTCCCATGCCCGCTCTCGGGGAAAAGGTTATGCCTCTGGTAGGCGAACGCACTCCCTTTGTGGGTCGTAAGAGCGAGCGGGCCGAGTTGCATCGGTTTCTTGGTCGGGCATCTCTCGGTCAAGGGTCACTGGTTATGATAGGCGGCGAAGCGGGCGTTGGCAAGACCCGCTTGACCGACGAGATTATGACTGACGCCCTCGCGGAAGGTTTCCTGTGTCTGGTCGGTCATTGTTATGAGATGCAAGGGGGCCAGCCATATATGCCATTCGTGGAGATTGTCGAATCAGCGGCCCGGATGGTCAAGTCCAAGACATTTCTCGAAATGCTCGGTGAGTCTGCTCCGGAAGTTGCCAAATTGGTGCCTGACCTTCGGCGGAAGTTCCCGAATAAGATACCACCGCCGGCGGAGCTTCCCCCGGAGCAAGAGCAGCGATATATATTTAATGGAGTGGTTGATTTCCTGGAGCGATTCGCTCAAGCGCAACCGCTCTTGCTCGTCCTTGAAGATCTTCATTGGGCTGGAGAATCCACGGCGCTTCTGGTCCAGCATATTGCGCGCCACCTTGGCAGAATGCCCATCCTCCTCATTGTGACGTATCGAGATACGGAGCTTGCGGTGTCCCTTCCCTTGGCCGGATTGATGGCGAATCTTCTCCGCCAGCATTTGGGTAGGAACATCGCTCTTAGAAATTTCCTCGAGGCAGAGGTGGCGGACATGCTTCAGAGATGGAGCGGCCAGGAGCCGCCCGTTTCGCTGGTGAAACTTATTCTTGACCTGACCGAAGGGAATGCGTTCCTTGTTGAAGAGACTGTCAAACATCTGGCAGACCAGGAGAAGCTGTTTGACCAGGAAGGGCAATGGCGAACCGACCTGAGCCTCGATGAGGCGGACACTCCCCGGGGCGTACGCCTTGTATTGCGGCATCGGATTCAACGGGTGAGCAAGCAGTGTTTGGAGACACTGACTGCAGCCGCCGCCGTTGGGCGGGTAGTGGGATCCAAACTGCTGGAGCAGTTGGTGGACGTTGACGAAGACACCTTTCTCGACTCGGTGGAAGAGGCCGAGCGCGCTCAACTCGTAAAATCGACGACCCAGACTGAGGATGTGAAGTTTATCTTCTCCCATGAACTGATCCGCCAGGCGCTCGTCAGCGACATTTCGGTGCTGCGGCGGCAGCGGCTCCATCTCCGCGTTGCTGAGACAATCGAAAAGCTACATGCGGACCGCCTGAATGAATACGCTGCACAACTGGCCTATCATCTCAAAAAGGCCGGAGCGTTGGCCGACCCACAGAAGACCGTCCATTATTTACGCCTGGCGGGAGAGAGGGTATATGGTATGGGAGCCCTGACGGAGGCCATTGAGTTCTACAAGAACGCGCTTTCCTATTCGATAGCAGACGAGATTCAAGCTGAAATCCGATGTAAGCTCGGTTCGGCCCTTAATGCCTTGGGTAGGACTGATGAGGCTCTCAATGAATGGAGAACGGCGCTAACGCTTTATGAGCAATTGAACAAGCCTGAGGAAGTCGGCAATGCGTGCTCTGAGATAGCTCCCCGCCTGCTCTGGGCTTCTCGTTTTCAGGAAGCACTCGAAATCTCCAACAGGGGACTGGCAGCTCTTGGCGACCGCATCAACGCCGCCCGCTGTGTTCTCCTTGCTGCAGCCGCCCACGTGCTCGCGTACGTGCCGGCCGTTGGCTATGAACTGCCAAATACCATGTTCGCAGAGGCGCTCGGAATGGCTGAAAAGCTTGGCGAGAAGCAGTTGGAAGGACCCATCCTCTACCGCAAGGCGATGTTTCATAGAAACTACTGGCAAGGCCCCGAAGAGACAGAGTGCGCCCTGAGGTCGGCGGAACTTCTGAGAGCAGGGAATAAGCCTCTTGATACGAGCAACGCCCTCCTCGCAGCCGAATGGGGCTTAATCGGAATCGGCCGGCTCGAGGAAGCCGCACGTGTCGAGCGGGAACTGGAAGCGTTTACCCCGAAAACAGGGGCTGAATTCAATCGTTGCGTGCTCGACCTGTACGAATGCTTGCGCGAGGTCGTAGGAACGGGCGATCTCGAACGACTAGAAACGCGAATTTCCACAGCTCTTAAAGAAAGTCTCAGTCTCCAATGGAGCTGGATTTACATGGATTACGTATTGCTCGGCTGGGCGCAGTTCTGGCGCGGCAAGTGGGAGCTTGCAGAGAAGAATTTCCGGAAAGCGGTCGAGCTGATGGACCCAAGAGCCGAGGGATTTATCGGCTATTTGATCTCGCCTCTCCTCGTGTTTTTGGCCAGCGCGGGCAGACGAGATGAAGCCCTCGCTCTCATGGAGGAAAGGAAAAACCTCCTTCCCTCTGCCGGACAGCCAAACACGCTCGGGGCATGGACAATGCTCGTGGGAGCGGTCGAAGCGCTTGCAATACTGGGGAAGGACGATGAAGCGGCACGGCTATACCCGCTGGCTCGGGAGGCGGTCGCAACCGGGAATCTCCTTTCACCCTCGTGTGCCAGCCTTGTTCAGACCATAGCCGGCATTGCGGCAAGCGCAGCAAGGGAGTGGGATTCAGCAGAAGAGCACTTCGGCATAGCTCTGAAGCAGGCACATGAGCTTCCTCATGTCATCGAGCAAGCTGGGGTCCGGCGGTGGCACGCTCACATGCTTGTCGAGCGCGGAGGCCGCGGTGACCTCGATAAAGCGCTTAAGCTCCTGAGAGAGGCGACTGAACTGTATCAGAAGCTCGAAATGCCCAAACACATGGGTATGGCTCAAGGCCTCATGGAAAAGATTGAAAGTATGAAAGATTCCCAACCGGGCTGATGGGGGATCGAAAAGTGCATAAGCGCTTGCTGGGTTCATCAGCGAGTGGAGGGAGGTGATTAGGCACACGACTTGGACTTGGAAGGGGGGCTTTTCTTGAACGTGAAGTCAAAAAAGGAGGGAGCAAAATGAAACGCGCGCTTCGAATTCTTGGTATCGTAGCTTGTTTGGCGACTATATGGTTCGTAACAAGAGGCTCTAACGGTTGTGCACCCACGCCGGATGTTGTTGTACTAGAAGTCTATTCTCCGGAAGTCGAGTCAGGCGACAACTCATTTGATGACGCGGAGATTTATGGGAGTGGTAAACTTGGCAAACTCGACAAAGAGGTATATACCTCTTCGTCGAAAAAGAAACGTAAGGGAACAGTCGCTGTGATGTGGTATGCCGGTCTTCAAGGCGATAATCTTGAAGGGGTGCTAACAGTAATAAGCAAGAACAAAGATAAACATACTCACGGAGCCTATTCCGTGACAAAGGGTCAAGGCACACAAACGGTCGAGCTGCTGCCAATGGTGCCCTAGCAATATTGGCGGAAAGGTGGGTGTCTGGACGGTCGGGCGTCCAGACCTCTGGCGACAGATAGTCAGCCGGTTGTTTAGTAACAGAAGGTTGGGAAGGAAACCGTGTCGTAATTGATTATATTTTCGTAGGGGCGGCTCTGTGTGGCCGCCCGGGCGCCCACATGGAGGCGTCCCTACAATTACGGGACAGTCGCGGAGGGGAAGTTTTTTGTTGCATCAGGCGGTGAAGCCGGAATCCTGCGCATCTTCACTCGAAATGCAGGGGCCTCCGCCTGCAGTTGAAGGCCTGAGGGAAGAGAGGAAGACAGAGCGAAATGCCCTGTTGGAATTCTTTGCACTCACGTTCTTGATTACCTGGGGTATGATCTTCCTGTTTTTTCGCTTCCCTTTTCCCTTCCTTCTCCGTTTCGGAGAGCCGGATGTCAGCAAACCGTTCTATCGCGTGTACTGGCATATCTGCGTGTATGCTCCCGCGATATCGGCATTCTTCGTGATCGCCCGGCGGCATGGATTCGCGGCTGTCAGAGCATATGCACGGCGGGTGCTGCACTGGCGAGTCGGCATCAAATGGTACCTGCTCGTGCTCGTCGGCTTTCCGGCCTTCTATGCGGCAGACCGAATTGTCTTCGCTGCTGTCGGAGGGAACGCTCCCGCCTATCCTTTCGACCCGTGGTATGCGGTCATCCCTGCGATGCTGCTGTCCATTGTGGCCAATCCTGCGCCGGTGGAAGAGTTGGGGTGGCGCGGGTTCGCGCTTCCTCTGCTCCAGCGGAGGTTCAGCGCGCTCAACGCAAGTATGGTGCTTGGCCTGATATGGGGAGCGTGGCACCTTCCGGTATTCTTCGTTTATGGAGCGCCCTACACTCCTGCTACGATTCCGCTCTATGCGGTTCAGGCAATCTCGCTCTCAATCATCATGACCGCGCTCTATAATGCGACCGGCGGCAACATCCTTCTCGCTTTCCTTTTCCACTGGCAGATTCACGACCCGCTCAACATCGATGCGTTTCCGCACGACGTGCCCATTGTCACGTTCATGATGGCTGCGATAGCAATCGGGTTGACAATTGCGTTAGGCCATCAGAACCTTGGGCACAAGAAGCATACGGAGTTGCTCTCATGAAATGCTGGTTGCCATTGCGAGCATTCGAGCCCACCTATGGCGGGGTTATGTGTGGAAGAAACATCCATGCAGTCATTGCGAGCGCAGGGCCGCAGGCCCGAGGGTCACAGACCCGAGAGTCGCAGACCCGAGCGAAGCAATCTCTGTTTGCATCTTCAACGCTACGAACGAGATTGCTTCGGTCGTTGCACTCCCTCGCAATGACAGTTTTTTTGCTGCGGCTCTTCTACTCTACGCCCTTTGCGTCTTGGGTCTGCGACCCTTTGTGGTGAAAAAGAACGTTTTGGACAGCAGTGCCAATACAATGATGTCTTGCGCCGCGTCAGCCACAGAGAGCATGCACAAGGCCCGTCATCACGCACGCGCCGCCAAGCGGAACGAGCACGTTATCGTCAATTCCGATGTCAATCGTCTCGAGCAAGGCGCAGAAAACCGTGGTTACCGCAGAAATGAGGAGAATGGAGCCGATTGCCGGCGTGCCGCACAAAAGAAGCTCGCCGTGATTCTGCCACCACGATGGCGATGCCCCGATGTTCGGAATAGTCCACCAGTAGAGGAGCATGGCAGACGGCGCGCCGCCCGCCACGAAGGCAAACAGCCCATCGAGACTCTTCTTGTGGTTCCATGGCACGCGCCTTCGGCCAGCCAACGAGCCAACGAAACTCGCCATCCCGTCGCCGACGGCAAGCACTCCCCACATCGAGGCAGCCACCGGCACGGGAAACAGGAGAATCAAGACAAATACCGAAACAGGATAGAACGCGATGCCTGCGGAGAAACCGCGTTCCTGCTCCTCGGGCCGATACAGATGCCGTCTCGCAATCGCGAACCTTGGCAATAGGAACAGATTCCAGATGATGAGCGCAACAGCAAGCGCAAGCGCCTGCGGATAGTTCAGCCAGCGCAAGAGAAGCGCAGGCGCACCCGCGAGGATATGAATTACCTGTCGTTCCAACTCACTTTGAGTTGCCTCGTTTTCCATACAATTGTCGGTCACACGCTCCGACGCCGTTGCTGGGTATGCCCTGGGTAAATCAAGTCTGCCTCATGGTTCTGTAGGTGGGAATTTATTCGCATGCGCGTGGCAAGAAAGGCCCAAGAATCATGCGAATGAATTCGCACCTACAAATAGTTGTCCTCGGTTACGCACCGTGAGAAAGGTTCATGTCTTGTCCTCTTCCGGCTCTCGGAGCGAGGCGCTCGCCGCATCGACGACGGAGGTCAAGAGTTCCCATTCGGCCTTGATCCTTCGCATGACCCCGGTCCATGACTCATACGGCTCGTCACGCCGAATCGGTTGCTTTGTTAACAGTGCTTCGTAATGGGCCAATGCCTTGTCTGCCGAGCGCTCCATGGAAAATGCTTTGGCCGTCTCTTCGGCCTGCCGGGAGACCTCTTCTCTGCGGTCGGCAGGAAGTGAAGCTATCCACTGCAAGGTTGAGGAAAACGTCTCAATAGTCTCATCGGAGAGGAGTCTGCCATTGCGCCCATCCGCGACCACTTCCCGCACGCCGGATGCATCCAGAGCTACCACCGGGACTCCTGTCGCCATGGCTTCAGTCAGCACCATTCCCTGCGTCTCGCTCTTTGAGGCAAAGGCGAACACGTCCATCGCGCGATACGCGCTCACGAGCACGGGGTGGTTGAGCGTCCCCGCGAGATGCAGGCGGTCCGCCAATTTGTGCCGGGAGAATATCTTGCGAATGTCTTTTTCCGAAGGACCGCTGCCGACAACGAGGAAGTGCGCCCTTGCATCTACCTTGCAGAATGCCGCTACTGCCTCAGTCAAGAATTCGATATTTTTCTCCGGCGCAAGCCTGCTCACATGTCCGACCACGAAGGCATCCTCTGGAATATCCATCACTGCCCGGAAACCGGGTCCGCTGCCCTTCGCAAATCGCTCGAGGCGAACGCCTGTAGGAACGACCTCGACCGGGGCCGTCACCCCTCGCTCTCGAATCAGGTCAGCGACGCTCTCGCTTGGCGCAAAAACCATATCACAGAGATTGGCATAGTTCGTCGAGAGATTAACGACAAACTTCTTGAGAGCCTCGGAATTCTCCATCACATAGTGAGTATAATGTTCATACATCGTATGATGCGTGAAAACAAGCGGCAGCTTCAGCCTATTGGCGACGCGAACCGCCGCTCCGCCAACGAGGAAGGGATGGTGCGAATGAACAATTTCAGGCTTGAACCGCTCGATTGCCTCGCTCGCTGAACCGGGCATCCTCAGTGCAACCGAGAAATCGCTTCCGTTAAAGCGTTGTATCGCAGGAATGCGGATAACATCCGTTTCCTCCTCCGGCATGGACTCAAACTCCGGAGCAACCACCATAACGCGGTGTCCCCGCCGCCGGAACCCTACCGTGAATCCCTCGATGGAGCGGGCAACTCCGCCCACATGCGGCGTAAACGTGTTTGTCATCATCAAGATGTTCATGGGTTATATCCCCCTGCTCCACTCTCGTATCAATCATACGGCCGAACCGCAACTTTGTGCAAGACCTCCCGTCGTCTCCTTTTGACAATTTGAGCGGAAAGTGGTAGTATTCTGCCAGAGGGGCGCTTAGCTCAGTTGGTTAGAGTGCTTGCTTGACATGCAAGAGGTCAGTGGTTCAACTCCACTAGCGCCCACTGTTTAGAGTACTGTGGGGGGTGTCTACTCCGCCCCGGGAAAACAAGACGATGAGTCTTGTTTTTTTGTTACGGTCGCATGCGAAGGGGACGTTTTCCCCTTCCAATCATGAAATGAATTACTCCCACGTATCGCATGCGACTCGATGAGGCGCCCAATTTTTGCCCAATCATGAATACCGTGAAAGTGAAACTGCCAGACGGCTCCGAGAAGACGCTGAAGAACGGCGTCACACTTGCTGAAGCAGCGAAATCGGTGGGAAATCGGTTGGCGAAAGAAGCGCTCGCCGCAAGAATCAACGGTGACCTGGTCGACTTGTCGGCGAAACTGGAAAACGACGTCGCTATCGAATTCCTGACCTTTGACTCCGAGCAGGGCCGCGAGGTGTTCCGTCATAGCAGTTCACACCTCATGGCCTATGCCGTTCAGGAACTCTTCCCGGGAACAAAATTCGGCATCGGTCCCGCAATTGAAGAAGGTTTCTACTACGATTTCGACAAGCCCGGCGGGTTCACCGAGGAAGACCTCAACGCCATCGAAAAGAAAATGCGCGAGATCGCGGCGCGAGCCATCCCGTTCAGGCGCCGGGAGGTTTCGCGTAAGGAGGCGATGGAGCGGTTTCGCTCTCTCGGGGAGGTGTATAAGGTCGAGCTGCTCGAGGGGATCGAGGGCGACACTGTCAGCCTTTACGAGCTCGGCGATTTCGTTGACCTCTGCCGAGGACCGCATGTGCCCGATAGCTCATACATTAAGGCATTCAAGCTGACCGGGCTCGCTGGCGCATACTGGCGCGGGGACGAGCGAAATAAGATGCTCCAGCGCATCTACGGCACTTCATTCACAAAAGAGAAAGACCTCAAGGAGCACCTGCATCTGCTCGAGGAAGCCAGGAAACGCGACCATCGTCGGCTCGGCCGCGACCTTGACTTGTTCAGCTTCCACGAAGAAGGCCCTGGCTTCGCGTTCTTCCACCCGAAGGGACTGGTCGTCTGGGATGCTTTGATGGACTTCTGGCGGAAGGAGCACCGCAAACGGGGTTACGTCGAGGTGCGCACGCCCATCATCCTCGCTCGCTCCCTGTGGGAGCAATCCGGCCACTGGGATAACTACCGCGAAAACATGTACTTCACCGTGATAGACGACCGCGATTTCGCCATCAAGCCGATGAATTGCCCGGGCGGATTGCTCATTTACAAGACCCACCTCCACAGCTACCGTGAATTCCCGCTCCGATGCGCTGAGGTAGGCCTCGTGCACCGCCATGAGAAATCCGGCGTGTTGCACGGCCTGTTCCGAGTGCGACAATTCACCCAGGACGATGCCCACATATTTCTCCTGCCAGAACAGATAGTGGATGAAGTGGTCGGCATCATCGAATTCGTCGATTTCATGTACAAGACTTTCGGCTTTTCGTCCACGGTCGAGCTCTCCACAAAGCCTGAGAAACACATAGGCAGCGATGAGATGTGGGAACAGGCGACCAGCGCCCTCAAGGCCGCTCTCGCAAGGGTCGAACTGGACTACAAGCTCAACGAGGGCGAAGGCGCATTCTATGGCCCAAAGATAGATTTTCATATTCGTGACTGCCTCAAGCGTACGTGGCAGTGCGCCACTATCCAGCTCGACTTCGCCCTGCCAGAGAAATTTGACCTCTCCTACATTGGTTCCGACAATCAGCGACACCGGCCGGTCATGATACATCGCACGCTCTACGGCTCGATTGAGCGATTCCTCGGCGTGCTCATCGAGCATTACGGAGGAGCATTCCCGACCTGGCTGGCGCCCGTGCAGGCAATCCTGCTCCCGGTCGGTGAGTCCCATCGACCTTATGCGGCCACGCTTCTCGAGCGGCTCCGAAATGCAGGGGTACGCGCCGAAGCCGATTTGAGGGACGACAAAATCGGGTTCAAGATACGCGAGGCTCAGCTACAGAAGGTCCCATACATGCTTGTGGTAGGCGACAGGGAAGTATCCTCGGGCGCGGTCTCCGTCCGTCATAGACAGAGGGGCGACTTGGGGCCGCAGCAATTCGAGGATTTTCTCGCGTCGCTTCAGGCCGAAATAGAAAACAGGACACTTTGACCCGGCCTTCACTCTCACACAGGCTCGGGGCAAAACGGCACGCGGGGAGGAACCATCTATGGCCCAAGCACCTTCCAGATGTATCAATCATCCTGAACGCACTGCAATAGCGCGGTGCAAGCAATGCCACAAGCCGTTGTGCGAGAAGTGCGTGAAAAAGATGCCAGGAGGCGTTTATTGCAGCGACGAATGCTATCAGAGGATGGGCTCGTTCCAGGACCGTGTGAAGAAGCTCGACGAGGCTCCCAAGGCGAAGCTCTCGCTGGGGAAAATCATCAGCAGAGTTGTGATAGCAATCGTCATCGTGGCGGTTCTCTATTACGTGTTCGTCTCTCAGCAGGTGCGCAGCGGTAGCGATCTCGTGAACCTCATCAAGAGTTTCTTGCCATAACACAGGAGGGGAGACATCATGTTTGGTCAATGGAAGAAGATTCTCGTCGTTGCAATCGTGGCTTTTGTTCTCTACATGGGGTGCAACTCGCAGACGATGCTCAAGACGGAGTCCTTCTTTCGTAAGGAAAACCCCAATCTCGCGATGACGCCCAAGGTCTGCTATTTTTTGGGGAATATCGCCTATATGACATTCCGGTACCAGCTTGCAGTCAGCATCATTGACCGCAACCTCAAGGACTTCCCGTATGCGCCGGGAGCAACGAATGCAGAGTTCAGACGTGCGCTCTCCTACGAGAAGCTGGGGAAATACGATACGGCAATAAAATATTACGAGGAGTTCCTGTTCGCGCATCCGAAAGACAACCGGTACGAATCTGTCTCGAACAGAGTCGCCAAGCTCAAGGCGCTCCATCAGGAATCATAGCGCCATCAGTTTTTTCTGGATTCGCTTCTCTTGTGTAGGGGCGAACCATTGTGTTCGCCCAATTGATCAGGGCAAAGGGCGAACACAAGGTTCGCCTCTGCATGAGAAAGACGCACAAACCCACAAACTCGGTAGCGTCATGAGGCAGACGCTGCAGCTCTGCCGGATCTGGAGAATGCGCATTTGGCAACACCCGCAACGAGTGTTCCTCCATCTGTGGTCGTGCATCCCGTTCACTCCCTGCAGGGCGACATAGAGGTCCCGCCCGACAAATCCATCTCACACCGAGCCATCCTCATCGGCTCGCTCGCTGAGGGCAGGGTGGTCGTCAGCAATTTCCTCCGTGCGGACGACTGCCTCGCGACGCTGAACGCGATGCGCTCCCTCGGCGTCCCCATCGAAGACACCGAGAGCGGGCAAATCGTGATTGAAGGCGTCGGCCTCTACGGCTTGGAACCGCCCATGAGCACCATTGACTGCGGCAATTCGGGCACGACCATGAGACTGCTCATGGGATTGCTGGCGGCGCAGAAGTTTTCGTCCCGTTTGACGGGCGACCAATACCTCAGGAAAAGGCCAATGGAACGCGTTATCAAACCGCTTCGACAGATGGGCGCGCAACTCCGCGGCCAGGATGGAGACAGGCTCGCTCCTATAGAAATTGAGGGAGCTCCGCTCAAATCAATAGTCTATGATTCTCCCATCGCGAGCGCGCAGGTCAAATCGGCTATCCTCCTCGCCGGCCTGTATTGTGACGGCAAGACTACGGTCAAAGAACCGTATAAATCGCGAGACCATACCGAGCGGATGCTGCACAAATTCGGTGTAACCGTCGAGGTGACAGAGCTGAGTGCATCTGTCACCGGGCCAGCCCAGTTGAAACCTGCGGAAATCACCGTTCCGGGCGACATCTCCTCCGCTGCATTTCTCATGGCAGCCGCCGCCATCATTCCCGGCTCTGAACTGCTCGTGCGCAATGTCGGCCTGAACCGCACACGGTCGGGCTTCATCGACGTGCTGAAGAGAATGGGCGCGGAACTTTCAGGCGCAGACGTTGCCGACGACGGACTCAACGAGCCCTCGGGCGATGTCTTCATCCGTGGCAAAGAGCGGCTGAAGGCCGTCCACATCGGCGCAAGCGACATTCCGCGGCTCATCGATGAGGTACCCATAATCGCCGTGACGGCCCTTCGGGCCGAAGGGACTACCGTCATAGAGGGCGCAGGCGAACTTCGTGTCAAAGAGACCGACCGCCTGAGCGCACTGGCACGAAATCTGTCAGCATTGGACGCGCGCATCGAAGAGAAGCCGGACGGCCTCATCATTCCCGGACCGCAACGCCTGCGCGGAGGAGCCGTCGACAGTTTCGGCGACCATCGCACGGCAATGGCCATGGCCGTGGCGGGACTCTTTGCGGACGCTCCGGTGACGGTCACCGATACGGACTGCGTCGCGACCTCGTTTCCGGATTTTTTCAAGCTTTTACGAGAAGTGAGCGTCGAGCGGTAGTGGCCTGTCAACCCTTTTTTGTAGAGGCGCCCCTGTGTGGGCGCCCACAACCGCGCGGGCACATATACTTGTAGGGGCGTAGCATGCTGCGCCCGTTCACCAAATTCTGTATTTCGAGGCGGACCACAAGTCAGAAATTTCGCTCTTGATCACGCGCTAATCGCGGAGGGAAAGCCAACCCATGACCAAGAAAATTATTCTCACCGACAAAGCGCCCAAGCCCGTTGGACCGTATTCGCAGGCAATCACGGCAGGCGGATGGATATACCTCTCGGGCCAGATTCCCATTGACCCCAAGACGAACGAACTGGCGCTCGGACCCATCGAAGAGCAGACGCGCCTCGTGCTGAGCAACGCTCAGCATGTGCTCGAGGCAGCCGGAGCATCACTCAAAGACGTCATCAAAGTCGGCATCTTCATCGCAAACATGGACGACTTTTCGAAAATCAACGCCGTCTACTCGGAATTCTTCCCGTCCGAGCCACCGGCGCGCAGCACCGTTCAGGTCGCTCGCTTGCCGAAAGATGTTGGTATCGAAGTCGAATTGGTGGCATACAAAGGCTAATGATGCCGGCTGGGAACAATGCAAGAACTTGGATTCCCGCTTTCGCGGGAATGATAAGGGGGCGAGGAATTCTTCACATTTGTCATTCCCGCGAAAGCGGGAATCCATTGTTATCGCAGACGACATATTCAGGCAACATATCATCATGCCCTGGCCTCGACACAAATAGGAAGCCGACCGCTGCATGACCAATAAGACAACGCCCTCCGAAAACTGGCGCTATCTCTCCCAGCTCAGCATCAACTACCTGGGATGGGCCGCCTGCTGGACGGTCGCCACTTCCTACCTGGTACCCAACACGCTCCTGAGAATGGTGGACGATTCCGTCAAGAATACTCGCCTCGGACTCATGAGCGGCGCCGGAAACCTCTTTCTCATCATCTTGATTCCTCTTGTCGGAGCCTTGAGCGACCGTATGGGCTCTCAATGGGGCCGTCGTCGGCCATTTTACTTGGCCGCGGCATTCGCAATGAGCGTGCTTGTCCTCCTCGTCGTCCGCTCGCAATTCTACCTCATGCTGCTCGCGCTCCTGGTCCTCATGCACGGCGCGCTCGCACTCTGGTTCCCTAACCGCGCCCTCGTCCGCGATATCGTCCCGCTCGAGCGACGCGGCCGCATCTCCGGCCTGACCACCATTGCGAACACCCTGGGAATCATGTGCGCCCATCTCGTCGCTCCCCGCCTCATCGAGGCTGGCAAGATGATGTTCCTCGCCCTGCTCGCAGTAGCTGTGAATGTTTCCTCAAACCTGTGGGTCGCAATCAGGATACGAGAGGAATCCCCTGCAAACGCCGCACTTTCAAAAAAACTCTCCCTAAAGGAGGCATACTTCCCAAGGCTCGAAGGCGGGGCCGGACTGGCCTGGCTGGCGGCGTCCAATCTTCTCACCCAGATGGGCATGGTTGCCATGGTCTGCTTCCTGCTCTATTTCATCAAAGACCAAATCGACCCGCTCCACTTCAACGCCACGTTCGGAAAACTCGTATTGATTGCAATGGCAACGGCGGTCCCGTCCTCGCTCGCTGCAGGCATGATCGCCGACCGCTTCGGGCGCAAGCGCGTGCTGCTCGTCGCATGCCTGCTCCAGGTCGCCTGCATCCTCAACTTCCTTATCTCGCCGCGCGTGCACGCGACGCTCTATGTGAGCGGATTCCTCTACGGACTTGGGAACGGCGCGTATCTGAGCCTTTACTGGACAATACTCTCCGACTTAATCCCCGAGGGCGAAGCCAGCAAGCACATCGGACTGATGCAGTACACCTTCCTCATCGCGTGGACTACTATCCCGCCCACACTCGGCCCAATCGTCGACCGTTTCGGCGCGTCCTCCGGCATGGGCTATAACATCCTCTTCATCACCATTACGATCTTCCTCCTTGCAGGTATCTCCTTAATCCGCAAGATTCCGGAAACACTCAGCAAGACTCCGCCGACCACCAACGCGCTTTCATAAGCCATTGCTTGGCAGCATGAGTATGCCTGTATTGGATACCCCGTCATTGCGAGCCTACTATCCACATGAGCCGGATTCCGAGTAAAAGGAACATGAGAAGCTGTGTGGCGGGCGAAATCCCCCTACCCCCCTTTCATAAAGGGGGAAGTTTGACCCCCCCTTTGGCAAAGGGGGTAGGGGGGATTTCCGCGTTGCTCGCTGGAATTCTGTCTTGAAAGTTCTGTTCCTTAGTACAGCTTCTCATACATACCGTGACGCATTCTACTATTATCGCTTGTTTTTGTAGGGGCCGTTCGCGAACGGCCCCTACAAAATGCGGACACATCATCGTATTTATGAAAACTTGTACTTAGGAGGAAGCGACGCGACCGAAGCAATCTCGTTTCCTAGCGCCGCGGTCTTATGCCGGGATTGCTTCGCCATCCCGCAAAACGCGCGATGAGTCGCAATGACAGGTTTTCGTCCAAGGTAATTGCCCGACTTTCTGCAAGTGAAGAGTAGCGTTGTTATCCCTAATTGTTCGCCCTTCCCTTTTTTAACGAAATATTTTATAATGGGTTTACGAATCCACATGCTTCTTTCGGCCTCCGGAGGAACACATGGCCGTTCCCATAAAATGTTCCAACTGCGGCACCAGGGTAACCGTGCTCGAGGGTGGACTCTGCAACAAATGCGAGAAGTTCTTCTGTCACTCCTGCCTTTTTCTTGAGAAGGACCGGAAGGAAAGGGTGCTCGTCTGCACGAATTGCAGGGAGGCGGATAAGAAGTATACAAGACTCTCCCGTTCTATTCCGTCAACGGTCGATGCCCGCAGGAGATATGTTAAGCGAGGTATCAAGAGGGACAAATCAAATACCTGATCCATTGCTATCCAAAACAGGTTTCTTAACGGCAAGGGCGACATGCCGCCGCACCTAGATGAACCACCAAGCCAGTAGAGTAGGGAGGGCATAACCCTCCCCCTCGTCAAACCGGACGTGCAGATTTCCCGCATCCGGCTTTCCTGTAGGCTTTGCCTCAAGCATGCGCA
>QZKI01000111.1 GCA_003598055.1 Candidatus Abyssobacteria bacterium SURF_17 | reverse complement strand
AGCCGCAACCAAAAAGAAAAGCATGGAACCGCAGATGAACGCCGATACACGCCGATGGAGAAACAAAGCCACTAAGACGCAAGGACACCTTCTTTTGTCATTCCCGCCTTCGCGGGAATGACGTTGACAGACGCCTCTTTGGTCAAGGGTGTAATCCGTGAAATCCGTGGTTGCCTGGAATTTGGTTGCGGCTATGCTGCGCCGTGTGCATCTGTGGTTCCCAAAAATCGTTCCGGGTTTCGGGTTGTCACTGCTTCTGCAAGGCGACGGGACATGCACGCTGGCATTCGAAGCAGCAGTAGAACAGGCCGAGGCTGAGAGCTTGATAGTAGTTCCAGAACTCGGGGTTCTTGATGAATTTTTTCCAATCCTCGGGCGAGCCTTCCATCGCGAGGTCGGCGAGACGCTTGATGAGGTTGGAAAGGCCGTACGGGAAATTGTTGCGGGTGCAGGCGATCACGTCCACCTTGCCGTCCTCGCCGATGGCCGATACCGGGCAGGCTTTCACACACTCCATGCAGTTGTCGCAGAGGGATTCGGAAAGAATCGGGTCGGGTGCAAGCTTGGCATCGGTCACGAGTCCGCCGAGCCTTAACCGCGCGCCGAACTGAGGGTTTATCAGCAGTCGGTTCAGCCCCAGCTTGCCGAGCCCGGCGGCCTCGGCCGCATGCCTCAGGGAGACTGGTCCCATCAGGCCTTTTGTTTCCTTGCTCATCTCGATTGGCAGATGCGGCGGGATGGTGGAGGTGCGGTGACCTGCGCGCTCGAGGTCTCTCGCGAGCTTAAGCCCGATGCGGTTAAGCTCATCGTATATGATCATCAGGTGCTGCGATTGAACGACGGTGCTCGGGCTTTCGATGGCGCCGGCGCCAGTCCAGATGCCGAAAATGACGAGTGATTTTGCTCCCGCGACCATTACGTCGAGTTTCGCGTTCGGCTCGATTCGCTCATATGCTTCGCGGCTGGCTACGCCCACGCAGTCTGCATCCAGCGATAAGGCGAGGCGTTTTAATTCTTCGGAATGCATTTGTTTCTCCTCTGGTGCGAGTAGGTCTCACGATTAGGCATGCAATGCACAGGCACGGCGCGCCGTGCCCCTACAATCTGGAAAATCAGTGTTTCCTGTAGGGGCGTAGCGTGCTGCGCCCATTTCAATAAATACCTTGTGCTATCTTACTAGCGTTGCGGACAATGATTTTGTCGACGCTGAAGGGCAGGCGCGGGGGCTTGGCCCCACAAAAACCGGCGCACGTACCCACAAATTCAATTGTGAAGGACTCCTAGGCCTTCTTGTGCTTGCCCTTGCCCGTCAGGTGCTCGAAGAAACTCGATAGGAAGCTTTCGCCGTGGCCCGCGAGTGTCTCGAGTTCGCCGTTATCGAGCCACACGCCTCCGCATTGCGTGCACTTGTCAATCCTCACTTTTTTCTTGAAGACTATCTCCTCGAGGTCTCCATAGCACTTTGGGCATTTGCAGTGATGGATTTTTTGGGCCCGTTCCTGCTCTTCGGCCTCCTTGCGGGCTTTTTCCTCTTCGCGGAACTTCTTGAGTTGTTCAAGCTCCTTCTGCTCAAAATACTTTTCCTCTTCTTTGCTCGGTTTCTGAACCTTATCGTCGAGAAGAGTCCTCTTGCCCACTCCCGCGTAGCTGGTGGGAGGCTTCGTCGGACCAGCGCTCTTTGCTGCCATCTTGCTCGCCTCCTTCTCCTTTTCGGCTTTCCGGTTCTTATTGTTCATCAAGCTCTCCTTTCATGGTCTTCCGTTCCGTAAGCTGTGCTCGAAGCGGATTTTGCTTTCACTATGCTATACCCTCGGTTTTCCCGCCGCCACCGGGTTTTTCGGAGAATACTTGAATCTATCCTCTTCCATTATAGACTCATCAGACGGCATTGGGCAAGAAATTCAGGAGTGAAAGGGTGCTCGCTATGCGAAGGTGGAGATACGGAGGAGAAAAAATGGGGAGGAATGTCCGGTTATAAGCGGGCAGCCATGAGCTTATCCGGAAAGCGCCCATTCCTCCCACTACCTGCACAGGCATACTTGTCCGCGCGGCCCGCGTAGGGCCGGGGGTTTCAAGAAACGGGAGGCGGGGTGAGAGAAGATACGGTCCCGTTATCTAGTTTTTATAGACTGTTCGCTTATGTACGTCTTCAGCAGATTGCCGCGCCTGCGTTCGCCAACCCGCCTCTGCATCCCCATCCATCTCTTGGCTGACTCGACATCCTTGCGGCGTTCGCCTCCCGTGCGTCGGTCTTCCGCGACTTTGACCTCGACCATGATTCGCCCCTCCGCTTATAGGCTATTGCTTAACCACAAACTCCGAGCTTATATAACCTATTACAATGCTCGGTCATTTGTCAAGCGAAAAGTTCAAGCAGCCTTTCCGCCGCCTTGGGGTCCCTGGTGACCACGATAATAAGCACATTTCTCTTGACAAAGGTGTGCCATTCGGGCCCGGGCGACGACCGCATACCCCGGTCAGTCCCCAAGAGCGCGCCGCCGGGATTCAACAAGGCTGCCATCTTCTCCCCTTCAACCTCCGAGCGCGCACGAACGGCAGCATCGGGATCCTTAAAGCTGAAGACCATGATGTAGTTCCCATTGGCTTCAGTGTGCACGCCCTCCTGTGCCTTATCCTGGAAGTAATTGTCCGGCTCGGGACTGCCGACCTCGTACCCCGCCTCGCGGAGTGTAGTGAGGACATCGGCAATGCTGAGCGGCTGCGGAGAAAACAGGTCACATGCGAGCACTGCAACGGACAATAATCCAGCAGCGAGAAGCATCATTTTCCCGGCGAGCCTTTCACTCACAGCTTCTGCACTTCCTCCAGCAGCTTCTTGTTGCGCACGCGCACCATCGTACGCTCCACATGTGCGAACCGCACGGTTCCGGCTTTGTCTACGATGAAGATCGATGGAATCGCGACGCCGTCGTGCTCGGAAGGATTGTAAATCCCGTATTCTTTGATCACCTTGCGGTCAGTGTCGCTCAGCATCACGAATGGAGCCGAAGTGTTCTCCTTGTATTTGGCCAACGCTCCGACCGAATCGGCGCTGACGGTGACTATTTGGGCGCCCGCCTGGCGAAACTGCTCGTATCTTCTTCTCAATCCCTTCAACTGAAGGCGGCAGAACAGTCACCACATGCCTCGGAAGAACACGAACAGGACAGGTCCGGAGGACAGCAACTCGGCCAGCGTCCTTATTTTGCCCGTGGAATCGGGCAGCTCGAATTCACGCGCCTTCTCTCCAGCTTTCGGTGGTTCCTTCATTGTTTCCTCCTTGTAATTGGTCGCACGAATTTACCACATTATATCCATCGATTGCTTCTTTCCGTCAAGTTCATGCTTCTCTCGCGGCGAGAGGGGCAGGGAATCTGTTCCCCGATTGGCCGACCTGACCTTGGCATCTGTAGGTGCGAATTCATTCACATAGTGTTTTCAGCCTCTTTGCGCTCATGTCCAGTCGAATGAATTCGACCCTACAAGGTCGTGGGACAGATTCACAGAACCCTATTTCTGGCGTCGGCTGCCTGTCCGCCTCGTGCTGTTCCAGGAATAGGGCTTTGTCCCTGCTCACTGCGCCCTCTTCACTATGTTGTAAACGGAGAGAACTATATGCTAATATTGTGCTGATTTTAGAGCGGATTTTGTTGAATTCCATCCGGGTTTAATAGGGCGACCGACATGCCATATGACGGACTCAGAGACTTCGTCTCCACCCTTGAACGCGCAGGCGAGCTCAAGCGGGTTCGCGCGGCAGTCTCCGCCGAGCTTGAGATAACACAAGTTGTTGACAGAATTTGCAAAGCGAACGGTCCTGCGCTCCTGTTCGAGAATGTCCGGGACTCCTCGATGCCACTGCTTATCAACGCATTTGGGTCGTACAGGCGTATGGCAATGGCGCTCGGCGTCGAGAGCATTGACTCGATAGGGCGCGAGATTGAAGAAATCCTGCAGACTCCCATGCCGACCGGTATCGTTGACAAGCTCAAGATGATTCCCAAGATCGCGCGTTTTGCGAAGTTTCCGCCGAAGGCAGTATCAAGCGGGCCGTGTCAGGAAGTTGTGATGGAAAAGCCGTCTCTTTCGGCGCTTCCCATTCTCAAATGCTGGCCGCAGGATGGCGGCAAGTTCATCACGTTGCCCATGGTTTTCACGAAAAGTCTGGAGACCGGGCGGCGCAATTGCGGCATGTACCGGATGCACGTCTATGATGACCAGACCACCGGCATGCATTGGCACATTCATCATGACGGCGCCCGGCATTTTCGCGAACACAAAAACGCGGGCAAGCGAATGGAAGTAGCGGTCGCTCTCGGCAGCGACCCGGCGGTGACCTATTCCGCCACGGCTCCCATGCCTGCCGACGTGGACGAGATGCTTCTCGCAGGCTTCTTGCGGAACAAGCCCGTTGAAATGGTCACGTGCAAGACCATTAACATGGAAGTGCCAGCCGACGCGGAAATCGTGCTCGAGGGCTATGTTGACCCTCATGAAGAACGCATAGAGGGACCGTTTGGCGACCACACCGGCTACTATTCGCTCGCCGACACATATCCGGTCTTTCATGTGCAGTGCATCACGCATCGGAAAGACCCCATCTATCCGGCCACCATTGTCGGGAAACCGCCGATGGAAGACTGCTACATGGGCAAGGCGACCGAGCGGATTTTCCTCCCGCTCATCAGGACACAGATTCCCGAGCTCGTCGACATGAACCTGCCGCTGTTCGGGGTGTTCCACAATTATGCGTTCGTCTCGATAGATAAGCGCTATCCGTACCAGGCGAAGAAAGTCATGCACGCTATCTGGGGCCTCGGCCAGATGATGTTCACCAAGATCATCATCATCGTCGACAAGAACGTCAACGTGCAAGACGTGGACGAAGTGCTCTGGCGCGTCGGCAACAATGTAGACCCGCGCCGCGACATCACGATTGTTGACGGCCCGCTTGACGTGCTCGATCACGCCTCGCCGCTCCCGCGCGCCGGCTCGAAGATCGGCATCGACGCCACGAAGAAATGGCCCGAGGAAGGCCACACCCGCGAGTGGCCGGACGAAATCACGATGGCCGACGATATTATTGAGCTGGTCAACCGGCGCTGGCGCGAATACGGACTGGAATGATGAGGAACGCGTCAGAAATCCGCTCGATGTTCGCATCCATCTCTCGCCGCTACGATTTTCTGAATCATCTGCTCAGCCTCAATCAGGACAAGCGCTGGCGCAAAGAGGCCGTCGAGATGAGCCGACTGAGCGGAAGCGATCTGGTTCTGGACGTGTGCAGTGGCACCGCCGACCTCGCAATCGAATATGCGAGAAAGGTCGGGCCGTCGGGCCTTGTTGTGGGAACGGATTTCTGTCCGGAGATGCTGCTCATCGGCAACCGCAAGATTTCGGAATGTCCCAATGGCTCGTCGGGCAGAGGCAAGATCGCTCTCATGGCTGCGGATACGCTTCACCTCCCATTTGCCGATGACACGTTCGACGTGGCTTCGGTCGCCTTCGGAATACGGAATGTGTCTGACGTGAAGGCCGGGGTAACGGAGATGACCCGCGTGGTGAAAGAGGGCGGCCGCGTGGTGATACTCGAGTTCAGCCTGCCCGAGCATAGGCTTGTTCGCGGGTTGTATAAAGGATATTTCACCTGCCTGCTGCCGGTCATTGGAAGGACCGTATCACGCGCGCGGAATGATGCGTATTCTTATTTGCCCGATTCCGTTCTCAAATTTCCCGAGAAAGGTGAGATGTGCGAGGTGCTACGGGAATGCGGTCTCGGGGATGTCTCGGCAACCGAGCTCACGCTCGGAATCGTCACACTCTATGTCGGATTCAAGCATAGTATGCGTACAACGCAGCAGGCGAGGAAGACGTCATTCTGAGCATTTTCACCCCCGCTGTTAGCCGGGGAGATTTGACGAAGAAACACCCTTGACTGTGACCGTCATTGCGAGTCATGCCACGTCCGAGGCGGGGCATGACGAAGCAATCTCTGCACAAGTTCATGTCTGCTCATGAGATTGCTTCTGTCGCCCGGGTCTGCGACCCTTCGCTCTCTCGCAATGACTGCTGCAATGCAGTTTCTTAGAAGCAAAGCGAAGAATCTCTCCTTGAACGTGTGAAAGTGAGTGCCACATCCAATCCGTGAGGGCCACATGCAAAACATAATCGTTGCCATCAGCGGGGCCAGCGGCGCACCATACGCTGTCCGGCTGCTCCAAATCTTGGTCGAGAAGCAGTGCAAAGTGCATCTCACCATCTCGCGCTCGGCCGCGTTGGTGTTGAATCATGAGATGGACATAAAGGTGGACCTCAGAAAGTTTTCCGCGAAATCCCTCATTGGGAAGGCGACGAAACAGATAAGCTATCATTATTACGACGACATCACCGCACCCATCGCAAGCGGCACGTTCCCGGTCGATGCGATGGTGATAATCCCCTGCAGCATGTCCACGCTCGCAGGAGTCGCCTCCGGCTTAGGCACCAACCTGATCCTGCGCGCTGCAGAGGTGACACTGAAAGAGCGTCGTCCGCTCATCCTCGTTCCGCGCGAGACGCCCCTCGGAGTCATCGAAATCGAGAACATGCTGCGGGCGGCGAGGGCAGGCGCTTGCATTCTTCCGGCGATGCCCGCGTTCTATCAGGGTCCCAAGACGCTGAATGATATGGTGGATTTCGTCGTCGGCAAGGTGCTCAATCAATTGCGGATTCCACACGAACTCTTTCGGAAGTGGAGCGGCGTGGAATGAGGCGTATCATCGATAGAATCGTCACCATTCTTGAAATGATAAAGTTTCCGCACACCATCTTCGCGCTGCCGTTCGCGATTATGAGTGCATTTCTCGCCGCTGATGGTTTGCCGACCATCAGACAGTTGTTCTGGATTCTCATATGCATGGTCAGCGCGCGCAGCGCGGCGATGTCGTTTAATCGGATAGCTGATGCACGACTCGACGCAATGAATCCTCGGACGGCCGCAAGGGAGATTCCGACCGGGAAGTTGGCCATTTCTCAGACGGCAGTTTTCATGACCGTTATGGTTGCACTGTTCGTGTTTTCAGCGTATCAACTGAACATGCTCGCCTTCATACTTTCACCCATTGCCCTTTTCATAATCCTCGGCTATTCCCATACGAAACGGTTCACCAACTATTCACACTTCGTGCTCGGCCTCGCGCTCGCAATCGCTCCCGTGGGGGCATGGATCGCGGTTCGAGAGGAGTTACACATCGTGCCGCTGTTGCTCGGCCTCGCCGTGCTGCTCTGGACGGCCGGCTTCGACATCATCTACGCGTGTCAGGATGTTGAATTCGACGAGCGCGTCGGCCTATTCTCGATGCCGAAATATCTCGGCATTGCCGGTGCGCTTGCGCTCTCGGCGCTCCTGCATGCGTCAATGGTGGGCGTTCTGCTTGTGGTCTTCTTCAACGCTCAACTGGGAAATGTGTTCCTCTCTGGGGTTCTTTGCGTAAGCGCGCTCCTGCTCTATGAGCATTCGATTGTGAAGCCAGATGACCTCTCGCGCGTAAACGCCGCATTTTTCAACGTCAACGGCGCCGTCAGCCTGCTCCTCATGCTACTGACGATTATAGATATAGCAGTTCGATAAGGAGGCTGAAAGCAGTTCCCGCAGGGGTGTCTCGCCATGGCGAGACTGCGCCCGTTGGGCTAGCCAACCGAGAAAGGAGTCCACCCATGCCCACACCAGCAGCCGAACAAGCATTGAGCATCTTACGAGATGGCAGTCAGTTTCAGTGGTATGTGATACCGATTTTTGTGCTTGTCGTGTACGTGTATGCAGTCGAGGTTGAGCGGAGGAACTGGAATCTTGTGTTCGCGGGACTCGCGCTCTGGGGCGTGGATTGGTTCAACGAGATATGGAACTCGCTCGTGTTCCACTTCACGAACTACGCGCCGGTGTGGGGCGCACCGGGCAAGACGGCGTACTTAATCCTCATCGGGCTGAACATCGAAATCTGCTTTAACTTCTTCATTCTCGCCATCGTATTCGCCAAGATGCTGCCGCCGGACAAGAACCTCAAGGTACTCGGCATCCCGAACCGCTGGTTCTTCGCGGTTCTTGATTCCATCATTTGCGTAATCATCGAGTTGCTCCTCAATTCCGTGAGCGCGCTCACGTGGGACTATTCATGGTGGAACGCGCGCGCGCCGTGGCTCATTTTCCTCATCGGTTATTTCCCGTTCTTTGTGGTCTCGTTCTGGGTGTACGACATGAAGAGTGTTCGTACCAAGGCGGTCACCGTCGGCGCGATTCTCGCCTTCGATGCGGCTTGCCTCATCATTTTCGGCGCGATATTGAAGTGGATTTGATGCTTGGAGCAGGAGACCATGTGAGCTGGTGAGCAAGTGAGCTGGAAACAGAAGGCGAAGAGCGAAGAGCGAATCCTCCTTAGTGAAACTGTCCCGCAATTGGCAGCCCTGCATGGCCGCTCGCGGCGAGCCGCCCGGGCGCCCACATAGGGGCGCCCCTACGATTGCGGGACAGATTCTAGTCCCCCTTTAGAAAAGGGGGAAAAAGGAAAAAACTAACGGAAAGAGGAAAGAGTCTGAAGGCTCTGCTGCGAGAAAGGTTTTCAGAAATTTTCCCGGAGTGCCATGATCTCTTCCTTGTGCGGGCGCCTGGCCGCATAAACCTCATCGGGGAGCACACCGACTACAATGGACTCCCCGTCCTGCCGATGGCCATCAATCGCGAAATCATCCTCGTCGCCGCGCCGCGCGACGATGCCGTCGTTGAGCTTCATAATACGAATCCGTGCTTCGAGCCGCGCGCGTTCACAATCTCGAGCGATATCGAGCCATACCAACTGGGCGACTGGGGCAACTACGCAAAGGCCGCCGTTCAGGCGCTTCACAGACACTTCGCACGTGATGTCAGCAGGCTTCAGGGACTCAGAGCGCTCGTCGATGGAAACGTCCCCATGGCGAGCGGCCTCGCGTCTTCGTCCGCGCTTGTGGTCGCGTTCGCGCTCGCTTTTCTCAACGCAAACAATCTCAGCATGGAGCCTCAAACGCTCGCTGAGCTGCTTGCCGAGGGCGAGCAGTACGTCGGCACGCGCGGCGGAGGGATGGACCAGGCCGTATGCCTCATGGCGCAGGCAGGCCACGCGCTCAAGATTGAGTTCTTCCCCACCCGTGTTGAGCAGATTCCCATTCCTCCCGGCTACAGTTTCGTGGTGTGCCACAGCATGGTTGAGGCTCCCAAGACATTGTCCGCCCGGCGCGCTTACAATGTGCGGGCGGCAGAATCACGTCTCGCCGCAGCCCTCCTCGGCAAGGCGCTTTCGCGAAAGATGCAGAACAGAATGGTTGCAATCGAGCGCCTGGGCGACCTGTATTCGACAGACCTTCATCTCTCCGAGGCGGAAATCGATTTCCTCCTTCAAGAGACGTTCCTGAAGGACAACTATACCTTGGGCGAGATTGCCTACATGCTTGGCGCAAGCGAAGACTTTGTATGCCGCAAGTATCTGAGTGCGTTCAGCCCTGAGGAAGCTCGCACGCTTGACAGGCTTAAATTACGCAGTCGGAGCCGCCATGTGCTTTCCGAAGGCCGTCGCGTGAGGCAAGCGGCCGAGGCCCTTCGTGTATCTGAGATGAACGAGTTCGGCAAACTGATGTACGAATCGCACGAAAGCTGCGCGACCGATTACGAAGTCAGCATCCCTGAGCTCGATGCGCTCGTCGCTATCGCACGAGAGTCCGGCGCACTCGGGTCTCGCCTCACCGGAGCGGGCTTCGGCGGATGCACCATCAGCCTGGTTGAAAATGCCCTTGTTGAGGGATTCGTCAGGCTGCTTGAGAGAAGTCACTCCAGAGGCGGTGACCGGACTGAAAAGGGGAACCTGACTTTTGACGACAGAATTTTTGTTGCCAAGCCCATGCCAGCCGCCATGGTTCTGCGATAGAGTCTACCTATTCATAAATCCTTTCTAAGCTATTGTATAATAGCAACTTGCTGCAATTAACCAACCGTTCGTTTAGTAAATGCGCTGCACGTTCCTTTGACAACTTCGCACTACAGCGACACAATTAGCAAAGGGAATTTGTCAGGAGAAGACGAGCCGATGCCAACGAGGACGGGAGAACAGAGCATGGGCAAGCTGAGCCATGGGATTAAGGAATTCTTAGCCGAAGAACGGCTAGCTTACGTCGCGACGAGCAGCAGGGAAGGTGTGCCCAACGTCGTGCCGAAGGGGTCGCTTGGCGTGTTGGATGATGACCATCTTGTCTTCGCCGACCTTTATTCGCAAAAGACCCGGAGAAATATCGAGGAGAATCCACACGTATCCGTGGCGGTGGTCAATCCGGCTGCATATGAAGGATATCAGTTCAAGGGGACTGCGCAGATTGTGGATTCGGGCCCTGCGCTCGAGCGTGCAATTGAGAACGTGGCCTCGATTCAGGTTGACCCAGCGAAGGTGAAATACGCGGTCGTTATCACGGTCGAGGAAGTGTACGACCTCGCGCCGGGGCCGACATCGGGAAAGAGGATTGCATGAATGGAGGAACAGAGCAGGTGAAAGGAAAATCCCCGTTGGTCTGTTCCGAGTCATGATACCCACTCTGGTGAACGTCCTCTGTCGCCGATGCTGCGACCGGGAAAAAATACCTTTCGTTCTTCCAAAGAGAACCGGTATCATGTCCCGGGAATTAGGGGGGCTTGAAGCGCCTAGAGAAGGAGAAAATGCAATGGATCAGAAAGAGGCAAAGAAAAGGGCATTCGACCTGGTGAAATCCTGCGACGTGTTCGTACTCTCGACGGTAGACGGAGGGAATCGGCCGCACAGCCGTTTGATGGGTACAAAACTCGTCGAAAAAGATATGACGATTTATATGGAAGCCCATACGGATTCGAAGAAGATGGGTCAGATTGAAAAGAATCCACGTGCTCAGCTATTGTTCGCTGCCAAGGATTATTCCGAGGTAGTCACTTTGTCGGGAAAAGCCACGCTCGATGGTTCTCCCAGCATCAGGAAGCGCATCTGGGAGGAGAATCCGCAATCGGCGAGATATTTCTCACGATACGATGACCCGACGCTTGGCATCATTCGGTTTGAACCGCATGAGCTTGCTTACTACGGGCCTTCGACGGGCACCGAGATTATTGAAATGAAGCTGTAGGAAGAGGCTATGAATCTGGCCTACGATTGCGATTTGTAACAGCGCAATTGATTGCGCTCAAGGTCGTACACGAGGTTCGCTCCTGTAAGGATGGGACAAACGCGATAGAGAGGGGAAAAAAATCCGTCCCGCAGTTTCCAAGCGATGGATGTCCTTCTGTAGGTGGGAATTCATTCGCATAGTTTTTCCGGCCTGTTTTTACCGTTCGAGTGCGAATAAATTCGCACCTACAGAACCGTGGGACGGATTCTCTGTGTGCTCATTCCACGTGCTTTTTCACGAGCGCTTCCAACTCGTTCTCGGGGAGCGCGCCAACCACCTGTTCAGCGAGCCGACCGTCACGGAAAACGATGAGCGTGGGTGTAGCCCGGATTCGATATTTCCGGGCGGCGAGGGGATTCTGCTCCACGTCGAGCTTGCCCACCTTCAGTTTGCCTTTGTAGCGTGAGGCGATTGCATCGAGGGACATCTCAACCGACCTGCATGCCCCGCACCACGTGGCAAAGAAATCCACGAGCACCGGGACCTTGGCCTGCGATACTTCCTGTGCGAACGTCGCATCGCTCAGCGGTTGCGGTCTGTCGTACGTTGCGAGCGAAGAATCAAGCTGAGACTTACAGTTGCCGCAAACGGCTTGCTCGCTTCTCCCTTCGTCGAAGCGATTGAGTGTGCCGCAGCCATTACATCGGACATAACGGGTTTCGCCCATGGGTCATGCCTCATATGTGAGTACGCGGATAATGCCCATCGTAGCGCCATCCGTGTTCGTGGTGGTTGCGTCAGACACCGATATCACTTTCTTTACCTTGTTTTTGGCGATGAAGTCATTCACCTGACCGTCGAGGCCATCAAGTTCCTGTGTGATGTGGAATATCTTGAATTGAGAACCAAACGTTTTTACCTTAACCATGAGACGCTCCCCCTTCCTGCGAGCATAGAATGCACTTTGCAATTCGCTTACCCAAAGTTTAGCACCCACGAGACGCCTCGGCTATATGGCTCGAAACCACAAAGACTTGTATTATTTCAGACGAAGGGGTATAATTTAGGCCGAAGTCTTTGGGAGACAACGAAGACATATGACATAGGCCTTACCGAGGTAAGGCTCATTCTTTTAGGTGCGCCGGAGCGCTCATCGGGCAGGCTTTTTTAGAAGATGAAAGGCGATATGCATTTATGAGGCTCTGGCCCAGGCAACAATTAGTTGGCATGTGGCTTCCGCTTCCCGCGATATATTGAGTGGGTGCGGCAGCATGGGGTAGCGCGTCGATGAAACGAAAACGTGGGAAACAAAAACGCAGCAAGCGCACTGTCTTCTTTCTGGCGCCCGCGATACTGGTAATCGTCCTGCTTTTTCTTTTGGTCGTCCATTCAGCGTTTTCGCTCTATTCGGTCATAAGAATCGACCGCGGAGGGATGCGATTCAAGCTGCCATCGGTCGTCTATTCAGAGTGGACTGAGGTGCGCGCAGGCGATTTCTTGTCACCTTCCCACTTTGAGGACAGGCTGAAGAGTTCCCATTACCGAAAGGCTTCTTCGACAACCAGTCTCGAAAAGGGCGAATATAGCATTGCTCAGGGGAGCGCAATCGTCTTCACAAGAAGTTTCCAATACCCGGATGGATTGCACTCCGCCGCCCTGTACAGAATAGTGTTCGATGACAACAAGGTTCTCCGTGTTGAAGACATGGAAAAACATGCCCCCGCTGCCAAGGTGCGCATAGAACCCGCCATCTTGAGCGTTTTGGCCGATGATCCGACGCGCCTTCAATATTGGGTTCCGCTCCAGGACATCCCGCCGCGGGTAGTCAATGCTGTCATCGCGACCGAGGACAAGAACTTCTTTGACCATCACGGGATTGACCCCTTCGGCATTCTGAGGGCGCTGGTAACGGACCTTGTCAAGGGCAGCTTCGAAGAGGGCGGAAGCACGATAACCCAGCAGTTGGTGAAGAACCTGTTTCTTACGAGCAAGAAGACGATCGGCCGGAAGATAAGCGAAACTGTCTTAGCGCTCATTGTTGAGAAGAAATACACAAAAGAGGAAATCCTCGAGGCCTATTTGAATCTGGTGTATCTCGGCAATACGTATGGGAAAAATATTCATGGGGTCGATGCTGCCGCGAGATGCTATTTCGGCAAGCCGGTCGCAGAACTCTCACTCGCCCAGGCGGCCATGCTTGCTGGTATCATTCGCGCACCCAACTATTACTCCCCTCTCAGACAGCCGGAGAGAGCAAATGCCGTCAAAAACATCGTCCTGAATCAGATGAAGGACAGAGAGTTTATCTCGGCCGTCCAGCATGACTCGGCGCGCAAACTGAAAACATCGGTCCAAAAGAAGCGGCCCGATTTGGCGCCCTATTTCGCGACCTATGTGGGACAAATGCTCAGAAAGAAGTTCTCCGCCGGAGAGCTCACGGGCAATGGCTTGAAAATATTCACCACGCTCGACCCTGCACTGCAGTCTGTCGCCGAGAAGAGCGCAGCCGCAGAGTTGGGAGAATTGAGGAAATCGTTTCCCGGATCTCCGTCGCTGCAAATGGCGATTGTCTCGCTTGACCCGCAGAACGGCGATATACGATGTATGATTGGCGGGAGGGATTTTGCCGAGTCCGAGTTCAACCGCGCGGTGCAGGCAAAGAGGCAGGTCGGCTCCGCGGTTAAGCCGATAATCGCGGCCGTTGCTCTCGACGCCCCCTATCGGCACGAATGGAAAACCTACACCACGGTCACGATGCTGAACGACCGGCCCGTCAGCTATCAGTATGCAGACCAAGTATGGTCACCGGAGAATCATGGCGACGAATACCTGGGCGATATTACGCTCAGGCGCGCGGTAGCACGCTCGCAGAACGTGGCAATGGTTCGGCTGTTAGAAGACGTAAGGCCGGACACGGTGGCAAAGTACGTCAGCAAAATGGACGTGGATTGCAAAGTTCCGCGCGATTTGACGCTCGCGCTCGGGACGATGGAAGTCTCGCCTCTCGATATGGCGAAGATATATAGCGTTTTTGCCTCCAATGGAGACCTCCATAATCCGAGGTGCATAAAGCACGTGACCGATAAGGAAGGCAGCCTCGTATTCACAGAAACGCCCAGCAGTCGAAACGTAATGAATCCGGCGACGTGCTATCTTGTCACTGATATCCTGAAATCCGTATTCGTCGAGGGAACCGCGATTTCATATCAAGGGCTTGCGCTCCGCTACCCAATCGCAGGAAAGACAGGCACCACAAATGACTACACCGATGCATGGTTTGCCGGATATTCCCCCTCGCTCGTCACTGCCGTATGGGTTGGTGATGATAAGAACAAGTCAATCGGACTTCCCGCGTCCCGCGTCGCCTTGCCGATTTGGGGCAAGATCATGGAGTATTCTTTACATAATGAATCCCGCACGGAATTCAGCACACCCAAAGACATCGAATTCGCCCGGATCGATTCCGCAACCGGATTGCTTGCGACGGAGAATTGTCCCGAGGTCTCGATGGAGCCGTTCATCAGAGGCACGGCTCCCACGGTTTATTGCACGTTGCACGGAGGCCAGTGGAACATCGTGAGGAACATCAAGACCTTCTTCTGGAAGCGGTCGCAGGACCGAGCCGACTCCAGCGTGGAAGTGAGAACGCCTGCGGGAACCCGGAAGATACGGTATTCATATCCCACAAGATAAACTGCTGCACAATACGGATTCTGAACCTGTTCCGTAATCGCACCTACACATGCCTGGATGCTATTCCGAATTTCTCGCCGATCTTCCGCACGAGATCGAGGTAGTATTCGAAATTTTCGAGGGGCACATCGGGAGGGACGTTGTGGTCGAGCGAGGGGATGCAGCCTCCGTCTCGCAGTAAGACAGGCAGCTTCGACTCGACTTCTTGTTTGATTGCCTCGCGGCTAACCGCAAGCGCACGCTTATCAAGACCTCCCTGGATTATCAGTTTCTTTCCGTACGTGCGGCGAACTTCGCGGATGTCCATGCCCGCCTGTACCTCGAACGGATACAGCATGTTGACTCCCACATCGAGGAACAGCGGAATGAGCAAAGAGCAGTTGCCGTCCGTGTCCACGCCGAACACCTCAATTCCCAAGGAGCGGGCGCAATCGATAACCCGTTTATAATATGGTGACATGAACTCCTTGAAGGTGGGTGGACCAATCATGGGGCCGTTCCGGTATGCCATATCCTCCCAGAAGTCGATTCCATCAATGGTCGTCTTTGGCGCCACTCGCTCGAGCAAGCCTGTGTACAGGGCAACCCACTGTTCCCCGATGGCATGAATCAGCTCCGGCATGTCATAGTAGGCGAGCATCAGGTTCTCGAACCCGAGCAAGTGCCGCGCCGTTCCGAACAATCCGCAGAAATAGGCGAACACGGGCACATCCGCTTCGTCATAGACGCGCGACGACTCCTCCCACTCACTGCCCAGTCGCTCGGGCGTCGAAGGGTCGAGCCTCCAGCGGATTTCCTCGAATGAGCGCATGTCTCTGACCGGAAACTCCAGAAACTGTGGCAGCGCAGACTGACCGCTTTTGAACTCCTTGATGACCGCGCCCACCTGATTCCGCTTTACGCGGTGCTGCTCGGTCTCTTCGATTATTTCTTCTTCAAAGAGCGGATAGAGGCCGGGATTCTCGAAGCTGCCCAGGACGATGGGGATTCGCAAGTCCATCCCGAAATGGACATACGCGAACAAATCGTCAATGTCCTCCGGCAGACCTTCGCCATGCCAGCGGGCTATCGTTTCCGGCCAGAATCCGATGGTTTCCCATCTGAACGGCCTGTCAACCGGTTCGAACCTGCACGTGGCCCGGAACCTCTCGCGCGCGTTCATTCCTTCCGCTTCCTTTCCTTCGTTGCTTGCTGTTGGAGATAACCCTGCAGCTCTTTCAGGCAGCGCTCAATCTTGGTGACAACGTCCCGCTGCTCTTGTACCAGGTCTCCGTGGAACCCGAGCAGCAGATTCTGACTCAATGACAGCGCCGGAGCCACGATATTGGCAACGTCGTGAACCTCTTTCCGTGTCATAGCAGCATCCTCCCTCAGAACTACGATCATTCGAAATCAGTGCAATCCAAGACAGTTTTCCAACCACAAAGGCGCAAAGGTCACAACCTGGCAGAGCCACAACCAAGAAAAGCATCATTGCGAGCAAAGGGCCGCAGGCCCAAGCGAAGCAATCTCTGTGTACGTATCTTCGGTGTTGGCAATGAGATTGCTTCGGTCGCTTCGCTCCCTCGCAATGACTACGAGAGAAAAATCACGACAAAGATTCAAGAAACTGAACGATAGTAGTACAAAGAAGTGAATTGAAAACCACCAAGGCGCCAAGGCAAGCCTTTTTTGAGTTCTTCCTCAGTGTCTTCGTGCCTTGGTGGTTAGGGTTCGTCCTTAAGCCGCAAGAATCGTGGTTGCCTTCAATCTTTGGTTATGGCCTGGCCGTGCTATGGTTATCCGAGGCAACAACAAATCACGAATATAATTCCCACACGGAAATCGAGCGCAGCCATCGCTTGCGGAACTCGAGCCTGCGGGCGCTGTTCCAGGCGATAAGCCGTTCGCGTGTAAGTCTGCCGTCCTTTCGGTGAACTACCATACGGCACTCTTCCCCGAGAAGCTGCATCGCTTCCTTCGCGCTCTCGATGTGGAATTTCTTCTTTTTCGGAAACGGTATCCTCTTCACCTGTCGGGCGGAGACAGCCTGCGGCATGAGGCCAGCAAAGGCAAGAACTGCCCCTTCAACGCCCGCGATATGCGCTCCCACGCGATAGTCAAGCGGAGACAGGAACGACTCGAATGTGAACGAAGGTATCCCCGTCGAGAGCGTCAGCCAATCGCTGAGCACCATTCTGCCCTTGCGGAACTCGGTCAGGAGCGGGCCCGAGATTTCCCGGCCTTCGCCCTTTGTTATCGTTTGCGGCAAGGGCACGAATATTTTTCTCAAGAACCGCCCGAGATTGCTCACCTTGCGGGGCACATAGTAGCTCCTCTTCAGGTTCTCGACGATGCTCGCGCCTACGCTTTCCCCTAAGTCCCGTTGGGATTCGGGGATGAACTCGATAACGGTCACCTCGAAGCTGTTTGGATAGAACCGCCATTGTGGAGGCAATTGAAAGCGCAGGCTTGGCCGGTAGAACAGCGTCTCATGCAGGTCGAGCGCAAGCGAAACATGAAGCTCCAGCAAATACTTCTTCAGCGCCCGCGTTTCCGGAGGCAAGAACTCATCCGCGCGGCACCATACGGCGTTCACGTCCTCCCACGAGCTCTCGGAATACTCCTCGCGAATCTCGGTGTTGCCAATCGGGTCAACGCATTTTACGCCGCGCAGGTCATAGCCGTCGGGGTCGAGGCAGGGCAGCAGGATGAAGCTCACGCTCTTCATGAGGCGTTCGAGGTCCCGATTCGGCTGCGCAAGCTGCCGGGCGATGGACAGGAGCGCTAACGGCGGGGCGTCCTCACGGCCATGATTGGCCGCGGTAAGGAGTATCTTATGCGCTGACTCAGCAGCGCCGGCGTTAACTGCATAAATAGGCCGGTTCATCTTTGAGCGGGCCACTTCCTCGACGTGAAGGCGGTCGCGCAAAGCAAGCATGCCGGCCTCGAGGTCGGAATAGCGCTTAAAGGTATTGAGGTCCTTAATCAGCGGATATTTCTCGAAAAGTTCGATCATCTCTCAAGCCTCATGATGCATTCGCCCGGCTCCTTGAACTCTCTCTGATGGAAGACAGCCTTGGACTGGTAAATATCGGCGATGCCATCCCATCCGAAATGGATGGCGCGGTGAAACGCCTCCGAGTATGCATCCACAAGATTCCCTGCCCCTTTCACAAGCTCGTTCAGCTCGGCCAGCTTCTTGTCCTCAACGAGCGACGGGTGCGCGAAGTCCTCGAATATCTTGTCGAATCCTTGCGCGATTGCGGAAAAATGCCTCTTGACACTGCGACCAAGCAACAGACTTGCCGCAAACGTGACTACCCCGAACAGGAGTATCGGGGAAATGAAAAGCGAGCCCTTGAACAGACCGAATATCGAATCGAGGATGCCGATGACAATCAAAGCAATCGGAATCTGGCGCTTCTCGAACGATACTAATTGGCCGAGCTTCATTGCCTGAAACTTCCTGCGGGAATACGTGGTTATGTAGAGGCTCTGAGAGAGCTTCAACCGTATCTTCTCGACGTCAAGGTTTTCAGGCACCCGGATGACGTTGCTTATCTCGACGTCCGTCTCCGCGACCATGTGGGCGATAGGATGAAGCGCAGGCGGAATGAAGCTCAAGGGGTACGTCTCGCCGTCGGAAAATTCGTCGGTCAGGTAAATCTCGAAGGAATTGCGCGTGGGCAAAACGACGAACTCGATGGAGCGCTGCTGCCGGCTGCGTTTCAGCAAGGGAACCTTGCGAACACTTCGAGCGGGAATCCGCATCCTCTTGGCGTCCTCATCGGTGAACATTGCTCCCAAGAAGTGCACAACGTTCCTGAAAAAGCCGCGGCGCGGTTTGCTGTCCTCAAACTGTGCATAGTAGAATCGCTCCACCCATTCGAGACCTTGTTCTTCTGCTGTTGCGGCAAGCTTCAAATAGATGTCCTGGGTACTGCCGTCAATCGACTCGAAGCGTTCGACAATTCTGTTCACCCGGGCGGCAATTCCCGGGTCGGTCCCCGGAACGACCTTCACGCGGTTTGATATCTCGCGGGCACAGTCCTTCAGCTTCCACGCCACGGCCAGCTTCTTCGCACGCGCATACGTGTGTATAACGTTGAAAACCATGTAGGGCAAAAGCAGCGGCAGCAGCAACGGCTTGAACACGGCCAGCGCGACGCAGCCCGCAAGCCAGGCGAAATCCAGCACGCTCGAAAGGATACCCACGTGCATTAGCTCATCCTGGTGAAGAGCAAGGGTGTCCCAATCCTTCTTCATCTGCTGCTCGACCTCTCTGAGGTCTTCTTCCGTCGGCTTGCCATAGAGCGCGGCGGTCACGGTCAGTGAATCGAGCCCGCCAAGCGGGGTTATATCATTGAGCAGGTCAACATAGTGCGAGAGCAGCACGTATTCCTTCTGTCCGATCACCGGCAGGTGCGCGGTGTCCATCATGATGTGCGCTTCGTTATTCTGCTTTTCGACTTTATGAAATTTCTCGTGCTTCACTCTCACGTTCTCCAGTAATAGATTCAAATGAGGCGGTGTATTCGTCGGTTGTCAAGAAAAGGGTGCTTGCTCCATCAGGGATTACATATGTTTCAAAATCCACCGGCAAGTTCTTCGTTGCCAGATGATAGGCCTCTTCGAACGTGGCCGCGGTCCGCATATTCATCTGCTGCACATGTGCCGGCTCGAGTTCGGAAACGAGGACGATGTTTACACTCGTGGCCTTCTCGAATGTCGCATACGCGGTCTGCCCGTATATTTCATAGTTCGCCCGGAGGCTTTCTTCAAACTCCGCCGCGGTATCGAACTGAAACCATTCGAGAAAGCCCGGATACCCGAACCCATCGCTGCATGCGGCAAGCACAATCATCCAGCCGCCGGGTTTCGTCACCGAGTAGGCGGTATGGATTGCCTTGTGGGCCTGGATAAAGTTCACGTCCTTCGGATAACCGCCGCAGCTCACAATTGTGAGGTCTGCACGCACAGTAACGGCCACCGCGAAGTTCTCGAGATAATGCTTGCATGCGGCCTCGTGCGCCGCAATCGGATTGCCGGCGAATGCGGCAAGTATGTTCTTATCAGTCCCAACGATCGTGTTCAGCATGAAATGAGGGCTCACCATGCGAGCGGCCTCGAGCATATCCTCATGGACCGGGTTGCCCGCCAACCGCGCGACGCGCACCGCCGGATTCCTGCCGCGTTGCGGTGATGGATTGAACACAAGCAAGTGGCTCTGCAGATTCGCCTTAAGGGAACATACACCCGGCATGACGCTCTTGCGGCCTCCGCCAAAACCCGCGAAATAGTGGGGGCTGACTGCTCCGGTCAGCACGACCTTGTCGGCCTCTGCAACAATGCGGTTGACGGCGACTTCCGTCCCTCGCGAAGTCGTTCCGTAGAAAACCAGATTCCCGCTGTCACGTGCATCGTGGTCAACGGGGCGAATGCGCGTGTAGAGCGCATCCCCCAGCAAGCTCCTATGCTCCTCTTCAGTTTGCGAACGATGGATGCCGAGCGCAATCACGATGGCGATATCGCGGTCAGGTATTCCGGCCCGGTTCAGATCATCGACGAGAAGGGGAAGAAACACGTCGCTCGCAGTCATTCGGGTGCAGTCCGAAGCCACTACAACGACCTTGTCCCCGGCGGTCACGATGTCGCTCAGTCGGGGAGATTCAATAGGATTTGCCAGTGCGTTTCTGATGATAGCAGGGCCATTGTCGCCGGCTTCACGTGGAGGCGGCAGCAGAGTTTTCGGTTTATGCCCACGGGTCAACCGCGCTTGAATCGCTTTCCGGCCGTATTTCAGTGCAAGGCGCTGGCTATTCATTCGCAGTCCGCCATATCCTTTCCATCCGTTACGACGACTTCTTTCTCACGGTTTCGCGACTGATATCATCGCGCAACAGGGGCGAGAGTGTTACACATCATAGCAGTAACGGTGGGCGGGGTCAAAATTTACAGCATCCGCGGCCGGGTTGACCGTTGGCGCCGCAATCTGTATCATAAGACAGTTCGCGGCGCCCATGGCTCAGCGCGGTTCCCGTTTTGCGCGTGGGAGATGACATGAATTCCTCATCACGAATTTTCTACGGATGGTTCGTCGTACTCGCGTGCTTTCTCGTCCTCTTTTCGCTCCACGGAGTAATTATAAATACATTCGGAGTATTCTTCAAGCCTGTCTCGGAAAGCATGGGCTGGAGTCGCGCAACGTTCAGCCTCGCACTCGCCATAGGCGCGATAGCCATGGCGTTCGGGGCTCCGTTCGTCGGGAAGATGCTCGATTCGTTCGGCGCCGCAAAGACGATGCTTGTGGGCGCTCTTCTCTGCGGAATAGGCATGGGGCTGCTCGGGAGCGCGACGAACTTGCTTCAGTTCTATGTTTTGTTCGCCGTCGTCGGGTTGGGCCTGTCGGCCTCGACCTCGATTCCAGTCTCGCTTCTGATTGCGAACTGGTTCGAGCGCAGGCGCGGAATCGCGATGGGCATGGCATTCACGGGAACAAGCCTCGGCGGCATGATCATGAATCCCGTGAACACGTACCTCGTGCAAAGATTCGGCTGGCGCCATTCTTACGTGATTTTGGCGGTTGCCATCACGGTTGCAACTGTTCCTCTCATTCTCCTCATTGTCAAGACGCGTCCCTCAGAGATGCACTTATTGCCCGACGGCGAAAAGCCGACGACAAGCGGGCTCAAGCGTCTGACGGGGCAAAATCTCCAGGACGCTATCCGCACTTCAACCTTCTGGTTCATCGCCGCGAACATGTTTCTCATCAACTTCATGGCGAATGCCGTCGGCGTCCATGGCATCCCGTACCTCACCGATATCGGCCATTCCGAAATGACAGCCGGCATCACCGTCGGGGCGTCCATGGGGTTCATGACACTTGGTAAACTCGGCTTCGGCTTTGGGGCCGACCGATGGGGCGCTCGGCCCTCGTTCGTCCTGAGTTGTCTCTTAACCGCCGTCGGGATTGGGATTCTGATGGCGGGCTCGAACCTGTGGATGCTGGCCTTGTTCGTGTTCATCTACGGGTTTCCACAGGGGGGACCGCTGGCCCTCACTCCGCTCATTGCCGCCGAGTGCCACGGCTTACTCAATTTCGGCTCGATCTACGGCGTTATGACACTCTTCTCGATTCTGGGCGCCGCCATTGGACCGGTAGTGGTTGGAAAGATATACGATGTCACTCACACGTATCAGGGTGCGTTCCTGTTGCTCATCGCAATCACGCTTGTGAGCGCCTACTGTATTCACAGGGCACGGTTTCGTCATGATTTCGCCCACCCCGAACCCGTTTCAGTGACATTGGTATGACGGCGCCTTATATGAATTACAAACGGAATCTGCCCGGGAACCGGGACGGGAGGGAACGAAAATGAGCGATGCCGAACTTCAGAAGAACTGGGATGTGATAGTCATCGGCGCGGGCCTGGGAGGGCTGAGCTGTGGGGCTTTCCTCTCAAAGGCGGGGAAACGCGTGCTCGTGCTCGAAAAGCACAGTAAAGTCGGAGGATACGCCCACCATTTCACTCGTAAGGCAGGGGATGATGTGAAGTATCATTTTGATGTCGCGCTCCACGTGACCGGCGCGCTGGATGAAGGTTCCTCCTCCCGGCGTATTCTCGAGGAGATGGGAGTGTGGGAGCGCATCCGTGTCAAACGTCTCGACGTGATGTACCGATCGAGCTTTCCCGATTTCGAAATAACGGTTCCCGCGGATAAAGAGTTATTCCGGCAGAAACTGAGCGACCAGTTCCCGGACGAACGAGCCGCTATCGATTCATTATTTTCGGCGGTAGACGCGTTCGCCCGTGAGGTGAAAGACCTCATTAAGAATTCTGTGCCCGGTGGGCCGCCTCCCGACGATTTTGCAGAGAAATATCCGACGCTCTCAAAATATATGGTTGCTTCACTTCATGAGTTTGTGTCGGACCACATCAAGAATGAAAAGGTTGCGGCCGTGTTCTGTCAGCTCTGGCCTTACGTCGGACTCCCGCCGAAGCGCGTTTCAGCTTTCCTCTACATGCAGATGTGGCTCAGCTTCTTCACAGGCGGCGCGTACTACATCCAGGGCGGGGGCTACGCGCTCAGCAGGGCTATCGCCGACGTTATCGAAGAGCGTGGCGGAAAGGCGCTCACGCGAACGGAAGTCGCGAGGATACTTGTCGAGAACGGCCGGTGTACGGGTGTCGAGACGGCAAAAGGGGAGAAGTTCCTTGCGCCCATCATCGTGAGTAATGCGCCTGCTCCGCTGACCTTTTCAAAGCTTCTCGATGCCTCTATGGTTGACCCCGTCTATCTCGATCAGGTTCAGAACATGGAACTTTCGGTGTCCATCACTCAGGCATATATCGGCGTGAGGGGCACACCGAAGGAAATCGGATTCGAGGACGCCGAGTACTTCATCAATCCGGACTACGATGCCGAAGCAGGGTTCGACCGGATGCTCAGCGGAGATTATTCGCACGGCGCCTGCGTGATGGCGAACAATACAATAGTGAATCCGGAAGATACGCCGCCCGGCAGGTCAATAATAGAGATCGCCATCCTGGCGGACGGAAAGCGGTGGTGCGCCATGCCGAAAGACGAATACCGCAAGCACAAGGCTGAGATAACCGAGCTCCTCATCGACCGATTTTCAGAGGTCATCCCGGACATTCGCGAACGCATCGAGGTGATTGAAGTCGGCACTCCTCACACAATGGAGCGCTACACAGGCAATCCCTGCGGCGCCGTTTACGGATACGCCTCGACGCCGACCTCCCATTCCATATTCAGGCCGCGGCCTGCTACGCCTGTGCCGGGCCTTTACCTCGCAAGCGCATGGACCTTCCCGGGACCCGGATTCGGCGGCGTGCTCGCAGGAGGAGCGAATACCGCGCAGATAATCTTGCGAAAGATGTGAGCGGTCTGTCTCAACTGCAACCGAATACCGCTATTGCAGGAGAGGGTCGAGACTGTCGCCAGAGGGGCGGAGATGCCTTGAGCGCAGTCGCGCATCGGAGCTCGCGCGAGAAGGAAGACGCGAGAACATGAAAGAGTTAACAAGATATTGCGTCTATGGATTGGCGTTGCTCCTGATCGCACTTCCAGCGGCCATTGCACTGGCATTCATCGGTGTGTTCGGCGTCAATGTTCTGTATGCGGATGACTGGGCGCTCGTGCCGCTCGTGCAAAAATCGTATTCGGCGACGTTGACGTTTGCCGACCTTTTCAGAGGTCATAATGAGCATCGGATAGTCTTTCCCAGAATCATCACACTCGTTCTGGCGCATCTTACGCATTACGACACAGTTGCCTTGATGCTCGCTTCATGGACGCTGGCCTTCCTCGTTCTGGTCATGATATTTGGCTCGTATCGGCGGCAGCACGGCATGGCCGCGTCTGCGATGGTGAAATTCATCCCGATTGCATGGATGATATTCAGTCTCAGACAGTATGAGGGCTTGCTATGGGCCTTTGAGGTGCAAATATACTTGTGCGTGGCAGGATTTGTCGGCTCTCTCTATCTCATGGGCAAGAAGAGCGCATGGATGTTCCTCTGGGCCGTCTGCTGCGCATTGATTTCCACGTTCTCATTCTCTGTCGGATTACTCACCTGGCCCATCGGGCTTCTCTTCATGCTTAGGTCGCCCACAGGGGGGAGGTCGGCAAAAGCCGTTATATGGGTAGTCGTCGCAGTAGCTGTGACCATCCTCTACCTTTATGACCTGCGGGTAGTCTCGGACACGTCGCGGCTTTCCTTCGCGCTCCGGAATCCCCTCATGGCACTGACCTTCCTTGTAATGAGTATCGGCTCTCCCCTCGCATTCGTGAAAGGCTCCGCTATCGGATTTGGAGCGGCGCTCTCAGTGCTTGCCATCATCTCTCTCGTTTTGACGTTTCGGAGTCGTGACCGGGAGAACACCATGTGGATGGCGTTCATCCTGTTTGCCCTCGGCTCCTCGCTCTTCTTCATGGTCGGGAGGGTGCACTATGGCTTGTGGGCGGCATTGGCGTCAAGGTACGTCCCGTTTACCTTGCTCGGGGTTGTCGGCATCTACGGAGCAATCTTGAGCCGTTACGAACAAGCGCAAGAGCCTATAGCGAAACAACGATTCGCCATCCTTTACGGCGCAGCGGTCTCAGCAATGTTCATTGGGATAGTATGCGGATACGCAAGCGGAATAGCGCGCGGGAAGGAAATAACCGAAATGAGGCAGAGCATGGCGTCCTTATTGATTCACTACAGGGATGCCACCGACGAAAGCCTCGAGCCTATCCTTTTTGACGTGAGCAAAGTGAGAGAGGGAGCAGAAATCCTTGAGAAGAATCAACTTAATGTGTTTTATGCGAATACAATTCGATAGTTAACAGCTCCTGACGGTGTGGGCTAGGCTCACAGGATTTCAGAATTTCCTCTGCTTGAATCCCATTTTCCGCAAGATTCTGAGGGCTTTACGACGGCTGCGCGCGAGAACAACTTCCACGCGGGTGACCGTTGCTCTGTCGCGGGTATGAATGAATACCATGTATTCCTTCATCACTGTCCTCCTCTCTCGTATTTGTACCCGGCAATATCCAGCTATTTATGCCACTGTTTCACGGGAGGCGACACATCGCGTCGAATGCCTGAGTTACCCTTTGATTCTTACTATGTCCTGATTCTGCGTGTTCTGCTATGGCGTGAGTTTTTGCCGTTTCGGATCCGGTTTTTTTCCTGAATGAATCGTTCCAGCGGTTGGCGCCGATAATAACCTCAGATGGTGCAGGCGAGAAGGGTTAGGGAGACGACGTTGGCCACGAATTCAGAATCAATACGGCAAATCATCACGAGCCTCGGCGCTGACCTTTGCGGAATTGCGCACGCGGGAAGATTCGCAGGAGCGCCGGAAGGGTTTAAGCCTATCGACATATGGGACAAATGCAAATCAGTCGCGGTGTTTGCCAGGAGACTGCCGGCACAATCACTCTTTGCCGAGAACTGCGTTCCCTATACATTTGTTAACACCATGATGACGCAGGAAGTGGACAGACTCACCATGCAAATATCGCTGAAGCTCGAAGCGCTTGGTATCGAAAATGTGCCCATACCTTCGGACGACCCGTATGAGCATTGGGAGGCAGAGCGTTCCTACGGCAGGGCAATACTGTCGCTGAAGCATGCCGCCTATCTTGCCGGACTCGGAGTGCTGGGAAAGAACACGCTCTTGATGAACGAGCAGTATGGGAATATGATTCAAATCGGCGCCGTTCTGCTCGAGGCTGACCTCGAAGGCGACTCGCTTGCGTCATACGAGGGATGTCCATCAGGATGTCAGTTGTGCTTAGAATCCTGCCCGGCGGCTGCGTTGGATGGCGATACAGTCAATCAACATCTGTGCAGACCGCTCTCGAATTACCGAACGGAAAAGGGCTACATTCTCAAGAAGTGCTACGAGTGTCGAAAGGTATGTCCCAATGCCTTGAGCATAATGGGCAAAAGATGAAACGAACCAGAAGAAAGACAAGGGTTTACTAATCACCAAGGCACCGAGAAACAAATTGGACCGCGGTCACTGGCAAAGAAACGAATTCTTTTTCAGATTTGGTATCTTCGAGCTTTGGCGGTTAAATCCTATCTCTTTGCGCCCTTTGCGCCTTTGCGGTTCGGCCTGTCCTAATCCAAAATCGGAAATCCGAAATCCAAAATAAGATTCGGAGGGTGAAATGACCGATAAGAATCTGGCGGCCGCGTGCGGGCTCTATTGCGGACCGTGTGAATACCTCGGGAAACAGTGCCGGGGCTGTGGAAATCAGGCCGGGAAACCGTTCTGGACAACACATGCGAAGGTTGAGGTATGCCCGCTCTACGATTGTTGTGTCAACAAGAAGCACCTGGAACACTGCGGTCTTTGCGCCGAACTCCCATGCGAACTGTTCAAGGAGTTCCATGATCCATCTCTCAGTCCGGAAGAAGCACAGAAATCAATTCATTCACGCGAGGGCGACCTCATCAGGCGAAAAGAAATCGGAACGGAGAAATGGCTCAAGGAGAAAGAAGCATAGGGTGCGGGGTTGGCTTTTCACGGCGTGTTGCCCGAACAAGATTACGGTTCATATCAGCATTAGAGTTGTCATTCTGAGGAGCACAGCGACGAAGAATTCCTGGAGTACTCACAAACTCCGTAAGCAGGGATTTTTCGCTTCGCTCAGAATGACCTCCGGACATTACGCTTTTGGCAGCAGGTCTTGAAGTCCTCCCGGCGCAATTTCTCCTTTCCCTGCGAGGCTGTCGGAGCTAGCGAAAGTCCTTGACAAGCAATAGAACATATGATATATATTGTGACTGGGTGACCGCCCAGTCACTAATTTCTTGCCCTCTCCGGAAAGAATCCACGCATGGCAAAAGAAGCCCTGAACAGGATAGACAGCAGGAAGCGGGAGCGCATCTTCCGCAATGCCGCCGCGGAGTTCGCACGCCACGGCTACCACAAGGCCAACATCAATTCAATTGCCCAGCGGGCCGGCATCGCAAAGGGTTCCATTTACCTGTATTTCACCGATAAGCTGGACCTTTACTGCTCGACATTCAGGGAGGCGGCGCGCCTGCAGAACGGCATTTTCGAGGAGATCGAGGACATGGACCTCGATCCCATCGCCAAGATCGAGAAGGTGCTCGAGAAAAGCCTGGAGCTGTTCCCCCGATACCGGAACATGTACAAGATGTATTTCGACCTTACCACATCCGGCAATGACGAGTTCCTCGCCGACATGGCGCAAGTGCTCGAGAAAAGCTCGGCGGAATTCTTCGCACGCATACTGATGAAAGGGATAGCGGCAGGCGCCCTTCGCAAAGACCTTGCGATAAAGCATGCAGCCTATGTGATTGACTGCGTATATTCGACGTTTCTTGCGACACTGGCATCCCGGTACCAGAAGGAGCGATTCCGGGTTTTTACGAATAAAGACATAGCCAAGAGTGCAAACATCGTGGAAGATCATTTCCACGAGATCTTGAAGATTCTTCAGATAGGGATAATAGCGGAGAGGCGAGGGAAGCGAACGGGCCGAAGAAGGTCCCCCAGCCCGAAGAGGTGATTCGGGAACGAGGCCCGGCTGGACATGGTGACGGGAGGAAGCGATGATCATTGGGGTTCCAAGGGAGATTAAGACGGATGAGAAGCGCGTGGCAATTACGCCAGCAGGGGTTTCCGCCTTCGTGGGGAACAAGCACGTGGTTCTGGTCGAAAAGGACGCGGGAGTCGGAAGCGGCATCCTTGATGATGCCTATACTGCGGCGGGCGCACAGATATGCGCGGACGTGAAAGAGATATGGGAGCGGGCGGACATGATCATCAAGGTGAAGGAACCGCTTGAGCCCGAGTTCCCGCTGATGCGAAAGGGGCAAGTGATATTCACCTACCTGCACCTTGCCGCAGACCGCGCGCTCACGGAAAAACTCATACAGAAAAAGGTCATAGCAATTGCCTACGAGACAATTCAACTCGATGACGGCACGCTGCCACTGCTCGCGCCCATGAGCGAGGTGGCCGGCCGCCTTTCGATTCAGATGGGGGCATACTGTCTCGAAGCGAAAAACGGAGGAAGCGGTATCCTTCTTCCGGGAGTGTCGGGCGTGCCTCCCGCCAAGGTGGTTATCATTGGAGCCGGCATCGCGGGCGCGAGCGCTTGTTCTGTTGCCGTCGGAATCGGCGCGCGCGTGAGCATTCTGGACATTAATCCGGCTCGGCTACGATACATCCATGATATAATGCAGGGGCATATTTCCACACTGATGTCGAATCCGGCGAGCGTCGAGCAGGCGGTCGCGGGCGCCGACCTCGTGATCGGCGCAGTTCTCATTCCAGGTTCGCGCGCGCCCAAACTCATCACGCGCGCGATGCTCAAGCGCATGCGGCGAGGTTCTGCGCTCGTGGACATCGCAATAGACCAGGGCGGCAGTTGTGAAACATCTCATCCCACCACCCACACCAATCCGACATATATCGAAGAAGGGGTGGTACATTATTGCGTCGCGAACATGCCGGGGGCCGTCCCAAGAACTTCAACATACGCCCTGACAAATGCAACGCTTCAATATGGCCTCGATCTGGCCAATAAGGGGTGGGAGCGCGCTGTCAAGGATAATCCAATCCTCAAGAAGGGTGTCAATATCGCCGAGGGCAACGTGACGCACTGCGGGGTGGCGGAGGCTTTTGGATTCAAATGCATTCCGGTATAACCATATCGAACTCCTGACAGCGTATTATCATCCTCGTGAGGGTGTCCCTGCAAGAGATGGGGCTAGTTTCTTGGGGAGGAATGAACCTTGGCACAGACAACCACAAGACATATCACCGACCGGAAAGAACTCGAGAAGTATCTTGTAACGAAGGCCGCTGAAACGCGTAAGAAAATTCTCGAGCTCGCGCGCATCGCCATGGGCGGTCACCTGGGAGGTGCGCTTTCGATGGTGGACGTTACGGTAGCGCTCTATCATCACATCATGAATCTTGACCCGAAGAATCCGAGCTGGCCCGACCGCGACAGATTCATCCTGAGCAAAGGGCATGGCGCGATTGCACTCGACCCAATTCTTGCTCAAGTCGGCTTCTTCCCCGAGGAGAAACTCGAAACCTTCAACAAACTGGATAGCCCGTTCGGAATGCATACCAACGCCCACTCGACGCCGGGCATCGAGCACTCGACGGGGTCTCTCGGACACGGCCTCGCTGTGGCCGTCGGCATGGCGCTCGGAGCAAGACTCGACGGAGCCACATGGCGCGTATTCTGTCTTCTCGGCGACGGAGAGATGCAGGAAGGGAGCACGTGGGAAGCTCTGATGAGTGCTGCACAGTTCAAGCTGGGCAATCTGGTGGCCATCATTGACAGGAACAAGTTCACTATTGACGGACCGACCGAGATGTTGATGGCACTCGAGCCGCTGGCCGATAAATTAAGAGCATTTCGGTGGAATGTCATCGAGGTCAACGGGCAGAACATGACCGAGATTCTGAATGTCTTCGAAGAACTTCCGCTGCCGACCAGCGATGTGCCCACCGTGGTAATTGCTCATACGGAAAAGGGGCATGGTGTATCGTTTATGCGGGGCCAGAGCAAGTGGCACTATGGTGCAATAGACAGTGACCTTGAAGCACAGGCTGTTCAAGAGATCGATGCGACCATTCCGAAATAGGCTAAAGAAGGAACTGTTCCATGGCTGAAGGTATGACATTCACCATCCATGACCTCGATATGCTCACGCAGGCCGAGGTTTACGGCAAGGCGCTAGTCGAGTTGGGACGGCAAAATAAAAATGTTGTCGTGCTTACGGCCGACCTCATGCGCTCGAACAAGACCGGCGAATTCGCCGCTGCATATCCCGAGCGCTTCTTCAACGTGGGCGTCGCCGAGCAGAATCTCTTCGGCATTGCAGCCGGGCTTGCCCGGGCGGGCAAGATTCCCTTTGCGAGCACCTTTGCCGCCTTCGCCTCGATGCGCGCGTGCGAGCAGGTGAGAACCGACATCGCGTACAACAACGTCCCCGTCAAGATCGTTGCGACTCACTCCGGCCTGAGCATGGGCACGGGCGGGCCGACCCATTTCGCCACCGAGGACATCGCCATCATGCGCGCCATGCCGAACATGACGGTGATTGTGCCCGCCGATTCGATTGAGACCGCCCGGGCCGTTGCCGCATGCGTGGATTTGCCCGGCCCCGCGTACATTCGCATCGGACGGGGCTTCGAGCCAGCCGCGTATGAGGACGAAAACTATGATTACACAATAGGCAAGTCAGTTCTCATGCGGGACGGGTCGGACATCACGCTCATTTGCTGCGGCGTCGCCGTAAATGCGGGTGTTATCGTGAGCAGCCAGCTCGAGGGGGAGGGAGTGAGCGTGCGAGTCATCAATATGCACACGATCAAGCCGCTCGACCGCGAGGCAGTCGTCAAGGCTGCAAAGGAAACCAGATTCATCATCACAGCGGAGGAACATAACATTATTGGCGGTCTCGGGAGCGCCGTCGCCGAGGTGCTCGCAGAAGAAGGTGCCGCCGTGAAACTCAAGCGGCTGGGCGTTCGGGACGAATACTCGGAGATAGGCTATCCAGAAGCCCTTTACAATCGTTATAACCTTGACTCAGACAGCATGTCGAGGGTTATCGCAGAACTCAAGGAGCAAAGGGCCTTTTAATCATCGCCGCGTCACGCGGACATGGTGAAAGCATTCCTGAACTAGGCACGGAGCAGTGGAGGTATCGAGTTTATGGGCTTGTCGAAACAAGAGTTGCTGAACCTGTATGAATCAATGCAAAGGCTTCGCAAATTCGAGGAAGAGGTCTCGGTCCAGTTCGCGGGCGGAAACATCCCCGGCTTCGTCCATCTCTATACGGGGCAGGAGGCCGTTGCCGTTGGTGTCTGCGCGAGTCTCCGCCCCGACGACTACATAACAAGCACTCACCGGGGCCACGGCCATCTCATCGCGAAGGGCGGTGACCTTAACAAGATGATGGCCGAGCTTTATGGAAAAGAAACCGGATACTGTCGCGGCCGAGGCGGCTCGATGCACATCGTTGATGTGAGCCTCGGCATCCTTGGCGCCAATGGAATCGTGGCCGCGGGAACTCAGATTGCCGCCGGCGCAGGCTTGAGCACAAAAGTGCTCAAGAGCGGCAAGGTTGTGGCCTGCTTCTTCGGAGACGACGCGACCACCGAAGGCATGTTCCATGAGAGCATGAATCTTGCCTCCGTCTGGGACCTCCCCGTTATCTTCGTGTGCGAGAATAACCTCTACGGCCAGTTCACCCCGTATGCCAAACACTCGAAAGTAAGAGACATCGCTGAAAGAGCGAGGGCATACGGGATGCCCGGCGTGATTGTGGACGGAAATGATGTAGTCGCGGTCAAGACAATCGCCCAACAGGCCGTCGAGCGCGCGCGCTCGGGTAAGGGGCCGACCCTCATCGAGTGCAAGACATATCGTTGGCATGGCCACTACGAAGGAGATGTTTACTCATACAGGAGCGAGGAAGAAGTGGAAGAGTGGAAAAAAAAGTGCCCTATCGCCAACTTCCGCACAAAACTCGTCACCGAAGACGCCGCCACCAACGAGGAATTGGATGCCATTGACCGCACGGTGGATGACGCTATCAAGGCTGCTATCAAGTTCGCAGAGGAAAGCCCGTCGCCCGACCCTGCCACGGTGAAAGATAACGTGTTCAGCCCCGAGACAATCTCCGAAAAGATGCCGTCACTCGACGAGGCAGATGAGCTGCCTCTCGCCTTGACAATACAGGAGACCCTTCGCGAGGAGATGAGGCGCGACCCGACAGTCGTTCTGCTCGGCGAGGATGTTACCATCGGCGTGTTCGGTGTGACCTCCGGACTTGCGTCCGAATTCGGGGAAGAGCGCGTCCTTGATACGCCTATCAGTGAAAACGTCATAGCCGGAGCCGCCGTCGGAGCTGCGATGACAGGGCTCAGGCCGGTTGCGGAAATCGAGTTCTCCGATTTCCTCACCTGCAGTATGGACCCCATCATCAATCAGGCGGCGAAGCTCAGGTTCATGACCGGCGGACAGGTGAAGATGCCGCTTGTCATCCGGACAAATATGGGAGCCGGCTTCTCAGCGGCCGCTCAACACTCACAGAGTCCCGAGGCGCTGCTCATGCATGTGCCCGGCCTCGTGATAGCGGTGCCGTCGACTCCGCGCGATGCAAAGGGATTGCTGAAAACCGCAATCCGGTCCGACAATCCGGTGCTGTTCTTCGAGAGTAAGTCGCTGTACTTCAGCTCGGGCCCGGTTCCCAAGGAAGACTATACGATTCCGTTCGGCAAAGCGGACGTAAAGCGGCCGGGGAAAGATGTAACGGTCGTCGCTGTCTCGGCAATGGTAAATAAGTCACTCAGTGTTGCAGAGAAACTCCAGAGCGAAGGCATCTCCGTCGAGGTCATCGACCCACGCACGCTCGTTCCGCTCGACATAGACACCATTATTAGTTCGGTGAAGAAAACGGGTCGGCTCGTCATTGTGGAGGAAGGGTGCCTTACCGGCGGGTTCGGGGCTGAAGTCGCAGCCCGAGTGGCTAAGGAGGCCTTTGACTATCTCGATGCGCCTATCGAGCGTGTGGCCGCACTCGACACGCCGGTTCCGTTCTCTCCCATCCTCGAACAAACGGTCATCCCAAATGAAGAGAGGATAGAGAACGCCGTTCGCGCGCTCGTGGGGGAATGAGGAAAGTTTTGGGCTGTCGCACCAACAGGAAGACTGTGAAGCTGTCCAATAACTATGAGAATGTATCCCTGTAGGGGCGAACCTCGTGTTTGCCCGCGGGCGCAGCATGCTGCGCCCCTACGGCACCACTTGTAAGTTTGCTGGGGCGGTTCGCGAACTGTCCCTACCATGGCCCGCTCGAATTGTCGGACAGATTCACTGTGGGGACGGCCCGTCCCGAGCGGTCCCGCGTGGTCGCTCGGAATTAAGGTTGGGAGAATGAAATGGCAACGAAGGTTGTAATGCCGAAACTTGGCCTCGTTATGCGGGAAGGGCTGGTTGTCCTCTGGCACAAAGAGGAAGGCGAACACGTCGAAAAGGGCGAGGACTTGCTGGAAATCGAGTCGGATAAGGTCACAACCCTTGTCGAGTCGCCCGCATCCGGCGTGGTAAGAAAAATCATTGCTGTTGAAGGAGAGGTTATCCCTTGCGGTAAAGCGGTCGCTGTTATAGCGGAGGCCGATGAAGAAATACCGGGCCTCGATGCCATCGTTGCGGATACACGCGCCGTCGCAATCACTCGCGAAGAATGGGAGCGGCGGCAGGTCCTGAAAGAAGCGACGCCCGAACCCGAACAGCAAGAGGCTGAAACCGGAACAAAAGTCTCGCCCGCCGCCAGGCGACTCGCGAAAGAGCACGGGGTTGACCTTTCGCTCGTGAAAGGCACCGGCCCCGACGGGCGAATCGTTCGCGAGGACGTCCTCCGGGCCGTCGAAGAATCGAAGGCCAAGCCGCAGGAAGCGGTTAGCGGCAGACCGGGTGAGAGCATCCCGATGGGGAAGATGCGTCGTTCAATCGCTGATAATATGGCCCGCAGCGCGCGGACGGTTGCGCGAGTCGTCCATTTCGCCGAGGTCGATATGACGCAGGCCGTGAATTATCGCGAAGCCAACCGCGAATCTTTCAAGCGCGAGGCCGGCGTTGACCTCTCTTTTAACACAATCCTCGTCAAGGCGACTGCGTCCGCAATCCGCGAATATCCCGCGCTCAATGTCTCGCTCGAAGGAGATATGATTCGCGAGCATGCCGACATCAATGTTGCGCTCGCCGTCGCGCTCGATGACGGGCTCATTACCATTTCCATCAAGAATGCGGACAAGAAGGATATGCAGACCATCGCGAAAGAGTCGGCCGCGCTCATCGAGAAAGCACGCGCGGGCAAGCTCCAGGTGGACGACGTGACGGGCAGCAGCATCACAGTTTCAAGTCTCGGCGCTTTCGACATCGACTGCTTTACCCCAATCGTCAACCTTCCTGAGGCCGCCATCATCGGCGTCGGCTCGCTGGTGAAAAGGCCGGTAGTGAAGGAGGACCAAATCGTCATTGCTCCCATTATGAAGCTTTCCCTCTCGTTCGACCACAGACTCGTCGACGGCGCTCCAGCGGCACGCTTTCTCCAGATTCTCAAGAGAAAATTGGAGGCTATGGATATCTTTGGATGAACCGTAAGGAGGAACAAATGCCCAACGCATATATGGGAAAAGTGCTCTGGGCCGACCTTACCACCGGCAAAATTTGGGCGGAGGACATACCGGAGCAAACGTACCGTGAGTTCCTCTGCGGATACGGCCTCGGCGCCAAGATCGTCTATGACCGCCAACCTCCGAAGGTCGACGCGCTCGGCCCGGACGCCATCCTCGGCTTCACAACCGGACTTCTCACGGGTACCGGCGCTCCATTCACCGGACGATACATGGTCGTCGGCAAATCACCTCTCACGGGCACATGGGGAGACGCCAATTCCGGCGGTCACTTCTCGCCCATGCTCAAACGCACCGGCTATGACGCCGTTTTTGTGAAGGGCAAATCCGAAAAGCCCGTCGTCCTCGTAATTCGGGAAGACAAAGCAGAGTTGGTGGACGCCTCGTTCGTCTGGGGGAAGGATTGCGTCGAGACAGAAGACCTGATTCGTGAAAAACTCGGCGACAAGAAATACCAGATAGCCTGCATCGGGCCAGCGGGAGAAAAGCTTTCGCTCATCTCGGGCGTGATAACCGACAAAGGCCGGGCGGCCGGGCGTTCCGGGCTCGGAGCCGTCATGGGTTCAAAGAAACTGAAGGCGATTGCCGCTCTCGGGGACAAGAAAACCGAGATTGCCGACCCCGATACCTTCTCCAGATTGAGAAAAAGCTATCTGGAGAAGTTCAAGCGGAAACCGCCATTCAAAGACAAAACGTCGGTTGATAACATCAATTTCATGGGGAAGATGGTTCGAAGTTTCTTCCCCTTCCTGTTCGCCACGCCTCCGGCAACATACAAAGAACTCATCACGCGCTATGGCACCGCCGGCATGACAGCGTATTCGGCCGAATGCGGCGATTCGCCGGTCAAGAACTGGGGTGGCAGCGGGTACCACGACTTCCCGATTGACTCCAAGTCGTCCAGGATCAGCGATGCAAACGTGGTCAAGTATCAGGAGAAGCGATATTTCTGCGCTTTCTGCCCCCTCGGCTGCGGCGGAATCGTGAAAGTCAAACAGGGGGAATATGCAGTCGAGGAAGGCCACAAGCCGGAATACGAAACGCTCGGCGCGTTCGGAACGATGTGTCTGAACGACGACATCGAGTCAATCATCGCCGCGAATGACATTTGCAACCGAGCCGGGCTTGACACTATCTCGGCAGGCGCAACAATCGCGTTTGCCATCGAGTGCTACGAGAACGGAATCATAACCGACCGAGACACGGACGGTCTGAAGCTCACATGGGGCAATGCGGATGCCATCGTGAAAATGACGAAAAAAATTGCCGCCCGCTCCGGCTTCGGGGACGTGCTGGCCGACGGAGTAAAACGCGCCGCTGAAAGGATAGGGAAGGGCTCCGAAAAGTTCGCAGTTCATGCGGGCGGACAAGAACTCCCTATGCATGATCCGCGCTTCGACCCGACGTTCGGGACGGCGTATGAGGTTGAGCCCACCCCGGGACGCCATACAATCTCTTCGGATACATACGTCATGCTCATGGAGCTGCACAGGAAATTCAAGCACATCAAGCCCTTCAAACAGGTATCACTGAAGTCGTCTAAGTATAACTACAGCCGGGTGGGCGAGCACCAGACCGTCAACAGTACGTTCGTTCAAGTAGCCAACGGCGCAGGCGCCTGTCTCTTCGGCCTGCTCGTGGGAGAGTATCCGCTCTTCGAGTGGATCAATGCGGCAACCGGCTGGAAGCTTGATACACAAGCCTTTCTCACAATTGGAGAAAGGATACTTACCTTAAGACATTGCTTTAATGTGCGTGAGGGCATAAAACCAGTCGATACGCAAATCCGAAATCGGGCCGGAGGGTATCCACCACTGAAGAAAGGTCCGCTCGCCGACGTTACGCTTGACCTCGATACGATGGCCAGTCGCTATTATCAAAAGCTCGGTTGGAACTACCAGACAGGAATTCCCGACAAGCAAAGGCTTCAATCGCTCGGGCTCACCAATGTGGTCAAGGACCTCTACCGAGATTGAAGAATGCCGCTGGGCAGAACGAGCGTTTAGCTGAGGCCGCACAGCGTATGACTGTCAAAATCAAAGTCGCTGGAGTGTTCTCCGGGCAGCCGCTGAATCGCACCTTCGAGGAGCCACTCGCCAAGGGTGACACACTGAAAAGAGTTCTTGGCCGCCTTGACAAGAAACATGTTCTCGGGCGAAAATTCTTCGCCAAACTCCTCAAACAGGGTAGTGCAACACTTCTCCTGAATGGCGACCGCATGGAGCCGCCCGACGCGCTCGACTATTCTCTTAACGAAGGCGATGAAATCTCCATCCTCTCCACGATTGCTGGCGGCAAGTCCCCTTCCTGCTGAGAATTGCCCTGACCCCAAGCATTACACAGCAAACCGATGAAACGCGTGCTCCAGGTTGACCGCAAGTTCAAGAGAGATGCTGGCACGCCATACAAAGGTATACGCCCAACAAGAAATCTTCAGGAAAGCACACCTCAAGATAACGTTTTGATGATATAATGAAGGATGCCGTTCACCCCTGAGCACTTTCGCGTTGTCTTTAGGTTGCTGGAGGAGGCAGTTGTGTCGAGGGGCGGCTCCCGCCGGAACGACCGTTCATTAAATAGGACGCCCTCGCCAAAGCTCAGCGGCCTCCTCCATGACAGTGCCCGCGGTAAAGCGACAGAGATCTCCCTCTGGCAGCGCGAGGTCATCGACCAACTCATCGAATGGCTGCCCACAACTCCAATTCTCTTCACCGATGCGCGCGGCATTATAACAAGTCACAATGCCGCTTTCAAGAAACTGCTCGGTCATTCTCCTGAGGACATCAACGGACGCTCAGCGGGCGAATTCATTGTCGGAAGGAACGTTGGCAGAATCCTTGCCAGACTAGCCGAGTTCGGTCGCGTGGAGCGTTGGAAGGTGACCTTGAAGACGAAGCATGGCAAAGAATTGCCGTGTCTTCTTCGGGCAAGGGTTGTGAAAAGTCGTGAGGGCCGCGTCGCAGGAATGGTCGGAGTCTTCGTTGACGCTTCACGAAAGAGGAAGACTGGCTCCACCCTATCGGGCGGAGTCAAGCGGCATGGCAAGATCGCGGATACCATTAGCGACGCGGCCCACGGGCGAGATTTGGCTTTGATTGGCCTGTTGGCGGCAACTATTGCCCACGAGGTGAAGAATCCGCTGGCTTCGATTCGCCTCAACATGGAGATGTTGGAGGCAGAGCTCAAGCGCAGTTCTGACGAGCGTGTCAAGACCGATCCGGGTGAGCTTATCGCAGCCATAATGAATGAACTCGACCAGCTCGACACGATCACGCGCGATTATCTGGTGATTGCGCGCAATCCTGCGAGGCGATTTCGTCGCCAGTGTTTGAATAGGGTCTTGAAGGAGCTTCAGGATTTTATGCGGCCAGAGATGGACTCGCGGGATATCACATTTGTCAACGCATTCTCATCAGATTTGCCCAGTCTGTATTTCGACAAGGGGCGCTTCAAAGAAGCGATCATGAACCTGTATAAGAACTCTGCTGAGGCTATGCCCGGGGGCGGGAAAATCCGCACTGCCACTCACATATCAGGCCGGTGGGTGGAAATAGTCATTTCCGACACGGGTTCGGGCGTCCGCAACGCAGATGCCGCAAAACTATTCAGGCCGTTCTTCAGCACAAAGGAAAGTGGAACCGGGTTGGGACTGCCCATCGTGCGAGACATCATGGCAGCGCACGGGGGCACGATAGAGTTCTATGCGAAGGCGAGAAAGGGGACAACTTTTCTCCTCAGGTTGCCAATCATGAAATCGGGGGATATAATAGAACGGTAGGGCAACGAAAAGGAGCGACCCCGGTGACTGAAAAGCAGAAAATTCTTCTCGTGGACGACGACCCGGAATTCCGCAGAGCGATGAAAAAATTGTTTGAGAAATCAGGCTACGATGTCACGGCAGCCGGTGACGGAGAGGAAGCGCTCGAAGCCCTTGGAAAAAGCAGATTTGACCTCATCATTTCCGACCTTCGCATGCCAAGGCTTGACGGGATCGAGTTGATGGAAGAAATCAAGAGGAAGAAAGTCAATGTACCTGTTATCTTCATCACGGGCTATGGTGAAGTCGAGTCCTACATGGATGCGATGAACCTGGGCGCCTTCGAGTACATCAACAAGCCGGTGAAGGGGCAAGAAATTCTCAGTGTCGCCAGGAAGGCCCTCGAGACTTGCGGCGGTTCGCGTCGCATTTCGGGCGCATAAAGGTCTCCGGGCAGACATGTCTTCAGACAAGGACCATACCAAGCATCCAGTTATCAGTTAGCGCACACCTGTGCAGTTCGCACATCCCGCCGAATCAAGCCGCTGACAACGAGAAACCACACGGCTCCAATGAGCACTGCGCATACCCGTGCTCTAAGCCCGATTCTCTACTTTTCAGATGAGAAAATTGACAGGAAACGGTCTGGACGGTATACTAAAGTCAGGATGTCCCCGCCCGGGAAAGGGCTGCGATGAAGTGGCATAAGTCTTTGGTATTCAAATTAATTCTGTGTTGCATCGTCCTCACGTTGTGCCTCATCGGGAGCATATTCGGCGTCCTGTATCGCTATCAGCAGAGCATTCTGGCCGAAATGGAGCAGAAAAGCTCCGAAATCCTGCGCGGACTCCAGGTTCAGCTTACGGAATATGAAACAGAAGACGTGCCGAAGGACATCTTGGGCAGCAGCCTGTCGGACCTCAAGAGCCTCCACGGCGTTGATGCTATTATAGTCTATGATTCGCAGAGAAATCTCGTCACCAGCATCCAGTCGGACCAAATGCCTCTTCTCGAATTTGGCGCGGCCAACACCCAGGTTGTGGATATTCAGCCTGAGGGCGGCAGAAAGACAACCATGTACTTTCAAACCTTGCCGCTCATGGTCGCCTCAAAGCCCGTTGGATATGTGAGCATTGCGCTCGCGATTTCACCGCAAACCCATTTGGTGAAAGCGCTTCAGAGTAAGGTGCTCGTTGCGCTTGTTCTCCTGTTCCTCGGCACCATCGCCGCATTGTGCTATTTCATCTTCCAACTCCTCAAGCCCCTCCGCGCCATGGCGACCACGTGCCAGGAGATCAGCGAGGGGAACCTCCACGAGATCGATATCAAGCCCAACGCAAGCGAGGTTTTGACCCTTGAGGTCAAGTTCAATGAAATGGTCGAAGCTCTGAGAACGAAGGCGAAAATGGAGCAAATGCTCGCCCGCACGCAACGGCTGTCCGCTCTCGGGAATCTTGCAGCCGGCGTTGCGCACGAAATCGGCAACCCGCTCAACGGTATCAAACTCACCATTTCCCATCTCAAGGATCTCTTCTTGCAGCGCGAACTCGACGAGGCGTCCTTCAGCAAGTATGCCGACACCATCATTAAAGAAGTCAACAGACTTGACGGAATTGTAAAAGATTTTCTCACCTTGGCCCGAGAACGCGAGCTTTCCTTGCGGCCATACCGAATCGACAAGCTCTTGAAAGAAACTGTGCACCTTGTAGAGAAGGACGCACAGAATAGAGGTCTCAGCATCAAGGCGTCAATTCCGACGTATTCAACGGACACAATGCTTGACCCCCAACTCATGAAAAGCGCCTTGCTCAATATCCTGATAAATGCGATGGAAGCCTCAGGTGCCCCAGGAACGATTAACGTGAATATGGCCGAAACCAATGGTCAAGTGTTCATTTCCATCAGCGACCGTGGCCAGGGAATTCCTCTGGATGTCATGGACCGCGTGTTCGACCCATATTTCTCGACGAAACCGTCTGGCACCGGTCTCGGCCTGTCCCTCACGAAGACGATAATTGAGAAGCATGGTGGAGAAATCTTCCTGGAGAGCCGGGAGGAGCGCGGCACCACCGTGAACGTGTCCATTCCGACGAGAAGGCAATGAGCGTGCAGACAAGAATACTTGTGGTCGACGATGAGGACGCACAACGGGAAGTCATCTCCGATGTGCTCACACGCGCGCGTTATGAGGTTGCTCAGGCCGCGGGCGTGACCGAAGCAATCGAACAGGTTGAAAAAAATCGGCTTGACCTCATCATAACTGACCTCAAGATGGACGACGGCACCGGAATGGATGTTCTGAAGGAAGCCAAGCGGCTCTCACCCGAGACCGAAGTCATCGTCATGACGGCGTACGGCTCCATTGAGAGTGCGGTCGAGGCGATGCGGCACGGCGCGCATGATTATGTCACCAAGCCGTTCGGCAAAGATGAATTGCTCGTTTCGGTTCAGAAGGCGATCGAGCATAAGAGGCTTCGCCAGGAGAATCTCGAACTCAGAGAACTGGTGGAAACCCGGTTCACCGTGGCGAATATCGTGGGCGCCGGCCCCAAAATGCAGAAGCTTTTCAGGCTTGTTGAGAAATCCATTCCGGTGAACAGCACCATCCTCATCCAGGGCGAAAGCGGCACGGGCAAGGAACTCGTCGCACGCAGCATTCACTTCAATGGACCCCGTAAGAAGAAGCCCTTCATCGCTGTCAATTGCGCTGCCGTCCCTGAAAATCTTATCGAAAGCGAGCTCTTCGGCCACGAGAAAGGCGCCTTTACGGGAGCCATTCAGATGAAGAAGGGAAAATTCGAACTCGCGGATGGAGGCACGATCTTTCTTGATGAGATCGGCGATATGTCACTGGACCTGCAGGCGAAGCTTCTCCGCGTTCTGCAGGAAATGAAAATCGAACGCGTCGGCGGTACCGAATTGATGCCCGTCGATGTGCGCGTCATTGCCGCGACGAACAAGAATCTGGAGCAGGAGGTCGCAAAAGGAAATTTCCGGGAGGACCTGTTTTTCCGGCTCAACGTTATCGTTATCGAGGTTCCACCGCTGCGCGAGCGCAGGGAGGATATCCCTCAGCTCATCGACCACTTCAAGAAGAAGCTCTCCGAGAAATTTCAGCGAAAGTACCCGACCATCGATTCGGCTGTCGTCGATAGGCTTGTGGCCTATTATTGGCCGGGCAATGTGCGCGAGCTGGAGAATACGCTCGAGCGCCTCCTCGTGCTTACCGACAAAGACAAAATTGAGCTCTCGGACCTGCCGCAAAACCTCCTCGCGCCGCGAACAATTGCTCAGCAGGCCGACGGATTGCGCTTGCCCGAGCAGGGGATTGCCATAGAAGACGTTGAGAAACAGTTTATCTGTGAGGCGCTCTCCAGAACCGGCGGCCACATTCTCAAGGCCTCGAAGTTGCTCGGCATGACATACAAGACACTGCAATACCGCATCAGGAAGTATGAGATCAAGGTGTGATTTCCCCCTCCAAACAGTGTCTGTTTTGGTTTACATTTTTCGGCCAATCTGATACACTAGTGCTCACACTACCTGCGGTTTCCCCGCCATTGCGAGGGGTTTTCCGCCGCCTTACCGTGACAGGGAAATCACCGCGGGAGTGATGTCGCCGTTTTGTGCCGCCAACACCGGCACAGTGCTCCCCAACGATTTTCCTCGATGCTGTGGAGACAGAAAATGCCCCCTGATGAGGACACAATTGCCGTGCTTGAAGCTCGGGCACAGGATGTTCGACGGGATATCGTGCAGATGCTTGCCAAAGCCAAATCGGGCCATCCCGGCGGAAGTCTTTCCTGTGCCGACATCGTGGTCGCCCTCTATTTCCATGTAATGCGGCATGACCCGCACCGGCCTGACTGGCCCGACCGCGACCGGTTTTTGATGTCAAAGGGCCATTGTGCGCCGACATGGTATTCCGTTCTCGCGCGCGCAGGCTATTTCCCCATGAAATGGCTCGATGACCTCAGGAAACTGAACAGCCCGCTTCAAGGTCACCCGGACTTCTTGAAAACGCCCGGCGTCGAGATGTCGAGCGGTTCACTTGGGCAGGGACTCTCCATCGCCAACGGTATGGCCCTTGCCGCAAGACTGGATGGACGCTCATATCGCGTTTACGTATTGCTCGGCGATGGGGAAATCCAGGAAGGTCAGGTATGGGAGGCCGCCATGACCTCCGCCCACCACAAACTCGACAACCTGTGCGCGATCATTGATAATAACGGGTTGCAGATAGACGGGCGCACTGACGAAGTCAAATCCCTCGGTTCGATCCCGGCGAAATGGGAGAGTTTCGACTGGAACGTCATAGAGGTCGACGGCCATAGCATGGCTGCATTACTCACTGCCTTCGAGGCTGCACGCGCCGTCAAGCACAGGCCCACGGTCATCGTTGCGAGGACGGTCAAAGGGAAGGGCGTCTCGTTCATGGAGCATGTGGTCGACTACCACGGCGTTGCACCCACAGAACAGGAATGCGCGCGCGCGCTTGCCGAGATGTCATGAATATGGGGGAAATTCGCATAATGCCGAAGCGCGGAGAAAAGATTGCCACACGCGATGCGTACGGAGACGCGCTTGTCCGGCTGGGTGAACGAAATCCGAACATCGTTGTGCTCGACGCAGACCTCGCTAAGTCGACGAAAACGATCAAGTTCAAGAAAAAGTTTCCCGAACGATTTTTCGACCTCGGCATTGCGGAGGCCGACATGATGGGCACAGCAGCAGGTCTTGCGGCCGCGGGTAAGGTCGCTTTCGCCAGCACGTTTGCAATCTTCGCCACCGGCCGCGCCTGGGAGCAGATACGAAATTCCATCTGTTACACAAACCTTCACGTCACGGTCGCCGCCTCACATGCGGGCATTGCCGTCGGTCCCGACGGCTCATCCCACCAATCCATCGAAGACATCGCTCTGATGCGCGTTATCCCGAACATGAAGGTCGTTGTGCCCGCCGATGCAGTGGAGACCGATAAGGCAGTCGCTGCTTTAGTGGAAACTCCCGGTCCTGCATACCTGCGTCTCGGAAGGTCCGGCGTCCCGGTAATCTATGAGGAAGACTATGAGTTTGCGCTCGGCAAGGCTTCCGTGCTGCGCGATGGGTCCGACCTCACCATCATCGCCATCGGCGCGATGGTGCACGCCGCGCTTTCGGCCGCTCAGGCGCTCTTGCAGGAAGGCATCAGCGCGCGTGTAGTCAATATGAGCACCGTCAAACCGCTCGACCGCGACGCCATACTGTCCGCTGTCTCCGAGACGGGCGCAATCGTTGCAGCAGAAGAACACAGCGTCATCGGCGGGCTGGGAAGCGCCGTGTCTGAAGTCGTGTGCGAGCTTGCCCCGGCGCCGGTTATCAGGGTCGGCGTGCGCGACAGATTCGGTCAGTCGGGCGAGCCAGGCGAGTTGATGGCCGCATATGGCCTCACTGCGAGCGACATAGTCGAGGCCGCCCGGGAGGCCGTGACGAAGAAGGCGACCGCAAAGTGATCATCACGTTGGACCTCTGTCTCCGACACGGCTCACATGAAATCCTCGACGGGCTGAACCTGCATATTGAAAAGGGTGAATTTGTCTTTATTTGCGGACAGGCGGGTTCCGGAAAAACTTCTCTGCTCCGGACGCTTGTGCTTGAACGGATGCCCGCAGCCGGGCGCATCATTGTGGATGGACGTGACATTACTGAAATCACCGGACGCAGCATTGCCGAGTACAGGCGCGGGCTCGGCATCGTGTTTCAGGACGACTTCCTCCTGCCGCGTCACAGTCTCGTCGAAAACATCGCGCTTGCACTTGAGATCGCCGGTTGGCGCTCGTCCGATGCACGGGGGGAGGCTCTCGTATACCTGCGAGACGTCGGATTGTCCAACAAAGCTGATTTGTTTCCCCGACAAGTTTCCGAGAATGAGAAACAGATGGTCAAAATCTGTCGCGCAGTCGCGCGACGACCCAAGATAGTGCTTGCTGATGAACCGTATGAGGGACTCGATTGGCAATCAATTCAGAAGGTGGCTGACCTGTTCAGGAATGCAAACCTGCGGGGTTCAACCGCCGTTATTGCCACCCATCATGTAGAGTTTGCGCAACTGGCGGGCAAGCGGTCTATCATGCTCGACCAGCCGTCCTTCAAACGTATGGCGAAGGCATCCGGGTCTGAGTCCAGGCCGAGAACGGCAGATGAACTTGCGGGAAGGCTACATTCTGGCTCTTAGGGAGGGCCTCCGAAATTTTCGGCGCGAGCGAACCCTCGGGTTTGCCATTGCCGGGATCATGGCAGTGGCCGTCTTTGCACTGGGCGCGTTCGCGCTCGTTGTTCTCAACGTGGACACAATGCTGCGACGGTGGGAGAGTAGAGTGGAGTTGGTTGCCTTCTTGTCCCTCGGTCTTGAAGAGCGTGACATCCAAAGGGCGCTCACCGACATTCGCTCAATCGCACAGGTGGGCGAGGCGCGGATTATCACGACACAGGCTCTGTGGGAGGAACTCTTCTCCGACGTCGGCGAATCGCTGGACCTCCACGCCATCCGCTTCGATGAAGTGCTCGGCCCAGCAATTGTGATAAGACTCGCGCCCGGCAGACGTGACCTCTCGGTCATAAGACAGGTTGCCGCTCAGGTGAATGCAGTCGAGGGTGTGGATGATGTAGGTTTCGAGCAGCTCTTGCTTGAGCGATACCTCCGATTCCGTCGCGACATGGCTATGTTTGCGGCAGGAACGAGCATATTCGGCACTATCGTGTTCGTGACGGTGATCTTCAATGTAGCAAGACTGGCATCCACGGCGAGGCAGGGCGAAATCCGGACGCTTCAAATGCTTGGCGCGAGCAGACGGTTCATCCGACGGGTCCTCACCGTCGAAGGCATTGCCCAGGGAGTCTGTGGCTCCGCCGCAGGGGTCGCAGGACTCGCCGCAACGGCGTTTCTGCTCTCCAGGAGGATAGGATACTCGCTCCAGTTGCCCACGGGCTTCTTCCTGGTCGCCTTTGCCATTGGCCCGGCGCTTGCTCTTGTGGCGAACCGGCTCTCGGTTCGGAACGCCCTCGTCGGTCTTGCGGTAGTCCTTTTTGCAGCGCTGCCGCATGGGAGCGTCGGTTTCGCTCAGGAAACCCTCGAGAGCGAGGTCACTCGCTATCGAGAGGAGTTGAAACAGCTTGAAAACGAGCTCGAACAAAGCAAGGCGGATGCTGAAGAACTGGGACAACGCGAGCGCGCTATCCTTGAAGAACTCGAGGCGAGAGACAAGCAGATAGATGCCCTTAAACGCGAGATCAAGTTTGGTGAAAAAAGAATTGCCGCCAACCGGGCGGCCATGGAAAAGGTGCAGACAGACCTCGCGCGATGCGAGGAAGAGTATGGAAACTCACGGGAGGAACTGGAGCAGTTGCTCAGATTGTTGTGCAATCGCCGAGAGCCCACGCTGGTCGAAGTTGTCTTGTGTGACATTCCCCAAGCGAAAATGACCACGCGGAGGCAAATAATCTCCCTTCTTGCACAGAAGGAAGCTGAATCACTGGCGCGTGCCGAGAGCTTGCGCACGGAATACCTGGAACGACGGGAAACATTGCAGAAACACGTCGACCTTGACACACTCTATGCTGAAACGAATAGGTTGCGCGTGTTGCAGGTCGCCATGAAGAATGAGCAGCGGGAAGGTTTGCTCGCGAGAGTTCGAGAACAGAAAAGCATATACATGGCCGCAATAAACGACCTCGAAGCGTCTGCACGGAACTTGCAGGAGCTCATAGAAGCCCAACGGGCGCAGCCCCAGCCCCTGCTGGCAGGCTCGGTGCCTTTCAGGGAAATGAAAGGACTGCTCCCGTGGCCGGTCGACGGCGAGGTATCCGCACCCTTTGGTCGGTCGAAGAATCCGGATTCCACCACGTATGTGAGGCATTCCGGAATCGATATCATCGCACCCATGGGCGGACGGGTCCGCGCCATTCATGATGCGGTCATCGCATACTGTGATTGGTTCCGAGGATATGGTAAACTTGTTATAATGGACCACAGCGACGGATACACTAGCGTGTATGCTCACTGCTCGAGCATACTCGTCAAGCAGGGAGACATGGTGAAGGGCGGGCAACCCATCGCGCTTGTGGGCGACACCGGTTCGCTGAAGGGGCCCTTCCTTTACTTTGAAATAAGGGAGCACGGACAACCCGTTGACCCCGCTATCTGGCTTCAAAGGAGGAGTTTGAATGAAACGCAATCGGAGTGAATTTTTCTTCTTCTTGGTCTCGGTCCTTCTTCTGGGCTTGGTCATCGGCAATCTTCTTTCAGGATACGTGACCGCACAGACCGGCTCGGCATACAGCGACCTGGAAATCTTTTCCGATGCCATCAGCATAATCCAAAGCGATTATGTCGAGGAAATGCCGACCAAGGAACTGATTTACAGCGCCATGAAAGGCATGATGGATGGGCTCGACCCTCACAGCCAATTCATGCCGCCGGATATTTATAAGGAACTCAAAGTTGAGACCGAAGGACACTTCGGCGGTCTGGGCATCGTCATCAGCCTCGATGAAAACAAGGTGCTCACCGTCGTGTCACCGATTGAGGACACCCCCGCCTTTAAGGCCGGGGTGCAAGCGGGTGACAGGGTCATCAAAATCGACGGAGAACCCACGACGGGTCTCGTGCTCGAAGAGGCTGTCAAGAAACTCAGAGGCCCAAAAGGCTCGAAGGTCACCATTACCATCCTCAGGCTCCACGAAAATGACGGCAAGATGCCCGAAGAGCTTGAGTTCACCATGATCCGCGACGACATCAAGATTCGCAGCGTCAATTGGGAAATGCTCGACGAAAAAATCGCACGCATCCGTCTCCGTGAGTTCAGCGAACAGACGGCGACGGAACTGCATAAGGCCTTAGAAGAGTTGAAGAAGAAGGGGATGCGCTCCCTCGTGCTCGACCTCCGGAGCAATCCCGGTGGACTGCTGAACGTGGCTGCCGAGGTGGCTGACGAGTTTCTGGACAAGGGTCAGCTCATCGTCTACACCGAATCGCGAGATTCAGACCAGAATATGAAATTCAATGCAAAGCGCAATCCGTCGATCGAGCCGAGTACGCCGATCGTGATTCTCGTGAATGAAGGAAGCGCCAGCGCGTCGGAAATAGTAGCAGGTGCTCTCAGGGACTGGAACAGGGCGGTGGTTCTTGGCACAAAGACGTTCGGCAAGGGGTCGGTTCAGAGCATCATTCCGCTGTCCGACGGTTCGGCCCTTCGGTTGACGACTGCGAAGTACCTTACGCCGAACGGGCATTCCATCGACCGTCTCGGCATCATACCCGACATCGAAGTTAAGATGAGTAAAGAGCAGCTTGTCGCGCTGCTCAGCAGGGAAGGCTCTGTTCCGATGGTCAGGATGCCCCCCCAGCCCGACACGCCCTCGGACGATGCCGAACAGCAGCAGAAAGATGAAGAAGAAATAGCTGACGTACAGCTTCAGCGGGCTGTGGACCTTCTGCGCGGATACGACATCTTCAAGTCGCTCGAGCAGAACATAAATCTCGCGAAGGGAGAAGCAGAATCTGCTGTGAAGGAGGATGCAGGAACCGCTGTTCCGGAAGAGGCGCCCGTCCAACAGCCTGAAGAACCTGTTCAAGAGCTTCAGGAGTCATTACCTGAGATTATGCTGCCGCACGAAGAGCAAGCGCCGGTGCCCGAAGGATCTCCCGGTGTCGAGTAATCCGATAGCCGCGCCCAGGTGCGATGGCCGCAAGTGGGATGAGATGCGGCCTGTGATCATCACGCGAGCATTCACGAAGTTTGCCGAAGGTTCCGCTCTGATCGAAGTCGGGGACACACGGGTTATCTGCACCGCGTCCGTCATGGACGGCGTGCCACCCTTCCTCGACGGTTCAGGGAAGGGATGGATAACCGCGGAATATGCAATGCTGCCGCGCTCTACCGGTGTACGCACCACGCGGGGCGCTTCAGGCCGCCATTTCGAGATTCAAAGGCTGATCGGTCGTGCCCTGCGCTCTGTCGTGGACCTTTCCGCTCTCGGAACACGCACGATCCAGGTAGACTGTGATGTAATCCAGGCCGATGGCGGCACCCGGTGCGCAGCGGTTACAGGTTCTTTCATCGCTTTGCATGATGCACTCAAGAGTCTTTACGACTCGAATCGCATCGGTTCGATGGCGATTCGAGAAATGGTTGCAGCCACGAGCGTCGGCATGCTCGACGGCGTTCCCATGCTGGACCTGTGTTACGAGGAAGACTCGCGCGCCGACGTTGACCTGAATGTCGTCATGACGCGCTCGGGCAAGATCATCGAGGTGCAAGGGACAGCCGAAAAGGAGCCTTTTGACCGTACCCTCCTTGACAAAATGCTGGACCTTGCCCAATCGGGTATCGAGTGTCTGATTCAAACGCAAGAGGCTGCCCTCGACCCCGGGAGGGTGCAGCCGTGAAACTCCTGCTCGCGACCGGCAACAGGGGTAAGGTGCGCGAGATCACCGAAATGCTGCGCGACCTGCCCATCGAGATAGTGAGCCTGAGAGAATTTCCTCATGTCACCCCCCCGGTCGAGAGCGGAAAATCGTTTGCCGCAAACGCACGCATTAAGGCTGAGACATATTTTCGTCAGACTGGCCTGGTTACACTTGCAGAAGATTCCGGACTACGAGTTGACTATCTCAGGGGACAGCCCGGCATCTTTTCGGCTCGGTTCGCCAGGGATGGAGCCACAGATGCCGAAAACGTTCGCAAGCTGCTCCGGCTTCTGCGCGGCGTCAAGACCGGGAAGCGAACAGCGCATTTCATGTGTGCCGTTGCGATAGTCGACGGGAAAAACCTATGGACGGCCGTCGGCAAGTGCAAAGGCAGAATAGCTGCCCGCGCTTCCGGGCGCTCGGGATTTGGGTATGACCCCATCTTCATTCCCAAGGGATACCGCACGACGTTCGCTCGATTAGGGGAGGAAGCCAAGAACAAAATCAGTCATCGCGCGCGCGCGCTCAGGAAAGCGCGCGCTATCCTTGAACGGTTGCTCACAGAATAGTTGGAATGGAATGAAGATATTCGAGCTCAATCCGCGCGCGCCGGAGCCTAAACTCATAAACGAGATCGCCTCGTTGCTGAAGAGCGGAGGCATAATCGCCTACCCGACAGACACATTTTACGGGTTGGGAGGCGACGCCTTCAATCCCGAGGTTGACCACAAAATCAGAGTGCTTAAGGGGAGGGAAGGCACAAAGCCGTTCCCGTATATCATTGATAGAAAGGAGCGACTTGCCGCCTGGCGCATCAAACTATCTCCGGTTGCCGTTGCGCTTGCTGACCGCTTCTGGCCCGGCCCGCTCTCGCTCATCCTTAAGGACTCGGGAAGTTTGCCAGCCGAGGCACTCGACGTGCGGAAGGCCATTTGCCTGAGAATCCCTGACAATGCTATCGCCCGCGCCATCGCAGGCGCGCTCGGCGGATTGTTGGTTGCGACGAGTGCCAACCCGAGCGGGCGGGTCGCGGCCCGCACCGCACGCGCGGCGACCGACTACTTCAGAGGCGAAATCGATGCGGTGGTTGACGGCGGTCCGGGGAAGTCGCTTCTTCCTTCGACCATAGTGGATGTTTCGGGCCAAAAAGTTGTATTATTAAGAGAGGGAGCGATATCGGCGGAGAAAGTTGCCGCCGTTGTTAGTGAATTTGACAAGAAACTCTATAACGCGGAAGGAAAAGAGAATGAAACTCGCGGTGGCATGTGACCACGCCGGATTCGAGTTGAAAGAGAAAGTAAAGCGGCAGTTGGAATCTGAAGGCCACGGCGTGGAGGACTTTGGGTGCTACAATACGGAATCGTGTGACTATCCGGACTATGCCCGTAAGCTCTGCGAGGCGGTTCTGGGGAACATGTGCGAGCGCGGCGTTCTCATATGCGGTAGCGGCCTCGGCATGAGTTACACCGCAAATCGATACAAAGGCATCCGCGCTGCGCTGTGCCTGAATACGTATATGGCTGAGATGTCGCGGGCCCACAATAATTCCAATGTCCTCGTGCTCGGCTCGCGCATCATTGATTTTCCCGCTGCAAAGGATATCCTCCGCGTTTGGATGGAAACCCCCTTCGAGGGAGGTCGGCATCTCAGGCGAATCCGCAAGATTGACGGCGAAGAATAAGGGGGCCCGAAGCAACAGAAAGGAACGGACTTTGCGATTTGTAGACGAAAAGGCGACTCTGCTTGCAAAAGTCGACCCTGAGGTCGCTCGCGCCATCGAGTGCGAACAGGAGCGCCAGCGGAACAAACTCCAGCTCATCCCATCGGAAAACTTCACGAGCCCTGCCGTGCTCGAAGCACAGGGGTGCGTGATGACCAACAAATACGCCGAGGGCTATCCGGGCCACCGCTATTATGGCGGCTGCGAAAACGTTGACGTAGTCGAAATTCTTGCCATCGAGCGCGCGAAAAAGCTCTTCGGCGCTGAGCATGCGAATGTGCAGCCCCACTCGGGCACACAGGCGAACATGGCTGTCTACTTCGGCTTCTTGAAACCGGATGATGTCGTGATGGGCATGGAGCTGGCGCACGGCGGCCATCTCACTCACGGCGCATCCGCCAGCTTCTCCGGGCAGTTCTACAAAGTGATCCATTACGGCGTGAACCCCAAGACGGAAATGCTTGATTACAATGCGATACGCGAGCAGGCGCGTGCCTGCAAGCCGAAGATGCTCATCGCCGGGGCGAGCGCATATCCGCGCATCATAGACTTTGCGAAGTTCGGCGAAATCGCGAAAGAGTTGGGCGCATACCTGATGGTGGACATTGCGCACATCGCAGGCCTTATTGCCGGGGGAGTTCACCCGAGCCCGTTCCCGCACGCGGATTTTGTTACCGTCACCACTCACAAGACGCTGCGGGGACCGCGCGGCGGCATGATTCTGTGCAAGAAAGAGTATGCTCACACGATTGACCACACTGTTTTCCCGGGCATTCAGGGCGGGCCGCTCATGCACGTCGTCGCCGCAAAGGCTGTCTGCTTGAAAGAGGCGATGAGCGAAGAGTTTGCCGACTATCAACGCCGGATCGTGCGCAATGCCGCTCGCTTGGCCGCTGAACTCGAGGAGCGAGGATTCAGGCTCGTCACGGGCGGGACCGACACGCATCTGATGCTCATCGACCTCACGAGTAAAGGGCTTACCGGCAAGGAAGCGGTCGATATCCTCGACCAGGCTGGAATCACCGTCAACAAGAACACGATACCATTCGACAAGAAAGGTCCTGCTGTCACCAGCGGCATCAGGCCCGGCACGCCTGCCGTCACAACGCGCGGCATGGGTGAAGAAGAAATGGTCTTGATCGCAGAACTCATCGATGAGGCGCTGAGCGCTCGCTCCGATCAGGCACGCCTTGCGAAGGTAAGGCAGCGGGTGCGGGACCTCTGTGAACGATTCCCGATGCCCAATGAAGTCTGATGGGCATTCACAAACTTCTAAGAAACTGCCAACCGTTTCGTCGCTGCGAGGGAGCGAAGGGTCGCAGACCCGGGCGACCGAAGCAATCTCATTGGCAATCTAGAAGATACACACTCAGAGATTGCTTCGTCATCCCGCGAAGCGCGGAATGACTCGCAATGACAATCACATCTATGAGCGTTTCTTAGTGAAGTCTCCTCCGCCGACAGCGGGGGTGAATAGCGCAAGAACATCGGAGGAAAATCGTGGCACGACCATCGTGGGATGAATACTTTCTTGATATTGCGCGACTCGTCTCAAGCCGTTCGACGTGCCTGAGGAGGCATGTGGGCGCCATATTTGTCCGAGATAAACGTGTGCTCGCCACGGGATATAACGGCGCACCGAGCGGACTCAAACATTGTGACGAGGTCGGCTGCATCCGCGAGCGCGAGGGAATACCGCCGGGCGAGCGGCACGAGCTCTGCCGCGGCATCCACGCCGAGCAAAACGCCATCCTCCAGGCCGCCCAATTCGGCATCAGCTTGCGCGGCTCGATTCTCTATTGCACCAATCAGCCCTGTGTGCTTTGCGCGAAGATGCTGATCAATGCGGGAGTCGAGCGCATCGTCGTGCTCGGCGGCTACCCGGATAAACTCTCCCGCGAAATGCTCGATGAGGCCGGCATCGAGGTCGTCGTGAAGGAATTGAATCGGGTATGAGCGCACTGACTCCGAAAGAAATAGTCGCAGAACTCGACAAATATATCATCGGGCAGCACGCGGCCAAACGGATGGTCGCAATCGCCATGCGCAATCGCTGGCGCCGCCAGCACCTGCCGGAAGACCTGCGCGACGAGGTCGCCCCGAAGAACATCATCATGATTGGGCCGACCGGCGTCGGCAAGACCGAAATCGCACGGCGCCTCGCAAAACTTGCCGATGCCCCTTTCCTCAAAGTTGAGGCCTCCAAGTTCACGGAAGTCGGATATGTGGGCCGCGATGTTGATTCCATGATTCGCGAGCTTACCGAGCTTGCCGTCAATATGGTCAAGTCCGAGCGCACTGCCGCAGTGGCCGCAGTCGCCGAGAAAATGGCGGAGGAACGCCTGATGGACGTCATCCTGCCGCCACAATATAGCTCGGCAGGGGGGACTCCGGAAACCTTTGCAGGCCACGGGCCGACCGATACCGAGAAAGCCCCGAGCACCACACGTGACCGGCTGCTCGAAAAGCTGCGAAGCGGCTCGATGGACGAACGATACGTCGAGATAGACGTTCAGGAAGCCCCTTCGTTTCCGCTCCAGATTTTCTCCGGCTCCGGCCTCGAGGAAATGGACGTCGGCCTGAAAGGCGTCCTCGGCAAGCTGATGCCCTCGCAGAAGAAAAGAAGGAAAACAAAGATAAAGGATGCAAAGAAAATCCTTGCCCAGGAAGAAGCGCAGAAGCTCATAGACATGGATGAAGTCGTTTCCGCCGCCCTCAACAGAACGCAGGATGCAGGCATCATATTCCTCGATGAAATTGACAAGATCGCCAGCCGCGGCCAGCCCGGCTACGGGCCCGATGTCTCGCGCGAAGGCGTCCAGCGTGACTTGCTCCCGCTCGTTGAGGGAAGCACCGTCACGACGAAGCACGGGCCGGTCAACACCCAACACATTCTCTTCATCGCAGCCGGGGCATTCCATATGACGAAGCCCTCAGACCTCATACCCGAGCTTCAAGGGCGCTTCCCTCTGCGCGTCGAGCTTTCAAGCCTCACGGCGGCCGATTTCGAGCGTATTCTTCGCGAGCCCGTGAACGCTCTCGTGAAGCAATACATCGGTCTTCTGAAAACCGAAGGCGTCGAGCTCATCATCACCGATGATGCAATCAAGGAAATTGCCAGAAGCGCCGAGTTCGTGAACGAGCAGACTGAGAACATCGGCGCCCGCCGACTCCATACCATCATGGAACGTATCATCGAGGACATCTCCTTCGACGCGCCCACTCGCTCCGGCAGCACGATCAATATAGACGCGGATTATGTGAAGGAACGCCTCAAGGACATTCTCAAAGACCAGGACTTGAGCAGATTTATACTGTAGTGGCTTCGTGACAGAAAACCGGGGTAGTTACTCGAATTGCCGAATCCGAGGATGCATGGTTGTAGGGACGCAGCTTGCTGCCCCTGCGACATCTGCCGACCGAACGCAA
>QZKI01000005.1 GCA_003598055.1 Candidatus Abyssobacteria bacterium SURF_17 | reverse complement strand
GCAATTCGGTCGGGCGAACGGGGAACGTTCTGGGATATTCTGAGGCGTCTCAGGGCCAGGCGCGCGCCGAGTGAGATAGGCGTTTTTCAATGAATGATATCGGCGTTTGCGGCGGCCATGCGGCCGGAAAGGATGGATTCACGTTGCTTTCCGCATAGGCCCTTGTTTGGGGGGAAGCCGAGGAGCGGAGTACGAGGGGAAGGATAGGTTGCCCGATGGCTAAGCGGTGTGTGGTAACTGGTGTAGGGGTTGTGTCACCCGTGGGGATAGGCAAGGAATCATTCTGGAAATCACTCACTGCGGGCAGGTCGGGAATTGGACCTCTTACCTATTTTGACACATCAAAACTTTCCGTCCATGTTGCGGGTGAGGTAAAGGGCTTCGACCCCTCGAAGTATATAACTGAAGACCGCATCGGTGTCACCGGCAGATACACTCATTTTGCAGTGGCAGCGGCGAAGATGGCTGTGCAGGATGCCGGGATTTTCCCGAAAAACTGGACCGATTCGACGCCCGCACTGGTAGTCGGCACAACTTCACCCCCGGTGGATTCAATAGAGGATCAGGTCCGTTTCATCCTGCAGAACGAAGATTCTCCTCGGGCTCACCCTTATGGGTTAGCTGCTGTATGTCCTCACTCGCCGACCGTTGAAATCTCGAATGCGCTTGGGCTTTTTGACTCGACCTGCACCATCTCGACGGTGTGCACATCCGGAATGAATGCGATAGGCGCCGGGCTGAGAGAGATACGTGCGGGCCGCAGGGAAACAGTGGTCGCCGGCGCTACGGAGAGCACAATAGTCCTTTTCACTTTCCTCGGTTACATCTCTGCCGGGTTAATGGCGGAGAATACGCAGATGGCGCCGGAAAAGATCATGAGGCCCTTTGATAAAGGGCGTCACGGGGCAGTGCTTTCGGAAGGGTCGGCATTCGTGGTGCTTGAGGAACTCGAACATGCGCGAATGCGTGGAGCAAACATTTATGGAGAAATAGCGGGTTTCGCCTCCATGGACAGGTTCCGGGGCTCCATGCGCACCTTGCCGGTCAAGCAGGGGATGTTAAACACGATGAAAGCGGCTCTTGCAGACGCACGGATGCAACCAGCGCGAGTGGATTATGTTTGCGCCAACGGCGTATCGACACAGATGCTTGACAAGATGGAAACGCTGGCGCTCAAGGAACTGTTCGGCGAATACGCATATAGGCTTCCTATAAGTGCGATAAAGTCAATGCTGGGCATTCCGAATTCGAGTGTGGGCCCGATGGAGCTTGTATCTGCTCTGCTCACGCTTCAAAACGATATCATTCCGCCAACCATAAACTACGAGGAACCCGATCCGGACTGCGATCTTGACTATGTGCCAAATGAGGCACGGTGGAACAGAGTGAACGCAGTTCTCTTGAATAATCATGCGCTTGACGGCGGGAATGCCGCTCTGGTAATCAAGAGGCTTAACGCGTGATTCGGCGAGGCCGAGAGAAGGCGGCGTCGTTCTGGTTCCGGCGGCAACGGACAGTCGGCGGGGGAATTTTGGCGCTTTACGAGAGAGCGCATCGGGCACGCGAATGCACATCGAACTGCTGAGCATCCTTATCACCGCTCTGGTCAATTTTATCCTGGCTACGTATGTTCTCTTTAAGAACTCCAGGAGAATCATCAACATTTCCTTTGGCTTTTTCGCTTACAGTGCGGGTTTGTGGAGTCTTGCGCTCTTCATTATCGGTAGCGCCAAAGACCCCACAATGCTCAAGTTCGCGGGTCATGTCTCATGGTTTGCCGGAGCAATGATGGCGTGTAATTTCCTCCTGTTCGCCTACGTGTTTCCGGAGACCCGGGACGAGTTTCCTCCCATCAGGATGTTCTTGCGCATTTATGTGCCGGGAGCGCTTGCAGCCGTCCTTGCATTTACTCCGTTGGTTATGATAGGAATCAGGGATGTGGGTACCGGCGTCAGGCCGGTGTACGGGAAGGGAATACTCCTTTACGTATTGTACTGCCTTGCATTCACCGGCTATGGACTTTTCTTGCTGGCGCGAAAGTATCTACGACATCCCGGTCGTTTCGAGCGTGTTCAGCTTAAGTACATGTTTTGGGGACTTCTTGTATCAATAAGCGGGGTCGTGGTTATGGCGCTCCTTCTGCCGCTGGCAGGCATTTCGCGATATTCGACCCCGCTCACGCCGCTGGTCACGCTGGTGGCCGTAACATCCATCTCTTACGCGATCGTCAGGCACCGACTCATGGACCTCGGTGTGGTTTTCCGGAATGCGCTCATTTATGCAAGTGTGGCTCTGACTATAGGAATCGTGCTCGTCGGCTCGATTTTGCTCCTCGATTCGTTTTTGGGCCTGTCAACGAGAGCTAATGTGTTCCTTGCTGCAGCGTTTGCGGCGATTCTGGTGCAGCCTGTGCGAGGCTGGGTGGAATTACCGATTGACAGATATTTTTTCCGCGGTCGATACGATTATAAGGCAGCGCTCACGGAATTCAGTTCTTCGATGACGCGAATCCTCGATCTGGAGGACCTCCAGAACCGCATCGTGCATGAAGTTGCCGCAATGCTTCAAGTGAAGACGGCGGCGCTCTTGTTGCCGGACCCGGATGAGAAGAGATTCACGGTCAGAGCGTCACTTCCGGTCAGCCTCGGTGAGTCTGATGGTGGGGTTCCGGCAGACAGCGCGATTGTGGAGAAACTCGGCAAGGAGCACTCGCTGTGCGTGAAGGATGAGTTCCGACGTACCCTTCCCTACCCCGACTTCGCGCCGTTCGAGAAGGAATTCGACCGGATGGAGGCGGAGGTCTTCATTCCGCTGATATACCGGGGAGAACTCATTGGTTTACTCACGCTGGGCGAGAAGAAGCTGACCGATATCTACTCGAATGAGGACTTGAACCTTCTCGCCACCTTGGGCAATCAGGTTGCGGTAGCGCTTGAGAACGCGCTCTTACACCATACAGTCATCATGCTCAAGAATCATAACGAGAACATCTTGAGATACATGAGCAGCGGCGTCATCGCGATTGACCGCAGGGGCATAATCAATACGTTTAATGACAAGGCGCAGGAGATCTTAAGGCTCAGCTCTCAGGGCGTGATTAACCAGAAGACCGACATGCTCCCAGCTGTGCTCAGGGCAATGCTGACGGATACGATCAGCGGCCATGGCAGGTACTCGAACCGCGAGGTCCAGATACTTTCCGAGACCGGGTCCATTCTCCATTTGAGCGCGAGCACGTCGCTCATCAAGGATGAGAAGAATGAGGTAACGGGCGCTCTGCTCGTGTTTAATGACCTCACGGAAATGAAAGTGCTCGAGGGCGAGATGTGGAGGGCCGACAAACTCGCCTCGCTCGGGACGCTTGCCGCAGGCATGGCACATGAGATCAAGAACCCGCTCGTGTCCATCAAGACGTTTGCGCAACTGCTGCCAACGAAGTACGAGGACAAGGAATTTCGCGACATCTTTTCCACGATCACCGTGGAGGAGGTCGAGCGGATCAACTCCATTGTTGAGAAGTTGCTCGAGTTCGCCCGGCCGTCGGCTCCGTTGTTTGAGTCAATCGACGTCATCGAAATTGTCGAGGAAGTCCTGCTCTTGCTGAGCACCGAGATCACCAAGCATCACGTGACCGTAAACAAGAAATTCGAGGTCGCGTCTGCCCCGATCATCGGTGACAAAAGTCAGCTCAAGCAGGCGCTGCTCAACCTCTGCTTGAACAGCCTGCAGGCGATTGATGCGGTCAAGGATCGGGACGGCGGTGAACTGACAATAGCCGTCGGCTTCCGGAAGAGCAGGTATCGGAATATCGAAGGGTTGGGACACGCGCAGCTTGCGCACATGATTTACGGAGCCGACATTGCCGCGTCGGCCGAGGACGCCGAGATTCTTCTCATCAAGGTCCGTGATTCCGGCAGAGGAATCAGCCGAAAGGACCTCGGAAGGATTTTTGACCCATTCTTCACCACCAAGGAGAAGGGGCTCGGGCTGGGGCTCGCGGTCGTACATGGCATCATCGAGGAGCACTCGGGCAATATCACGGTTGAAAGCAGCGAAAACATCGGAACTGAATTTGTGATATCGTTGCCGGTGACGCAGATATTCGCGAAGGAGAGAGTGTGAGATGGATGTAATTGTCGTAGCATCGAGCGAGGACAGCATCCAGGAATCGCTGCACGTGCTGCTGAGCGAGGAGCATATCGTTGTCGAGGCCCGTACCCTGCCTCATTTATTGAACGCGCTCATCGAGAGGCCGGTCGATGTCATCATCATCGATGAGTTTCTCCAGAATACTGACTGTGTGTCGGTGTACCAGCAGCTTCGCTCGCTTTCGCCCGATATGACCTGCGTGATGCTTGCAGTGCAGACCCGCTCGGAAATGGCGCGCGAGATGAGGGCGAAAGGAGTCTATGACATTGTGGCCAAGCCGTTCGACAAAGAAGTCTTGCTCGCGTGCATAGGGCGAGCGCTTGAGCGGTCTCACATGGCCAGGCGGTTGGCAGCCGTCAGCGCCGAGCGCACGCATGGAACACCGGCGATGCCCTCGCCGGAGAAACCGGCGGGAGAACCTTCGGCCGCTCCGGGCCGTGAGATGCTCAATTCTCTGAGAAAATTTCTGAGGGCGGTCGCCGACGTCTTCGTGCCCGAAAGACTGTACCCGCTCGTGCTTGACGCACTTGTGGAAATGGTTCCCGTGAGCAAGGCGGTCCTCCTCCTTTACGGTGACGAGGAGCAACAGATGCGCGTGAGGGCGACGGTGGGTGTGGACGCATCCGTTTTCAACAACTATCCGGCAAGCGCATGGGCCGGTGTGCTCGCATGGCTGAGGCGGCACGACCAGATACTCAACCTCGATGACCCTGACGTCCGGCCGTATTCGGAAGAGATGCTCGTCGTACGGAAGGACCTCGAGCTGCTCCAGGCGCGTGCGTGTGTGCCGCTCGTCACAAGAGGACGGCTCATAGGGATTCTCGCGCTGGGGAAGAAGGTCACGGGCAGGCGATTATCGGAGGCCGAGCTCGAATTCCTGTATCACGTGTCGCAGCAGATAGCCGCCATTATCGAGAATGCACGGCAGCATCGGGCCGTGTTCGTGCAGAAGGAGCGCTTCGAGGAAATCCTTCAGAGTGTGACGTCCGGCCTAATGGCCACGGACTCCGAGGGCCGAGTCATCGTGTTCAATAAAGCAGCCGAGCAAATGCTCGGGCTGAAGGCTTCGGAAGCTGTCGGGCAGAGTATTCAGCGTGTCGGGTCGGTGTTCGCGGACATCGTATTTCGGACTCTGCGCGAAGAGAAGGCGTTTTGCCGGCACGAGGTCGTTGACCCCGCCACGAAATCGCTTCTCGGCATCAGCAGTTCCCTGCTGACAGATGTCAGCGAGAAACCCGTGGGCGCAGTGGTTCTCTTCACCGACCTCTCCACGGTCAAGCGGCGCGGCGGCGAGAACGAAGAGACTTTTCAGCGGTGCGCCCTCAGTATGGCACATGAAATCAAGAATCCGCTCGTCGCCATCCGGACGTTTTCACAGTTGTTCCCGGAGAGTTATGCCGACGAGAAATTCCGGAAAGAGTTTTCCGAGATAGCGCTGAGGGAGATCGACAAACTCGACGGAGTAGTGGAGCGACTGTTGAGATTTTCTCAGCCGCTCGAGCTGCGGGCGGAGCCCGGAGACATCAATTCGCTTCTCGAGGAATTGGTGGAGCACATTGTAGAGGGCGCTCGATCTCAAAACATCGTGGTGAAGAAGGATTTTATGATGGCGAACGGCGGAGTGCTCTTTGACAGGAACCTGCTGAGGGAAGCGCTTGAGCAAATATTCCAGAACGCGCTGGAGGCAATGCCGTCGGGAGGCACCCTCACGGTTTCGACGAGTGTGAAGTCGTATCCCGGGAGCCGGGGAGGCGCACAGGGAAACGGGTTGTCTCCGGGGATGTACGCGGAGATTGCAATAAGCGACACCGGCACAGGCATCGGCCCGGAGGAAATGACAAATCTCTTCAAGCCATTCCACACGAGCAAGGTAAAGGGACTCGGCTTGGGTTTGGCGATTTCGCGGCGGATAATTCGGGGCCACAACGGAGACATCGAGATCGCGAGCGAGCCGAGCAAGGGGACCGTTGTGAAGCTCGTTCTACCCCAAGGAGCGAACTGCGATGCATAAGATTCTGGTTGTCGATGATGAGTTGAGCGTTCGCGAGGCAATCCGGATTATCCTCAAAGACCGCTATGACGTTATCCTCATGGATTCCGGCGAGGCGGCAATTGAGTATCTGAAGCTGAACGACGTTGACCTCGTTTTCCTCGACATCCTCATGCCGGGAATGTCGGGGCTTGAGGCGCTCAAAATAGTGAAGGCGCGCAACCATCCTCCGGAAGTGGTCATCGTGACGGCAACGCGCACCGTGAAAAACGCAGTCGAGGCGATGAAGCATGGCGCGTTCGAGTACGTGAACAAGCCGTTTGACGTTGATGAAATAAAACTCCTTGCGGAGCGCGGGATTGAGAACCGTCGCCTCATGCTCGAGTGTGCCTCCCTGAAGGAGCAGATGGAGAAAGAGAAGGATCGCTTCTACAAGCAGCTCGAGGAGAAGGTTCGCGAGCGGACGGCGGAACTCGAGGAGGCGAACAAGAAGCTCCGGGAGACACATGAGCAATTGGTGCGCTCCGAAAAGCTCGCTTCGCTCGGGGAACTCGTCGCGGGCGTCGCGCATGAACTGAACAACAAGCTTCTGCCCGTGCTCGCATATTCGCAGCTCTTGAAGGAACAGCGTTTCCCCGACGATGTTCTCCGGTACATTGATACGATCGAGAAATCGGCGTCGGGCGCTGCATCAGTGGTGAGTTCGTTGCTCAACTTCGCTCGTCCATCAAGCACGACGCGCGACCCCGTGGATTTAAATTTGACGATGCGCGACACTCTCGCGCTGCTCGATTACCGCATCAAGGCGAGCAACGTGACGATGGATGTTTCTCTTGACGAGCGGATCCCTGTGACCATGGCAGACGAGAAGCAGATAGCACAGGTGTTTCTCAACATAATAAACAACGCCTTTCAGGCAATGCAACCGGACGGCGGCAAACTCACGATACGGTCGGTCCGGAAGGGCAACGACATACTGTTCACCATTTCGGATACGGGGTGCGGAATCCCCCAGGAACATCTGCTCAAGATATTCGACCCTTTTTTCTCGACGAAGGGAATAGGTGGAACCGGCCTTGGCCTTAGCGTATCGCACGGTCTCATGCGAGCGCATGGAGGAGAGATTCTCGTCCAGAGCAGCGTCGGCAAAGGCACAACGTTCATGCTCAAACTGCCGATAACAAAAGCCGTTCAAGAAAAGCGACCTATGACGGAGACTGCGCCCGAGCAAGTCGGGAAGAAGAAACCTCGCGTGCTTGTAGCGGAGGACGACCCCGACTGCAGGTCAGCCATCAGCGATATCCTCAGGACCGAGCACGAAGTAACCGCGGTCGAAAACGGGAAGGAAGCCGTGAAATGGCTGCTGAAGGAGCCGTACGACCTCCTCATTATCGACTGCCGGATGCCAGGGCTCAACGGAGTCGAGCTCTATAAGTGGCTGCTGGACAATCGGGCCGAGCTGCAAAGAAGGGTCATTTTCATGACGGGCGACATTTTTGTGCCTGAGATCCGGTCGTTTCTCACAGGCACAAAATGCCAATACATCACGAAGCCATTCGCAATGGATGATTTCAAACGGGCGGTCAGTCTGGCCCTCACAAACGCGTGATTCGGGATGCGAATGTCACGCCTCTTCACGTACCTTATCCGTGAGCATCCGCTTGCCATTCTCCTGGTCTCCGTCGTGTTCACGTTCATCCTTGCTGCGGGCATTCCGAACCTTGGAATGCGTCCTTTCTTCGAGGGTGACCTCCCGGCCGATGACCCTGTGCTCAAGGCGAACGAGCGCTACTCCTCATACTTTGGCTCGGACGAACGCGCATACCTGGCGGTGGTGAACGATACGATATACCGCCCTTCGACTCTGGCAAAGATTGTATCCATTACGGACGAGCTCAACTCGCTGGACGATGTTTTGAAAGAGGAAACGCTCAGCCTTGCGACCGTGAGGAAAGTGAAAAGTCGCGACTGGGGGCTTGATATCAGCAAGTATCTGTCTCCTCTTCCGACCACTCCTGAGGAAGTGGCACGTCTGCGTGAGGATATTCGCCTTGACGATGAGATATATGGACGGCTGGTTTCGACAGACGAGACTTCCACGCTCCTCGCAGTGAAGCTCAGAAAGGGCTACGACCAGCGCCAGTTATACCACTCGCTCCGCTCGATTGCAGAGACATACTCAGGACCCGAGCGCATCTATCCTTTCGGGCATCAGGTGATGAATGAAGAGGCAAACCTCGGCATCGCACATGATGCCACGATGCTTGGCCCGCTGGCGCTCATCCTCATGATGGCTGCAATCTATCTCTTCTTCGGCTCGGTGAGGCTTACGCTGAGTTCCATGCTCATGGTCATCATGAGCATCATATGGACCGCGGGCTTAATGCACTATCTCGGTTTTCCGCTTTCCATCCTCAGCGCCTCGATGCCCGCGGTGCTCATCGTCCAGGGGAGTTCTTATGCGATTCACGTGATTCACCGATGCAATGAGGAGGCGTCAAGGGGCGGGGAAAAAGATGCCATCGTTGAGGGAGTAGGCGAGGTAAGCCGGGCGCTGCTGCTCTCAGCGGGAATGTCGATGTTTGGGTTTGCCACCCTTGTCGTATTCAAGATACTTTCCATCCGAGAGTTCGGCATCTGTGTGGCGACCGGCGTGGGTTTTGCGGCGCTCCTCTCGATGGTGGTGCTCCCATCGATTATGGTCTTGCAAAAGGGTGTTCTTTCGGCCCATCCTCCGGGCAAATCGGATGCCCTCGACAAAGTGCTCACGCGATTGACTCTCATCAGTTTGACCTATAGTCGCCCAATACTCATCGGCGTGTCACTCGTGATTGCGGTATCGATTGTCGGCATCTTCAAGATGAGGACCGGCGTTGCGCCCGAGGAGATTTTCCCGCCCGATTCTCGGGCTCGCGAGGTTGTGTCCCTTTTTCTCCAAAAGTTCCACGGACCGTATACGTTGAACGTCATGTTCACGGCGGAGCGGCCGGACGGCTTGAAATCTCCTGATACGCTCAAGCGCATCGAGAAATTCCAACACTTCGCCGACGGTGTGCCGGGCGTGAAGTATACCCACTCGCTTGTTGACATCATAAAGCGAATGAACCGTATATTGCATGAGGATAATCCGCAGTTCGATACGGTTCCCGAGAGCGAAGAGATGGTGGCGCAATTGCTTCTGTTACATTCGCTCACGAACGACCCCGCGCAATATGAAAGCGTCGTGGATTACGATTTGCAGAGATGCAGGGTTGCAATCATGACGACGGCCATTGACAGCGCGGAGTTGGAGGATATTTATCGTTCCCTCGCAGCCTATTGCGAGCAACACATGGATGGCGCCCTGCAGGCCGATTTCGGCGGACGCAGCATGGTGTGGATAGCGCAGAACGAGTACATCATCCGCGGCAAGATCATGAACATCATCACCAATGTGTTTCCCGTACTCGGCATGTGCGCGCTCGCATTTCGGTCGTTTCGCCTCGGGGTCGTATCGATCTTGCCGCTTTCCGTTGCCACCCTTGCGGCGTTTGGGCTGATGGGGCATCTGGGTATCAGGTTGGACATGGCCACGGCTGTTCTCACGGGTATCTGCGTGGGTGTGGGAGTGGATTCTGCGGTTCACTTCATCTCAAGACTGAGAAGCGAATCGCTCTATAACGGTGAAGTGCAGGCGGTTCTCCAAAGGGTCATGCGTGGAACGGGACGCGCAATAGTATTCGACGCAACTGCAAATGCGCTTGGGTTCGTCACGTTCATCTTCTCCGGCTTCACTCCGATACGGACGCTCGGGTTGATTGTGTGCTTTACCATGTCGAGCTGCCTCTTGCTGACTCTTGTACTCATCCCCGCCATCATTGCATCCTTCCCTGTCCCATTCCGGCATCCGGGACGGCAGACCGTTTATCTTCGGGCAGAAGGGGAGGCGGCCCGTGAAAAGGCAGAAATGACAGAATAGAGTCTTCGCTTAATGCCATTCGAAGAGTTTTCTAAGCCGCAAAGGCGCAAAGAGCGCAAAGAGAAATCCATGCTGAGCACACAAGAACAGAAGGGGAAAGCTCAATTTGCCTCAATTACCTTCTTCTGCTGCGCAGTTCACACTCTGCGTTCTTTGCGTCTTTGTGGTGCGAGAACCTACGTTGGACCGCAGTGACCCAAATCAGACATTCCACACGCCCGGGATCGGCCGACTGCAATACTTGCACTTTCCATCCTTAATCGCCAAATCAAGGATTGCGAATCCCACGCGACGAATAACCACCTTCTTGCAGCCCGGACAGTATGTGGACTCTCCTTCATGGCCCGGCAGGTTGCCGACATACACGTAGTTGAGGCCGGCCTTCAGCCCAATGTCTCTCGCGTGGGAAAGTGTGGAAGCAGGCGTCGGTGGGAGATTCTTTATCTTGTAGGTGGGATGGAAACGGGTGAAGTGTATTGGGGCATCCGGTCCGAGCTCGGCATGAACCCACTGGCATAAGTTCGTTATTTCCTGCTCGCTGTCATTGAGCGTGGGAATGATGAGCACGACGATCTCATACCACATCTTCTTCTTTTTCAGGAGCCCGAGTGTGTCGAGCACGGGCTGCAATTTTCCGCTGCACTGCTCCTCGTAGAACTTTTCCGTGAATGCTTTCAAATCTATCTTGACGGCGCTCAGATGTTCGCAGAGCTCCGACATGGGCTTTTCCTTAATGTAGCCGTTCGATATCATCACGCTCTTGACGCCCTTCTCCTTGGCCAGTTTCGCGGTGTCGAGCATGTATTCGTAGAAGATGACAGGCTCGGTGTAGGTGAACGCGATTGATTCGATGCCGTTCTGCCGGGCTTCCCAGACGACAGCCTCCGGCGGGAAGTGCATGCTCCTCACCTGTTCGGGCCGGAACTGCGAGATCTCCCAATTCTGACAGAATTTGCACTCGACGTTGCAGCCCGCGGTCGCGATGGAAAGCGCTTTGGCGCCCGGCAGGAAATGAAAGAGCGGCTTCTTTTCGATAGGGTCAACGTTGGCCGAGCATGCCCTCCCGTATACGAGCGTGTGATATGTGCCTTCTATGTTTTCCCGCACTCCGCAATAGCCCCGTTCTTTCGGAGCAACCTTGCACGCGCGCGGGCAGATTTCACATTCGATGCGGCCTTCCTCAAGCTTCTTGTAGTACATCGCTTCACGGACGAATTGCTCGTCATTGCCGCTGTCGTTCGCCACGGCATCGGGCGAAAGGGCGACTGAAGCGACAGTCATGTTCTTGCGTCGCATCCACTGATACGCCGCGAATGCACTTCCCGCTCCCGCCGCGGCAGCCCCGCAGGTAAGCAAAAAACTTCTACGCGTGAGATGATCTGTCTTAGATCTTGCATTGGAACCGCCGATGAACGCCGATGAACGCCGATGAAGATTAGAAGCCTTGGACAATGCGTTTTACCTCTGCCTTTGGCTTGCCAAAGTTAATCAACAGACAAACGGGAAGTCCTGTAGCCCTCAGATAATTCATGCATTGGGCGGAATGAACTTCGTCGAATGCCTTGACTGCTTTCAGTTCCACGATAATCATGCCTTCTACGAGCAAGTCTGCCGTAAACTCACCGACTATTGCACCGTCATACCTTACTCGAATGGGATGCTGCTGCTCTGTTCTGAAGCCCGCCTTTCGTAGTTCTATGGCAAGCGCATTTTCGTAGACTTTCTCCACAAAGCCGGCGCCAAGCGTGTTGCTTACTTTGTAAGCACAACCAATAATAGATTCTGTGATTCTATCCAATTCCAATCGGCGTTCATCGGCGGTTCCATTCTCACTCTTCTTGTGATTTGGCTGTTCACGAAATACTGACCTTGGATATTTTCCCGATGTCCGCGGTTCCGAGGCCGCGCTGTGCCGCCGTTTGTATATATTTCGGTTCGCGGCCGACATCTTTGAGCGACTGCATGCCGGCCTCTTTCCGCTTTTCTTCGATTATTGCGAGGCCTATTCGGTCAACGGCAACGGGGTCGCGAGAAACTATCAGGCTGCCCGCCTGCCATGACCATTGCGGACGCGGGGCCGGCCCGCCGTGATATTGCCCGATGAGCGCGTCGCACACCACGAGTCTCAGTTTGCGCGCAATCAGCGGATGCGCGCACACATCTGCCACGTACGGGTCACAATTGTTATCGTGATATTTGTTCGGATTATGGATAGCGCCGTAGAAGTTCTTCATGCCGAGCGAGACCCCGGCGAGGTCATGGTCTTTCAGGACAGGCACGTTGATTAACGCAGTGCACACCCTTGTGAGTATGCGGCTGAAACACGAGCCGACCTCACCCGAGAATTCGATATCATTTTCATATCCGATTCCCGGCGAATCTGTCGCGAGAATTCTTGCGCCATTGACGCTTTGTTCAGTAAACCCCACAGACGCGAGCTCACGCTCGGTTCTGTCCCAAACGATGATTCTCTCTTTCGTGAAGCCTGCGTCAGCCAGACTTTCGACGATGGCCGCAACAACTTCCGGATGCGATGAGAGTCCCGGCCCGGCGAGACAGTTTACCTTTATTCCTATTACGTCGGCGGGCGAGAACAGGCCTTTCCATGCCGAACGCGCATCGGCCTTTCCGGTAACGGCAGCAATGGCTTCATTGAGGATTCTGGCTATTTCAGGTGTGGGTTCGGTTGCGTTTCCCTTTACGAGCTCCGAGCTCGTCGCGACTGCAACTGTTGAAGGCCGGGATGTGGCTGCCGAAGTCAGAGATAGTGGCTCTGCTGCAGATCTGCGCGCTCGCGAAAGCGTCCATAGCCCGGCTGGTAGGGCAGGAAAATACTTGAGAAACCGGCGTCTCGTGTGTTTCGCTTTCTCCATTCGGCAGGTAAACTCCTGTAGCGATTGCGAAGCGGGGAATGACCTCTTTGACTTGAGACTCCCTGCGCGGATTTACTTATTTATATTGTACCCCGCGCCGGACTGATTGTCAAAACCCTGGTGCACAGGGAAATCCATGCGGAACGTCACCTGATAAAGATGCCGTTCGGGGCAACTTGAATGGGCCGGCGTTTTCTGATATATTCACTGTCGGTATTCCCATGGCCGTTCATCCCGCTCTTCTGGCCAAAGGTCTCGTTCGTTGCCCGTGGAAGGAATCAGATGGGGAATAATAATGAGAAGCAGCCTAATGCCCGCTCGAGAGGTCGAAGGAGACTGGCCGCGATAATCTTGCTTGTGTTCGTGCTGGCTGGGATCACCGTAGCCTACTACTTCTGGCACCGCGCTCAGATATATATTTCGACAGACGATGCGTACGTACATGGACACATTCATGTTATCAGTTCTCGTGTGTCCGCAACAGTGGTTGCGGTACTCGTAGACGACAACCAGCTTATTGAGAGCGGTCAACTCCTCGCGAAGCTGGATGCAGCTCCCTTTGAGGTAGCAGTGCGCGATGCGGAGGCTGCGCTCGAGTTGGCGAAAAACGAGGTGGCGCAGATGCGGGCGGCAGTTGATGCCGCTGAAGCGCGGCTCGCACAGATGAAAGCGAATCTGAAGCAGGCGGACCTGGACCTGGACAGAGCGAAATCACTGGCGCAGGAGGGAGTCGCCCCGCAGGATGCATTGGATAGAGCGCTCACGAACCGTGAAGCGACTGCGGCGGCGGTGAAGACAGCCGTTGAGGAACTGAGGCGAGCGCGTGCGGCGCTGGGAGATGTGCCGGATGGAGCAACGCATCCGCTGGTTCTCAAGCGAGAAGCCGAGTTGGACGATGCACGACTGAACCTGAGCTACACGGAGATTTTTTCACCGGCCAGGGGTCATATCACCCGCAAAACGGTCGAGGTGGGCAACCGTATCCAGCCGGGACAACCGCTCATGATGGTGGTGCCGCTCGATGACCTGTGGATTATCGCGAATTATAAGGAAACGCAGCTTAAGCGGGTGAGCCCCAGCCAGCCGGTCGAGATAGAGGTTGATACGTATCCGGGGCTCAAGCTCAAGGGAAGAGTCGAAAGCATCATGGCGGGCACGGGTGCGGTTTTTTCGCTGTTTCCGCCGGAGAACGCGACCGGCAACTTCGTCAAGGTCGTTCAGCGCATTCCCGTGAAAATAGTGCTTGAGGAGTCAGCGAATCCGTCTCGTGTGCTCAGGGTGGGCATGTCGGTTATTCCGACCATAGATACGACCGTGAATCAGGCAACGCCGAGTAGCGGCAACCGCGAATGAACGCGGGCATATCTGTCTTGGGTTTTCGATTTCGGATTAATTGCAGATTCAGTCCTCCTGGCATGCCGACAGCAAGCTCCGTGCGAAGATGATAAGAACCTACTGGTCGGTTTGTTCCGGACACCCCCCATGCGACGCGCGTTGCGAGCGATGACAATGCTGCAAAGGCCGATTTATGCTTTGGATGGAAGATTATACCATAGAGCCGTTTGCGCAATTCGGACTGACGGGGACTTATTGTCGTAGCCTTTTGGCCCTAAAAGGAGAGAAGGCTGAGTGTCACCCCAAACACTCAGCCCAATGAGGAGAGGTACGATTACGGCTTGACGCCGTAATGTCGTGCATATTATACCATACCAATTCTGCATGCGCAAGAGGCGCAATGAATCTATTTTGGGTTTTTGATTTCCGACCGAAAATCGTACACTTTCCGGAAGACACAGTTATAATCCCGCCGTTTTCTTGAGCGATGCAACCTCCGAGGGCGACAGCAAGCGATAGCTTCCAGGCGTCAGATTTCCGAGCCGAATGCCGCCGAACTCTACACGTTTGAGTCGTACAACAGGATGCCCGATGGCCTTGCACATCCTTTTCACTTGTCTTTTCCGGCCTTCATGAATGATGATTTCAAGAGTGGACTGTTCACGCCCCACCTTCAAGAGCTTCACTCTCGCGGGGGAAGTTTTGCCGTTTCTGATATCGACTCCTGTCCTCAGCTTTTCAAGGGCTTCCGTTGAAGGTTTCCCGAGGACTTCGGCGTGGTATGTCTTTTCCACTCCGAATCTGGGATGGGTGAGTCGATGACACAACTCTCCGTCATTGGTCATGAGAAGGACGCCCTCGGTGTCCATATCAAGTCTTCCCACAGGATAGAGACGGACAGGCAGCGTGCTCACGAGTTCGCTCACCGTGTGGCGTCCCCTCGCGTCAGTGACGGAGGTCAGGTATCCTTGCGGCTTATGTATGAGCACATACACCTTCTGTTCGATAGTGACGTGCTCGCCGTCCAGAGTGACGGAGTCATGCTCGGGATTAACAGATGTTCCGAGGGTCCGCATCACCGAGCCGTTTACGGATATGCGTCCGGCAGCTATCAATTGTTCGCATTTGCGGCGTGAGGCCACGCCGGCGAGCGCGAGGAAACGGTGAAGTCTCATGCGTCAGAACCAGCGCGGCGGAGTTCCTCGACAGAGGGCAGGTCGCTCAATGCCTTGAGTCCGAAGTGGAGGAGGAATTCGGTGGTAGTTCCGTACGTGGCGGGTTTTCCGATAACATCTTTGTAGCCGACGATTTCGACAAGCCGCTTTTCCAAGAGCGTGCGGAGGGTGCTGTCAACATTCACCCCTCTGATGGCCTCTATTTCGGCGCGGGTGACCGGCTGTTTATATGCGATTACGGCGAGTGTTTCAAGCGCCGCTTGCGACAGTCTGGAGGCCCTGATTCTCGGCGAGTAGAATTTTTGGACCCAAGGAGCGTACTTCGGGAGGGTGGAGAGCACGTAGCCTCCTGCGACTTCGCGCACCTGAAACGGGAAACCATATTCCGAGAGTCGCTGCTGCACCTGTGCGACGATTTCTTCGATTTTCTTGGGAGCGGGACCATCGAGCACTTCCCGTATCCGGGAAACGGAAAGCGGCTTGTCGCTTACAAGCAGCAGAACCTCTACAATGGATCGCAACTCCTCGTCGGGCAAGTCCGAGCCATTGGGTGTCTGCTCCGCGCCCTCTTCAATAGAAGGGGCATCCATATCCGACTGCGTTGATTCCGGGGACTCAGCGCCGGTTTCATTTCCGGGTTCTTGCTGCACAGGATCGGTGATGCCCTCGTATTCTTCCATCTGTTCCTCGCAATTCAACCGAGCGTTCGTCCCATCGCAGCAACGAGAGGCTTAATCTCCGTCATCAGGCTGAAATAGCGTTTGGGGACAAGCGACTGGTACCCGTCAGAGAATGCTTCTTCAGGGTGCGGGTGAATCTCAATCATGAGGCCGTCTGCGCCGGCGGCCACAGAGGCTTTCGCCATTGGCAGGACGAGGTCCCATCTGCCGGTTCCATGACTCGGGTCGACAATAACGGGCAGGTGACTCAATTTTTGTATTACCGGTATCGCATTCAGGTCGAGCGTGCTTCTCGTGGAAGTCTCGAACGTGCGGATGCCCCGCTCGCACAGAATAACCTTATAGTTGCCTTCCGCCAGAATGTACTCTGCTGACATCAGGAATTCTTCGACGGTCGACATCATGCCGCGCTTCAGGAGCACTGGTTTTCTCAGCTTGCCGAGGGTCTTGAGGAGGGCGAAATTCTGCATGTTACGGGCGCCGACCTGAATAATGTCTGCGTACTGAGCGACACGTTCCACATTGTGGCCGTCCATGACCTCAGTCACCACTTTCAGGCCGGTTCGGTCTCTCGCCTCCGCCAACATCTCCAAACCCTTCTCCTCGAGGCCCTGAAAGCTGTATGGTGAGGTGCGCGGCTTATATGCTCCACCCCGAAGGAATTTTGCGCCACCCCGTTTCACAATCTCGGCTATTTCGATGATCTGTTCGCGTGACTCGACGCTGCATGGCCCGGCGATGACTTGAATCTCACGCCCACCTATAATAACTCCATCTACGTCTATTTCCGTCCGCTCCCGTTTCAGTTCGCGGCCGACAAGCTTATATGGCTTCAAGATCGGCACAACGCCTTCTACGCCCGCCAAAGCACGGAGCGATTCAAGCCGTGCTTTCCCGCGCTCGTCGCCGACGGCCGCGACGACGGTCCGCTCGACGCCTCGGATCAGATGTGCTCGATATCCGAGTCGCTCGATAACCTCGACCACATGGTCAATATCGGCCGGTGAAGCCTCTTGCTTCATCACGATAACCATACGGCGCATGCCCCCTCAAGGACTTGTGAAAACGTGCGTCCCTCTTACCAATTGAGCCCTAGTATATCCACTGGCGCTTTTCTTTGTCAAGAACGCCCCATGAACCGCAACGCATGCATTCTTGCGCCTTTACAGGGAGCATGATATATTTATCGTGAACAGCAGCCGGATTATGGGCATGTACGGTGCAGGAGTGGCAAAGAGGGCACTTGTGAGGACCGTATACATGCCCATGTTAAATCGCCCAATTGGAGGGCTCGCGGGAGGAGTATTGGGGACTTGTTCATTTTTCTTTCAGTATTGACTTACCAATTTCCGTTATGGTATACTCCGCGATGACCGATGCCGGAAAAAGCATTTTCGGCCGCTTAGCGCGTTCAACATCTTGCAGTATATCCATCCAGAGCACATCCCGGCAAGGCGGGATGTACTGAACTGACGTATCCTTCTACCGTTGGAGGAAACTCTGATGACCGCCGACGAACTCACACTCCTCAAAGACATCGTAAGAAGCCGAGAAGAAGAGATCAGCGCCCACAAGAAGAGCGTCTCCGAGAAGGAGGCAGAGATAAAAGCGCTGAGACAGGAGCTCAAGGAGACGCGAGCCAAGCTGGAGGAGAAGATTGAGCGGCTCTCGACCTTGATCAGTGTGGGCAGCAGCATCAATTCGACTTTGGACCTTGACCAACTGCTCACATATCTGATGGCGTGCGCGACCAAGGTCATGAAGGCCAAAGACAGCAGCCTGATGCTGCTGGATGAGCGTACGAACGAGCTTGTGTTCAAGATTGCGCTGGGCGAGAAGGGGAGCCAGGTGCAGGAGTTTCGCCTGAGGATGGGACAGGGCATTGCGGGGCAAGTGGCGCTCACCGGCGAGCCCATAATCGTCTCCGATGCGGCGAAGGATACCCGTTTCGAGGGTTCAATCGATGCCAAGACCGGGTTTGAAACAAAATCTATCATGTGCGTTCCCATCAAGCTGAGAGAGAAAGTGGTCGGCGTCATTGAAGTGCTCAATGCAGGATACAGCGGTCCTCTGACTGAGGAGGACCTCGATATTTTTTCGGCGTTCGCCAGCGCGGCCGGCGTCGCTCTCCAGAACGCTCGCCTGTTTTCCGCCATCCAACATTCGCTCGAGCACATCTGCGACCTGCTGAATTTGGGAGCACTCATGACCGATGAGGCCGGCGAACTCGTGATGATAAACTCAATCGCGAGGAAGCTCATGGGATTCAGCGACGCGCAGGAAGTCACCATTGGAGACATCGGCGGTCTCAAATCCGACAAGAACATAGCATCCCTTTTGCAAACCGCTTTTGACCGTTCGCAATCGCTAAAGGAAGAAGTCGCGCTCGGAGACGCGGGAGCCAAGCGGATAGAGTTGAACATCACGCCCGTCATCGACCCGAAAGGGATGAAGATAGGAACCGTAGCCGTTGTTGGCGCCGCATAGTTCTGTGGCGCGCGGGCGTATCTTGGAGACAACCCCGGAGGCCACATCATGGCTTTGAGGAACGCTTCTTCGCGATTGAATCGACGCATGCCGGTGTCCGCCCTGGTCTCGGACACACGCGGTCTCACCCTGCTCGAGTTAATCATTGCTTTCGTCGTGTTGCAGGTAGCGATTATGGTATTTGCCCAACTCTTCTCGGCAGGCCTAACACTCTCTCGCAAAGCAAAACAGATAGAGATGGCGCAGATTCTGGCGCAGGCGAAAATGGAAGAGATCATGCGAACGCTCGCTGCTCAGGCGGCGCCTGAAGCCTCTGTAGGAGAGTCGGGCGCGCCTGTCTTCTTGCGCGACCGCCCAAGCTCATTCGCGGACTTCGGGTCAATGCACGCTGAAGATACCCAGCCGTTTATGTGGCTGGCGGAAGCAATTCCGTCGGCTGACACCCCGCGCCTTTTCCATGTGACGCTGCATGTTTACATGGTTGAAGAAAGGCCTCTTCTGCGAAGAACATTGGGGGCGGAAGAGGATTTCTGGCTGTCGGAAAACCGTGAGGAATTCACGCTTATTCGCGAAGCAGCCGATGGTTCACCCGAAGTCGCCCAGGGTAAAGAGAAGCTCAGGATTACCAGCGCCGTGGCGCTCGCAAAGGAATAGCCGATATGCGATTGCGACAGAGAAGACCGACTGGTATGACCATTATTGAGCTGCTGGTTGTGATTGCGATACTCGGCATCTTCATGGGCATCGCCATCCCGAGCGTCAGCAAGGCATTTCAATCCATGGACCTGGCAAAAAGGATGACATCTCGTTATCCGGATGCATGGAGAACGCTGGACGCAATCTCGGACATGCTCAGGCGGACGTACCCAACGGCATTGCAATCGGGTGGCTCGTTTATCGGTCGCAATAGCTCGTATGATGCAGGGGGGGTCATGCTTCCTTCTGACGAGTTGATCTTCCCGGTGCTTGACACAGGTTTTTCTCATGTCGGGTCGGTGCAAAGAATCAGTTACCGTTTAGAGCGCGCTCCAGAAGGGGAGATGTATCCGATGGTGCTCGTGCAAACCCGTGCCTCCCTCGGAGCCGAAGCAGAAGCAGGCACGGGCGAGACGCTGCTGACAAGAGCGATTGGGCTCGATTTCAGCTATCTGGACGAGTCGGTGGAGCCAGCGGAATGGGTGCAGGAATGGCCGTCAGCTTCCACGGGCACCTCGCTGCCGCCGGGCTGGGCCGAGGAAGTCGTGGAGGCGGTGCTCGAGGGGCAGGCTCCCGTGTCCGGAAAAGCGCCCGCGCCGAAACCGGTTCACCTGCCACGGGCCGTCAAGATTACCATATTCATGCCCGGCGAAATTTCAAGACAGCCCACTTCGTTCACCACGGTCGTGAACATTCCGTCACGCTGAGCAAGGCCGAAGGGAGGGAGAGGATTGAGAGTCACAGACCAACGGGGGGTGGCTATGCTGGCTGCCCTGGGGGTGCTCGTGATTCTGGGGCTACTGGCGAGCGTTTTCCTGGCACACATGCGGTTGGAGACCGCATATGCGGCACGGGACGCGAACAATCTGAAGGCGCATTACATGGCAGTGGCCGGAGTCGAGGATGTAATTGCGCGTTTGAGCGCTGACTCGCCCGTAGTGGATGCGTATTCCGACGCATGGTGGCCGGGAGACTCTCCTGAGATGATACCCCTGGGCGACGGAGGCTACACGCTCACGGTGCAGGACGAATCGGCGCGTATCAATGTGCTGAGCGCATCCCCGCAGACCTTGAGCACTATTCTTGGCGGCAACAGGGAGGCTCTGGCTGCAATTGTCGATTTCCGTTCCTCAGCGAAGGTGTTCGCAGTCGAGGACCTGGGCAGCGCGGGCATCGGGGCCGATGCGCTCACGCGCGCAATCGCCCTCTGCACCGTCCTCGGGGACGGCAAGGTTAACGTCAATACCGCGAGCGCAGATGTGATTCAGGCTTTGCCGGGTATGGACGCGAATGCCGCTCAGGCGACCGTGGAGTTCCGCAGGGGAGCGGATGGTCAGGAAGGCACACGTGATGACTTCGTGTTTGCCGCGCCGGATGACCTTGCCAAGGTACCGGGGCTTACCCCTTTGAGAGTGGCTCCGTCGCTTCCCCTGATAAAGGTCAACTCGAATATCTTCCGGGTGGAGGCTGCGGGCTCGGTGCGCCTGGGTACGCGGGTAGTGAGCAACAAGAGGGTTATTGCAGTTCTGGAGCGTAAGGACGGCCAGAACGTGGAAATCATATCATGGGAGAGTTCCTGAGGCGATTGTCGAGACCTCGGGGCGACACTGTTCAGGAGTAGAAGACCATGGGCGGTTCTCCAGAAGAAAAAGGTGTAGCGGTGGCTGAAGAGAAGATGGAGGATGTGCTCCAGCAAAGGCTGGAAAAGGAACTCCAGCTTGAGCAGAAGGCGACGGCTGCCGGCGAGGCGCTGAAGAAACGAATTCTTGACAGGCTCGGCGGCTCCGTCGAGAACGTTCAGCCGGTAATGCTTGTGTCTGCGGTGATCGAGTTGGCGGTGAACTCGCGCGCGACCGACATCCATTTTGACCCGACGGAAACAGGCTTAGTGGCACGGCTTCGCATCGACGGCATGCTGCACGATGTTCTCCCCATTCCCAAACGGGTGCAGCCGAACGTGGTCGCTCGATTGAAGGTTCTCGCTGAGATGGACATCTCGGAAACGCGCCGGCCGCAGGACGGGCATATAAACATGAGCATTGGCGAAAGACGTTTCGACTTGCGCGTGTCCGCTCTGCCGACTTTCAGAGGCGAAAAGATGACGCTTCGCGTGCTGGATTCAACGAGCGGGATTCCCAAGCTGAGCGAACTCGGTATGGAGTATACGGACCGTGTGTTGTACGAGGAAATCATAACGAAGCCGCAGGGAATGACCCTCGTAACCGGGCCGACAGGTTCGGGCAAGACGACAACGCTGTATGCTTCGCTGGAGCGAATCAACCACCGGACGTATAACATAATCACGCTGGAGGACCCCGTCGAATACCAACTCAAGGGGATCAACCAGGTGCAGATCAATCCTGCTGTCGAGCTTACGTTTGCGAGCACGCTTCGCGCATCCTTGAGGCAGGACCCCGACACCATTCTTGTCGGCGAGGTGCGCGACCTGGAAACGGCCGCCATCGCAATTCGTGCGGCAATGACCGGCCACCGCGTATTCAGCACTATCCACGCCAACACTGCGCCGGACGCCATCAACACGCTCATCAACATGAACGTGCGCCCATTCCTGATAACGAGCTCACTCTTATGCATCCTGGCGCAGAGACTTGTCAGGAGACTGTGCACGGAGTGTCGAGAAGCGTATGAGCCCGAGCCGGACCTCTTGCAAGAACTGGAGATAAAGCCGGGGAGCGGCACCATTTACCGTGCCAAGGGGTGCGAGAAGTGCAACAATACGGGATACATGGGCCGCACCGCGGCTTACGAATTGTTGCGGGTCACTCCATCGATGAAGAAGGCGATTCTTGCCGAGAAATCGCTCGAACAAATCATAAAGATAGCCCGGTCCGAAGGAATGAAGAGTCTCCTCGAAAAAGGAGTAAACAAGGTCCTTGACGGAACATCGAGTATCGAAGAGGTAATCAGGGTTTTGAGGTTCTGAAGATGCACCGCGTCGTGCGCCGCGCCTCCGGGGCTTCGCGGCGAGCGGCGAATTTCAGTAATGAGCAAGCGCTGGGGTGTGCGGCGCTGTTCAGAAGGTGAGCAGTACATAATGGCGCTGACAAGGAAACGGGCTTCAAGAGCGCAGGAAAAGGTACCCGAGCGGGCGCAGCCAAACGCGATTGAGCGGCTCGAAAGAGTGCCGGAAAAAGTGGACCCCCAGGCAATCGAGCTGATACCAGAGCAAGTAATACGCGATTTTAAAGTGTTTCCGCTGAGCTGTGAGAATGACGCGCTCAAGCTGGCCATGACTGACGACAGTCAAGTCGGCAGTCTCGACAAATATCGAGTAGTAAGCTCGATGGACGTAATCCCCGTCCTCGTTCCGACCGAGGTCGTCGACGAACTCATCGAGCGTTATATGCCTCATAAGCGCGCCGAAGCGGCTGCGGAACGCGCAGACGGAACCTTAAGACAGGAAATTGATACATTACAGAAATCTGTGCCCCGGAGTTCGCCCGTCGAACTCGTGAACGCAATCATCGAGGGCGCAACGAGTTCGCGCGCCACCGACATCCACTTCGACCCGCAAGAGGATTCGGTGCGCGTGCGATACCGGATTGACGGAGTGCTGTACGATATCGTCAATCTTTCCCGCTCAATCGAGGCTGGCATGGTAAGCCGGCTGAAGATTCTCTGTAATATGGACATAACGAACACGCGGACTCCGCAGGATGGTCATTTCACGATTAAGTTTGGAACCCGTGAATGGGACATCCGCGTTGCCACGCTGCCGACATACTTCGGCGAGAAGCTTGTGCTCCGCTTTATCGGTTCAGGTAACGTGATCAAGAGTCTGGAAGAACTCGGCATGGAGTCTGCGGATCAACACGCAATCGAGAGGTTCATCGAGCGCAAGGGAGGCATGCTCCTGGTCACCGGCCCGATGGGCTCGGGCAAGACGACGACGCTGTACACCGTGTTGAACGGGTTGAACGTATTCTCCGAAAACATTGTGACCATAGAAGACCCTGTCGAGTTCCAGCTCAAGGGAATGAATCAGGTGCAAGTGAATGCGTTGGCCGACCTCACATATTCGCGAGTGCTCAGGGGAGCGCTGCGGCTGGATATCGACACCCTCATGGTCGGTGAGATACGGGACGATGATTCCGCGCACATAACCGTTCGGGCTGCTGTCACGGGACACCGGGTTCTGAGCACGATGCACACGAACAATGCGTTCGAAACGATAACGGCAATGCGTCATATGGGAATAAAGGGTTTCATGATAGCGAGCGCACTCGACGTCGTGATTGCTCAGCGGCTCGTGCGGGTGAATTGCGCACATTGCAGGGAGCAAGACGAGCCCCCGAAGGAGCTGCTGGCCGAGCTTGGGCTGCCTGAATCAGCGGGGCCGTTCTTCCGCGGCAGAGGCTGTCCGCACTGCAATGATACGGGATTCTATGGACGCACCGGCGTGTTTGAGGTGCTGAAGATCGATGACCAGATGCGGGTTAAGATAACAACGGGAGCCCCGGTTGAAGAAATAGAAGAGGTTGCTGCCGAAAGGAAGATGAAGTTCCTTCCAGAGAGAGGAGCACAGAAGGTAGCTGCGGGAATTACTACTGCGGAAGAGGTCTTGCGAGCAATAGGCAGTTGAGTGCGGGAACTCTTTCCTGCGTCTGCACTCGATGGAGTAATGGTTGCCAAGAGTGGGGAGGGACCACGGTAATGCCAGAGCAAAAGAACAAGCCGGAGAGAACACAAACGGCGGATGTCTCGAAACCGGGTGAGAGCGCACAGGTTCGTTTTGAGGGCGAGCCGCAGAAGGCGGAAGAGGCAGGTTCGGGTCTCAGTAGGTTTCTGAAGGCAAGCGTTGGCAAAGGAAGGGTTCGTGAAGAGATAATCACTTCCTTCTTGCGCCAACTGGTGATGCTGCTTGAGGCTGGCGTGACCTTGCTGAGAGGCATGAATACGCTCGCGAGCCGCACATCAAACAAGACATTCCGAGACGTATTGAAGAGTGTTGCCGACAGAATCGAGGCAGGCAACACGCTCTGGCAATCACTTTCCTACCATCCCAGGTTCTTCAACCACTTGTTTGTCAGCACGATACGGGCAGGTGAGAGTTCGGGAACACTCACGGAAATCATCACGCACCTTGCGGAGTATCGTGAGAAGAGGGACTTGCTGCGTCGGCAGGTGCGGTCGGCCCTCGCGTATCCCTTCGTGATTGTGATGGCGAGCCTGGCGGTGCTCATCCTTTATTTTGTGTTCGTGGTTCCTCAGTTCGAGTCGATGTTTAAGTCTTTTGAAATCGACCTACCGTTAATAACCCGGGCGGCTCTCGCCTTCACACATGCTCTTGTGGGTTTTTGGTGGCTTTGGATATTAATCATAGTGGGGCTGGTGTTCCTCGTGTATTCGTATGCACAGACTTCCGGCGGCCGTCTTCGCATTGATTACTGGAAGATGCACATGCCGATATTCGGGCAGGTAATTACGAAGAGAGTGGTCGCTGATTTCGCCAACACGTTCGCGACCCTGTTGAATGCGGGTATCTCCATCCTCGAGACGCTCGACCTCGCGAAGGAAGCTGTCGGCAACTCTGCGTTTGCCCAGGACCTGCAGCAAGTGCGCGAGTCAATCGAACGAGGGGAGGGCCTCGAAAAGCCACTGAGACGCTCGAAGGTGGTGCCACCGCTGGTGACCGACATGCTGGCCACGGGAGAGGAGTCGGGCGCACTCGAAAAGGTATCGCGCCAGATGGCGGCGATTTTCGAACGAGAAGTAGAGACCGCTGTACTGACGTTGCGGTCTTTGATTGAGCCGATCATGATTCTGGGATTGGGATTGGTCGTACTCTTCCTCACGCTTTCTTTCTTCTGGCCTTACGTATCACTCCTCACCCAGATCACGGGCATAGAATAGCTTTGTTTGAAGTCCCTTCCGCCAGAGGAGGCCGCCAAGGAAGGCGGCTTCCTCTTTTTTTTGTCCCTGCGGGACATTCCTTTGCGCTCGAAAGCCCGAGACGACACGCCTTGCGGCGGGGTCCCGATGCGGCGGGAACTCCGCGCACGCACTCGACCTCATCGACAACTTGACGCACAGGGGGTGGAACAACATCGACCGCGGCATCGTGTCCGCTATGAGCCGGGCACCTTTCCGGAAAAAATGTGTAGACGAAATTCCTTGCATGTCAGTCATTTTTCTGATATAATCTTGCAAAATTTAAGGGTTTTTTTCGGGAAGATTGCTTTGAGTTCAGCAAACGAAAGGAGGGGGTGCGTCGGCACGGGAAGAAATAAAAGGATGCATGCAAAAGGCTTCGCAGGAGGGTTTCCACGCTAGGCTGAAAGGAGAATGTTCATGAACAAAGGAGAATTGGTTGACGCCGTTGCGAAGGAACTCAAATCGAGCAAGGCGGCCGCGGAACGAGCGGTCAATTCTGTTCTGGCGAACGTCAAGAAGGGACTCAGGAAGGACAAGAAGGTGCAGCTTGTGGGATTCGGCACGTTTGACGTTCGCAAACGCAAGGCGCGCATGGGCCGGAACCCGAGAACCGGCGAGGCAATAGCGATTAAGGCGAGTAAGAGCGTCGGCTTCAAGGCCGGTCAGGCTTTCAAGAACAGCGTTTAGTTTTTTCGTTTTTCATCAATTTGAATACCCAAAGCAAGAGGCGCCTCTAAGCAAAGCAGGCGCCTCTTGCGCTTTATCTCACCGTGCGACGTCGCTACTCGGAAACTTTTTTCACCCATTCCCCATCGTCTTCTTGTATCCACCAGCCTTTTTTTGCATTCTTGCGCCAGCTATTGGCGAAGAGCTCCTTGATTTGAGGGATAGTATCCGGTGTGAGGTCATTGGCCTTGGCAATTTCGCGATAGAGGTTTTCGCGGTCGGCATTTTCGGCTTCGACCAGTTTCTTCGCGTCCGCCTTTTCCTTAAGGCCGAGGCCCTCGAGCGACCGAATGTTCAACAGTCCGTCGTTCGTCTCCCCGACGACCCCATTGCCGTAGAGGGGCTGGAGCGAGGGGAACCTTTCCTTCATCTTAGCCTTCAGTGCGCGTATGTTGGGCGTGGTTATATTGATGTCGGGTTGCGCGTATGCCTCGTTCTGGAAAAGCGCAATCGCATTCCATGAGCGCCGCAGCATACTCTCGTCCGATGGGGCTTCGCTCGTTGTGGGCTGCGTGCCCTGCACCTCTTCCACTATCTTGTCCGCGGCGCGCTGAACCTCTGCAGCCGGGAAGTAGACGTTGACCGTCACGCAAGCAAGCGTGAACAAGAGCGCGAGAACTGTCGCTAGTAGGATCGATTTCTTCATTTTTTTCCTCCCATCTGATTGCGGACGGCTCTGGCTGGTACGCTCCCAATCACTTGCCGTCGGCTTGTTTCTTCTTCACCCGGTTGACCCGTTCGAGCATCGACTTAAAGCTCACGGTCTGACCCGGGTTCCTGTTGATGACGTTAATTGACGGCCCGAGGACGACGCCCTTTACGAAGTATTCCGTGCCACCTTGCACCACCTTTCCTCGCATTCTGAAATTGTCATTTTTCAGTGTGCAATAAAAACCCATTTTATCATACCTGAACTCCTCAAAAAAGGAAGCCAGCCCGCGGCCGATGCTGGCCTGAAACCCTTGTCCCGTGCCCAGTATGGTAATGTTCTGCACGGCGTCGAAATTGATTCTCTGAGAGACGCCTTTGCGAGGCACCGTCCCGAAGTCGGCAATGAAGGCGGCGGGCTGTCCCTGAGACAGTTCAAAACCCGTTAGGGTTCCTTCCATTATGCCGCTGATGGCTCCAAAGTTGAGCGCCGCCGTAACCTCGGAGAGGTCGATTTCTCTGAAGACGAGGTCGGCCTTGAACGTGCGAACGGGAGAGAGAGGCTTCTCCACGCCGAACGAAGAAATGTCAATCGACCCCCCAAACGCATTCACTCGCGCCGCTCCTTCGGAGGCGAGTGAATCGACGGTCAGCGTGACGGCGGGAAATCTCGCGTTCAGATTCCCCGTCACTTTCGGCAGACTGAATTCTCTACAGACCTCATATATATCAACTGCCTCCGCGGCGAGTGATGTTTCGATCCGCGCGTGGACGCCTAACATATTCTCGCCCCTGAATTCCCCCAACGCAAGCTTTCCTCCGAAGAGATTGATAGGAGGCGGTCGCTGAACACGGAGCGCGTTCTCCTTTAGCGCAGCCCTCAACGTGAGGTCGGGCACGCGGACAGGACCCATCCGCAGGTCTGCGAGCATGATTCTGCCGTAATCCTTGTCAGTGAACGCAACGGGAGCGTTCGATGCGTATCTCGATGACTGTACGTTGAACGGCATGTGAGCGGACAGGGAATTAAATGAAAGTACATCCTCGCGGAGCGCCAGACGGCCCTTGTCTATGTCAAGGACTCCCCCGGCTGTCCAGTTTTCTGCACGAAGCTGCACCGCCGCCGCCACAGTTGCAGTGCCGCCCATTTCGGCCTCTCGAAACAAAGAGGAGAATTCAGAGAGAACCTGCTGCCCCACCTGTTTGAATGTTTGTTCGAGGTCTACGTTGTCGGCCCTGAATTGCATCGAAATGTCGCGGTCAGGCGCAAACTGCGCGGAGCCGCGCGCGCTCAATTCGCCCATCCCGTTGAGGTTGAGAGCGATATTCGCGTCCTCAAATCGCTTTGTCTGGATGTCATAGGCGCCCGATAGAGAGAACGGAAATTCCGCCTCCGCGAATGATTGATAAAACGTGTCAACAAGAATCTCGAAATTTCCTGCCGTTCCGTCTGCGTCCACTTTCCATTTCCTGTCGGGAGCGTCGCTCTCGGCGTACCCCTTTACTCTTGCCATGAGTCCGGCCGCGCTTATGAACTCGCCGAGCGAGATTTCTCCGTCTTTCAAAGCAACGTCATAGTGTGCGCTCACGTGCTTGAGTCGCGGGACGAGCTTCGCATGGTAATCGCATTCCGACGTTAGCGTTCCCGCGACCGAGAGGTTGTCCGGAAGCCTGGAGACATTCTCCGAGAGGAACCCGAGCGCATCACCGGCCGGAATATCGCTCATTCGTACACTGCCGGTGAGTTCGCCCGTGCGGTATTCGTAGCTTCCTTTCATGGAGGCTTTTCCTATGTCGCTGACGTTCATGCTCAATGCGTCCAAGGAAACGTGGGATTCGTCGGCGGAGAGCGATGCATGCATTCCGGAGAGCTCCACGGAGGCGTCACGCAAAGAAATCGAGCCCTTGCCGGCATCAATAGCGCCCGGCCCCACTGCGATACTCTTTGTCGTCTTCACTATGGGTACTTCCCCGTTTATGTCTTCGAGGCGAATCCTTCTCCAGTGGAAACTGCCGTCTTTCATGCGGGTTCTCAGCGCGATGCGAACGTCATTCATATATCCCTTGAGTTCACCGTCAACCGTGAGCGCTCCCAATGCGGTAACTTCTTTGTATATGGGACGCTGGAAGAGCTCGGTATATTCAAGCAAATCGGCGACTTGAGGAGCTTCAAAGCTCAAGCTCAGATTTAACGAAGGATTGCCGCTCATCACATCTGCGATGGCGCCGTAAACCCGTATGGGCGACAACGACGGCATCGACAATGTCAGCAGCGCATTTTCCAGAGCGTCTCTCTGGGGAGTGTAATCGAAAGCGAGGGCAAGATTCATGGGAACATTTGACAGCAGAAGCACCTGGGGAATCTGCGCCGTCGTCGAGACGTATATATCCGCTTCGACTTCGGTCGCAGCGGGTTTCTGGTAAAACACGAATTTCGATTCCATGCTCTTGAGGCCAATGGGTATGCTGTCCGCGTCCTTGCGCGTGAGGGAAATATCAGCCTGCCCGACATGCAGGTTCAGCACATTCTCAGAGCCCAATGAAAAAGCCGGCTTGCCAAAGGTCGCGTGGACACCTTGCAAGCGAACCTTCGCCTGCGGCACGTCGATATTTAATTCCCCGTTGACTATTCTGACTGTCCCCGCAGAGAAACTTGTGTCCGACTGGCTTTTCTTATTCAGCTCCGGCAGGTTCAATCTTCCCTGTGCATCGCTCGAAATGTCAATTTTCGGAGCTATCAACTCTGCGGATACCAGGCGCCTCTGGAGCACGTTGCGCAAGGAGGACTTGAGCTTCAGCGTTTGACACGTCAACAGCGGCGCGCCTTCGTCTTCAACGGTAGAGACGGCAAACCCTTCAATATCGACGGCGGGCGGCCAAGAAAAATGAATGGCCCCCATCTGAATTTCGACGCCTGTGTAATCAGAGGCGCGCCGCTCGATAAGCGCTCGGAGCCTGCCGGTCCTTTCATACCAGGCGAGTAATGCAATCGCGGTCAGGATAATCAGGCAGATCGAGATGCCTGATGACAGCAGAACCTTCTTAACTTTACCGGTCATGAGAATCCCTGGTCAGGCGGCTCCACAGACATTCCCGCCCCTTCTTCAAACCACTGAAACCGTTTCAGGAATTGTATCATCCACTCTTGAGAAGGTCAAAATGAAAACCTTTGAGGGCCAGACATCGAGACGCGAAGAACCCTCGGCAACTGGTATAATTATGCTGCCTTGCCGTCGCTAAGCGCCAGCCCACTTCGTCCATAAGTTACCGGGCCGGCTTGGATACTTCACAGCAGGCGCTGCCCCCGCGGCATCGGCTGTCATGAAAGATGCGATTTGTGACATAATATTTAAGTGTTTGCATGTGATGACGAGCGTGGATCGCCCTCAGTCGGCCTCAGAACCGTCGGAAAGGATGTCAGAATGAGCAGACTCTTTAGGGTTGTCCTGGTTGCTCTTGTTGTTCAATTTGTGGCAGTGCGATTCGCATGGAGCGAAGTCCAGACGCCTGTCAGGGAAGTTCTTGACAACGGGCTGACCGTGATTCTCCTTGAGGACCACACGGCGCCGGTGGTAACGATTCAGGCATGGGTGAAAGCCGGAAGCATTACGGAAGGGGAATACCTCGGCAGCGGCATTTCGCACTTTGTGGAACATATGTTGTTTAAGGGAACTGAGCGCCGGAGCGTCGGTCAAATTGGACGCGAGGTGAAAGAGTCGGGCGGCCAGACGAATGCATACACCGGACATGACAAGACGGTATATTATGTAACGTTCCACAGCGACTATTTCGACAAGGCGCTCGATATCATGGCCGATGTGCTCATGCACTCGGTGTTCGACCCTGTCGAGGTTGAGCGGGAGCGAGAGGTCATCCTCAAGGAAATAAAGATGAACCGAGACGATCCCTTTCGCCATCTCTACTCGATGGCTCACGAGACCGCATATGCAGTACATCCGTACCGACATCCGGTGATAGGCTACGAGAGCCTCTTGCGCGCTCTTACGCGCGATGACCTGATGAAATACTATCGCAGGCTCTATGTTCCGAACAACATAGCGCTCGTCGTTGTCGGCGATTTCGCAGCCGCCGAGGCGCTGCCAAAGATAGAAGCCGAGTTTCGGGAATTCGAGCGCATGTCCGTATCACCCGACATCGTTCCCGTGGAGCCTCCGCAGAAAGGCCCCCGCGAACGAACCGAGGAGTTCGCGGTTACGGTTGCCCAATCGATGATGGGCTTCCATGGGCCGAGCATTGACTCGGAAGACATGTATCCGATGGACGTGCTTGCAATAATTCTTGGCGGAGGCGACACTTCGCGGTTGTACCGCGAACTTCGCGAGAAAAGGGGAATCGTGTACACCATCAGCGCGTGGTCGGCCACGCCGCGTGATGCCGGCATGTTCTGGATAGCAAGCTCATTTGAGCCGGAAAACTCCGAAGCCGTTGAGGCCGCCGTCTGGAAGGAGATAGAGAAGCTAGAGTCTGAAGTCGTATCGGAAGAAGAATTGCAAACTGCCCGCGCCAAGGTCTTGAGCGAATACATTTTCTCTAAGGAATCGGTTGAGGGACAGGCACGCAGCCTCGGTTCGGGCGAGCTTGACGCGCACGACGTGCTTTTTGATAGACGCTATGTCGATGCGATTTCACGAGTGACGGCAGAGCAGATACGGGATGTCGTCCGGAACTATTTTAGGCCGGATAATTCCGCAATTGCGACATTGGTTCCCGTGGGCAAGAAGGCGACTCAGCGTGAAGAAGATGAAGAAGGCGAGCAGAGCGCTGCATCGGCCATCGAAAAAACGATGTTGCCGAACGGGCTCACCGTTCTGATTCGTGAGGACCATGATGCCGAGACAGTGGCCATCAGACTGCTTATTCTGGGGGGCGCCAGAGCCGAGAGCGATTCGGACACGGGAATAACAAATTTGATGAGCAAGACGATGCTTAAGGGTACCGCATCACGCTCAGCAGAAGAGATAGCCGCGGCGATAGAATCTCGCGGCGGCAGTATCAATTCCTTTACCGGTTACAACAGTTTCGGATTTGAAATTGACATGCTCGGCCGCGATGTTGAAACCGGCCTCACCATTCTCGCCGACGTCGTTTCCCATCCTGCATTTCCGGAGCAGGAGGTCGAGCGGGAGAAGACCGCGGCCATTGCAAAGATAAAGAGCGTGGACGATGAAATCTTCCCTTCTTCCATGAAGCTCTTCCGGAAAACGATGTTTGGTGGACATCCGTACGGTTACCTGGTCGAGGGCGAGACAGGAGTGGTACAATCTCTCGGCCCCGAAGATCTGAGGAAATTCTATTCACAATCTGTCATGGCCTCTCGGATGGTGCTCTCGGTGTTTGGTGACGTCAATAAGAGCGCCGTGCTCAAGAGCATTCAGAACCAATTGGGAAACCTTGCCAAGGGTGCTGAATTGAATGTCGGTCAAGAGCGCGTCCCATTTCCGAGCGCAATCAAGAAAGCCCAGAAGCCGATGAGCAAGGAGCAACTGGCCATTATGATCGGATTTCCGGGCGTAACCGTCAGCGACCCTGACCGATATGCCCTCGAGCTGCTTGCCAGCTTGTTGAACAGTCAGGGAGGTAAATTGTTCCAGACATTGCGCGATGAGCGCGGACTTGCCTATTCGGTGGGCGCGTTCAATATCTTGGGAGTTGACCCCGGCGCATTTGTCCTCTATATTATCACTGTGCCCCAGAAGGAGGAGGAAGCGATAGAAGGAATGCTCGAGGTGATCCGAGACCTCCGCGAGAACGGGCCCGATGCAGAGGAGCTCGAGCGCACGAAGGTGGAAGCTATGGGCAATCATGCAATCGACCTCCAAACGAATGGTGATATCGCTACCGAAGCCTCCTTCGATGAGCTTTACGGGTTAGGCTATGACAACTATACGAAGTATGATTCTCGGATACGCGCACTAACGGCCGATGATATGCGTCGCGTGGCATCCAGGATATTTGACCTTGATCGATATGCGCTCGTGTATGTCGGCAATCTTGAGTCAGAATGAGGTGGAGTGAAGGCATCAGTCACGGGAACATGAAGGAAGGGTGATTAGCTTTGGAGTGTAACAAGGAGCGCAATCTTCAGAATTGTAACTGCTCGTATGAGCCATGCAGCCGGAAGGGAATCTGCTGCGAATGCATCTCATACCATCGGTCAAATAAGGAACTGCCAGCCTGTTTCTTCCCTGATTCGGTCGAGCGCACCTATGACCGGTCGTTTCGCAAGTTCATTCAGACGCATAAGTAGTGCTATTCGGTGGTCTTTTGGGCCAAACTCCATTGATTGCGAAGGAACCCGCTGGAGCGCTGGTCAGGGCGAGAAAAACAGCGTAAGCGCATGCAGTGGGTCGCCCGGCAACAGAGCGCTTCCCGAGAACGCCCAGAGCATGAATGTTGTCCCGAGCATCAGGAGCAGGGAAAACGGCACAAAGGTTATGATGACCGCCATGGGCAACGAAATGCGGTGGAGCTCTTTGAGTCCTGCGGTCACGAGGATGAGCTGCCAGATTCCACCGAGCATTACTCCGACTACCGGGAGAAAATATAATGCGTTTGTGCCCGTGCTATAACACACAACGCGGAGGGTCGCCTCGAAGCCCGCGTGACGCCCAGTAAAGAGGGCGACAAATATGTGGTAGACGGCGCAGGCGACGAGCAGCATAATGAGTGCGAGCAAAGGCGAGATTAATAACGCGATAGCTACGAGAACGTACGTCTTGGAAAGTTGAACGGAAACGTGAATAAGCTCTCCTCCTAAGAAGTTGATGAAAGTGGGATACACATAGAGGAGGAATTTCCATACGATCCCGCCCGCCGAGCCCACCAAGGTCCAGAAAATGCCATAGAGCAATGGGCTGCGATAATCTCCCGATATCGGAGCCGAGCGGAAGAAGCGAAGAGGACTGAACAGAGTCTGTAGCCATGTGGTGAAGAGCGCGTTGACGCGGCCAATCTGATGGCGGTATTCCCATGCTACATACGGCCCCTTGGCCAAGGCGTCGGAGGGCCGCGGGATCCTCAGGATTTCCGCCTCCGGTTGTGCCCCCTCGTGTTGTCTCTCTGCAGGCTGTTCGGCAGCCTCACTCGAGGGCGCCGGCTTCACGTTCTCTGCGCACGGTTCACAGAAACACACCCCCTCTATCTCGACCGCACACGCAATACACACCGGCCTGCCGCACTGCTTGCAGTGATCTATCGCGTCGGCATCGGGATGGAACGAGCACTTGCACTCGGCCTCTTCTTTGAGGAGGTGCCCTGTGCTCTCGCGCATGAGCTCGGAGGAGTGGACGATGTGCAGCTCGTGATGGCGCGACGGTGCTTCGCCGAACACAAAATGACAATTGGGACAGATGTGGGAGTGGGAACGGCTTGAGCTAAACTTCGTGTTGCACCGTACGCATGTAACAATCATGTAAGCAAGAACCTGAGCTTTACCACGAGCAAGTTCACTGCTTCAATAAACTGGAGTCAGCCAATGTGAGTATTCTGATAGCCTATTCTGCACCACGCCAAAGTACAAAGATTGGAGCTTCATCGCGAGTTCGCCGGGTTTGCCGGTCCCGACCGGCCGGCGGTCAACCATTGTTATCGGGGCGACTTGAGCACCCGTACCGCAGAAGAAAAGTTCGTCGGCTATGTAAAGCTCGGTGCGGTCGACCGGGCGCACATCGGTCTCGATTTGCATCTGATCGCGAGCAATCTCGATAATCGTCTGGCGGGTGACACCCTCCAGAATGTTCGCTGTGACGGGTGTGGTTATGAGCTGGCCGTTTCGAACAACGAACAGGTTCATGGCGCTTCCCTCGGAGACGAAGCCGTCCTGTGTAAGCATGATAGCCTCATCGAATCCGCTCTCCTTGGCCTCGGTAGCTGCAAGTGCGGAATTTATGTAGATGCCGATAGCTTTACTGCGAGCAGGGATGCAATTATCGGGCACCCGTCGCCAGCTTGAAACCATGACATTCAGGCCCTTGGAAGTATTAACGTAGTCCCCCAAGGGGATATTGAAAATGGCAAAATCATCCTTGAGATTGTGCACACGCGGCCCGATTTCGTAGGAACTCTTGTACGCGATAGGCCGTATGTACATGTCCCGCCGGAATTCGTTCCTTCGCGCAAGCTCGACAGTCAAGCGGCAAGCCTCATCCATGGTAATGGGCAAGGTGATGTGGAAGAGGTTGAAATTCTTGAACATGCGGACATAATGCTCCTTAAGCTTGAATATATAGAGTTGATTTTCCTCAGAATTCCAATAGCCTCGAATCCCCTCAAACACACCGGTACCATAGTTGAAGGCATGGGTCATGATGCTCACTTTGGCATCTTCGATTGGCACAAATTTCCCCTCAAAATAGGCGTATTTGCCATATTCCATCGCAGCTTTTTCTCCTGCCACTACCCGCCTCCCCCATCCCTGTGGGAAATCACTCAAAGGGAAGACCGCAACTGTAAGCACATTATACCAGAACGACAAGAGCCATTCAAGCGAATTCTGTGGCCGTCAATCGCCGTAACTTTCTGGCCGGAATTGACTTTTGCAGATGGGTGCATCTATACTAGTATTGAACGGGGAGAGGAGGTACTACAACTTATCCACAATACTAACAGGTTATACACAATATATAGTGCTGCACTTTCTTCGGCAAAAATGGAGGATTGCACCGGTGAGTGAGCTGAAGAAGCTGTATGATGAGTCGGAGAAACTTCGCACCATCCAGATGTCTTGTTTGCCCAACACGACACTATTTTCGGAGGGAGACCGGAGTTTCGAGATGTACATATTGCTCTCCGGAAGGGTGGAGATACTGAAGAATAGCAAGCGCATTGCAATCGTTGAGGAAGAGGGCAGTTATTTGGGAGAGCTCTCGACTCTGCTGGAGATACCGCGAACCGCGACGGTGAGAACCCTTTCGCACTGCAAGTTTGTCGTCGTGAATGCGGATAAGGTAATGGATTTTTTTGCTTCTTCTCCACCACTCGGTTTCAAATTGGCCAGAATACTGGCCGATCGACTCGCGAAGATGAATATAGGTTATGTGAAGCTGGAGGAAAAAGCGGATAGGCTGGCGAATCGGCTTAAAGAAGCCGAGGACAAGGTCAGCAAGCGCGACCGACAGATTGAGCAGTTCGTGGCTCGGCTCGAGAAAATGCAGGGGCTACGGTGATAGAGAGAGAACTGACGACCCGAAGGGTCTGTGGCATACGCGAACAGTTGTCAATACACTCAGAACAAATTGAGCTGGTCGGCTGTGAGGGGCGCCGGCTTTTCCTTTTTTGAAGCCCGAACTACCGAGCTGGAGAGCGAGCGGATGAACTGGCGTTTCATCTCGCCGATGGCAGCGGCTACGGCGGCCGGGGCATGGAGGCGAGCCTGCAAGACAATGCCCTCGAGGCAGCCAATGATTCCCACCGCAATGGACTGCGCGTCAATGTCTTTCCGTATCTCACCGTCTTCCTGACCTGCTCGAATGGTTTCGGCCAGCGTTTTCACATATCCTGCATAGGCGGCCTTGATGGCATCTTCGAATTCGCGCATTTCGGGCTGAGCCCCCGCTGAGACCAAGAAGAGATGCATCGAGTATGGGTTTTCGGCCGCGGCAACCATTTCCGATGTCGCTTCAAAAAGCTGCTCCAGTTTCTCTATTACTCCTTGGCAGGCCTCAACTCTGCTCATAATGGTTTTCTGCCAGTGGTCTCTGATATGTTCGAGAACGGTGAGGAACAAATCTTCCTTGCCTTTGAAATACCAGTAGAGCGCCCCTTTGGTGAGGCCGGTTGCCTCGGCGATTTGCGCGACGGAGGTCCCATGATACCCACGCCGCGAGAACAGCCTCATTGAGGCCTCGATGATTTCCTTCCTCGTATCCTGCTCGGTTTTATTATCCATGATATGCTCTCATCGCTGAATTCCGCGTAAGAAAAATATCAGACATTTCCCTTGGTGTCAAGCCCTACTCACCTCTTCCCCGCCAAGCGTGCTTAAATAGTCTGTGGGAATGCGCGCTTAGACCTAATAGCCGCTAGGGTGCGGATACGGCGAGTATGAAAAGCGTGGCGCAATACGCCGCTATGCCGAAACCCATGGCTGCGGAGAATCCCAGAGTTATGGCGATAACGATTGAGCTCACGCTCGCGAGCACCGAGAACGCACCGTTAAGGCTCCAACACCACGGAATAAGAAATCCGGCCTTGTCAGCCATCATCCTAATTCCCAGCGGGAAGGGCATACCCATGAACCACCCCAGTGGAGCAATGCATAGTATCGCAATGCATGCCTTCACGATTGTTGGAAACCTTATGAATTCACGAATCAGATGCGGCACAACAATCAAGTGGACCAACAAGATAAGCACGAGGCACGGAAGGGCGCGCAAGAGGAATGTTCGCGCATCCCGGGTCGAGACGCGCCGCGTAAAGAGACTCCCAAGACCGCTGAAAATCAATAATGAGAAAAGAATGACAGCCATGGAATAGATTGGATGGCCGAGAAAGAGCGTGAAGCGCTGGACAAGAGGTATCTCGACCATCATGAAACCCAGCCCAATCAATACAAAATAGGCAAGACCGCGCCAGTGTCGGATCAACTCTGCCGGTCTCAATGAGCGGAACAGAAACGGTGGCAAAATCAAGAAAAAGGACGCGAGCACGCCCATCACAATCAACAGGTTGGCTAACACTGCCACAGCCTTCACGTTGTATTTCGTCCTGCCTTGATCGATCTCTCGGGTCAAAACATCACGAATGCGCGCCATGTGGAAAAAGAACGGTTTATTATCCGTGGGAGGAACAATATTCAGGGGATATTCAGCATAAAGCTCTTCTCTTTCAGAATCGCTGAAAAGTCTTTCAAAAATTGGGTCACCAAAAGAATCAGGCGAGCAAACAATTCGAAATCCTAACTCCTTGCAAACATCGCGCGCCGCGCTCAACTCCTCTTGAGAGAATGGCGTTCTCTTTACGATCAGCGTTGCAATGCCGTCGGGCCCCTCTGTATGCCAATAGCTCTTCTTTGCAAGCAGCACGTGCTTGCGTGGGTCTTCGCATCCAATTTTCTTTAATGACTCGATGCTCAGCGCTACAAGGCGAAGCGCTTCGCCGGGAGCACTCTCAAAGAACCACCTCGAAAACGTAAGCATTCCCTCGTCATCAAGATGATTGAGATAATTCTCGAATGCTTCGACGGTATAAAGGTTGTTTTCGGTCAGTGCGAAAGCGCCCGAACTCGTTGCAGCCCATGTGTCCACAAACGATGCTTGGATTATGTCGTATTGCTCGCTGCTGCGCGACAGGAACGACCTCCCTTCGTCCATATGAATCTCGACATCCTCCCGATCATAGATATGTCCAACGAAATCTCCAAATTCATCCCTGACCGCATCAATAATTATCGGATTTACCTCAACGCCGATGATCCGGCTTTGTTTAAATGCCAAAGCTGCCAGTACATCCCTGCCGCCCCCAGGACCGATAATGAGTGTTCTGGCCTCCTGCTTCAACCAGTGAACGAGGAAGGTGAGGTCATATTTCAGGAATTCCACCTTACTGAAATCACCGTCAAAACCTACCAACTGCGTCCCGGCAGCCGCATCAATCACCATGGCCAGTTGAGGTGGCTCATATCCATGAAAGGCTGTGCTGAGCCCCCACCCAAAGATTCGTTCAATATTAACAGATGACACCGTCACACGAGAGAACGAGTTCCACTTCTCGAAAAGGAGATCGTGCTCGCGCGTTTGACCTGCTTCTAGCGGATGCTTGACGATCCAAAGCTTTGTCAAAGCACTCGATCGGCTAAGCATGAAAAATACCAGCGACAGCACGAGTACGACTCGCGAAAAGCCGACGCTTTTGCGCCGCTCACATGAAGCGCCAAAGCAGACCGACGCGGCAGCAGCCACGACGGATGCCAGCAGAATGACCTGCGGACCGGTGAAATTGTTGAGAGCGGCCAGCGTCGCCAGGCAACCTATGGCGGCCCCGAGCAGATCCGAGAAATACAACTTACTTACCTCTTCCGCGTGATGCCAAAGCAACAAGGTAATGCACAACCCTCCCAGAATAAATGGGATACTGATTGCTCCATAGATAATGCCCGACAGCACGAAACCCGCCAAACTGAGTCGGGGCCAAAACGGAGTCTTAAGCACAATGACAAGCGCTGCGACGATGGATAATGCCATCAGCGATGAGATGATACATAGATGTTGATCCAGCTTCTCCTTGGCGAAGTTTCCTTCGCGAAGGAAAACGAGCAAACCTCCCGCACTGATCCCCAAGAGCGCTACCGAAATGGCAACGAAAGCGAAATGGTACCACATTGTGACCGAGAAAATACGCGTCCATGTGAGTTCAAGCATAAGAATGCACAAGCTCATGAGCATAAGACCCAAGAACTTTGAGGGTTTGATCTGTTTCTCACAGTTTGCCATGTTTGCCTCTCTCCCGGAGAAAAAGGATGCCTACATAACCGTTATCCTCCCGCCTTCTGTGCCGCGCCAATTCTCGCGCTCGCTGTTGAAGCTCAGAAGGAAGGATTTCGTGTGGGAGATACTAATTGTACCGGACAGTTCAAGACAAGAGGAAGCCAGAGTCTCTGACGTCGCAGCTTAATATCTGCTCTTGAGCCATCAATGAAGACAACCCCGGTCACGACGGCCTGAGAAACGAATCGCCAGCCATGCCAGAATATCTACTCGACGAGCTTTCTGGCGCGGACGCCTTTGAGCTTCATGGCACGTTTAAGGCGTCGGATGATCGTCTTCTCGAGGCTCTCTTTCTCCTTGTCGGATTGTGAACCGAGCTTCACCCGGCCAGCGGACATGCTCCCGTGGCCCCCGGAAGGTCCGAGCTTTCCGATGACCCGCTGCACGAGCTTGCCGGCATTGAGGTCTGAGTTCTTTGTGCGAACCGAGACATAGATGCCATCTTCAAAATGCCCGCCGACGAGCGCGCAGCGGGTGCCTTCGAGCCGAATGAGCATGTCGGCCATTTCGGCGACCATGTCGGGATTATCGATTTTGCCGATGAAGCTGACGACGACGCCGTCGAATGTGAGAGCGCTGTCGATGGCCTGTTCGTATACACGGAAATATTCGACGGGCACTTCCGCATACTCTATTTTCGAGAGAAGTCTCAGGTTCGCGCGCGGATACAAGTAAAGATAGGCCTCGACATCATACTTGCTTGTCTCTCGGCCCAAATCTCGCGTGTCAGATTTTATTCCGTACAGCAGCGCGGTGGCAATGCGCGAGTCTATCTCGGTTCCTTCGGCCATCAAGTACTGGGTAATGATTGTCGAGGTCGCGCCGATACGGCTCTGAATATCGTGAAACTCCACCCTTCGTGATTCCCGATGCAGGGGATGATGGTCTATCACGACATCCAGCTTGATGTCCTCAGGCAGGTCAAGCTTCCCGGTATGCGGCTGGCTGTCAACGAGCACCGTTGCGTCGAATTTTGAGAGGTCGAGTTCCTCCAAGCGTTTCAGGGGAATGCCGAGATGCTTGATCATCGCCCTGTTTTCTGCCCTGCCGATGATGCCGGAGAAGGCAATTATTGAATCAGCCCCGAGCTTGCGCATAACGAGGTCGCGAAGAGCGAATGCGCTTGCGAGAGTATCCGGGTCGGGATTATCATGCGAAATAATGAGTATTCTCTCCTTGCCACTGAGCACCTTGAAGAGTTTGGCGACTTTCCTTCCGATTGCCAGCGTCTTTCTTCTGTTCATCCGCTCCTCTCAATCGAATCTGTCATGGCTGCTGGGAGTTCGTCACATTGTGCGTTCGTCCACTCGCGATTTCCAGGCCCAACTGGCGTGCCCGAGCCAAAGCGGCGGGATGCGACTTGATTGCGTCCTTTGCATCAATGCTGTTGAACAGAAGTTTGTCGAAGAACTCGTAATCGAGCGTGGCGAAGAATGCCGTAATCGTAATGAGGCCGCCCTCGAATACGCTTTTCTTCTTCATGCCGCCAACCTGCAAGAAGAGGGCTCGACGGGCATCGAGATTCGGCATACGTCTGCGGAGTAAATACTTTCGGACCCATATGGCCTGACATCGGTCGACGGCCGCTTTTAGTTGGGCCGGAAGCCCCATGAAGAAGACGGGGCTTGAAACGATGAGAATATCGCACACTGAGAACTTTGCATGGAGCATCTGCATGTCATCGTTAATCACGCACTCTCCGGTTCGTTCGCATCCGCCGCAGTTCAGGCAGGGAGATATTTTGAGGTCACATATCCGTATTTTCTCGCTCCGGAGGCCCATCTCACGAACGCCTTCCAGACATGCGTCGAGCAGAACCTCCGAATTCCCTTGCTTGCGAGGGCTCGCGGCAATTGCGAGTACTTTGCTCAACTATCATACCTCCGATTCAATCTTAACACGATCGGCCCGCACCTGCACACCAAAGCCCGTCTTCGATGAATGTTACGCTGGCTGTTACCTCCATCGGGTGGGCCTTGCACTTTTTCATGCCAGGGCAGTTGGACCCGCGCGAGAGCTGCGCCGCCGCCAACTCCGAACCACAATGATTTCGTCGAGCTTGTCGTCGAGCTCGCCGCTTTCCATGAGCCATACCTGTCCCTGTCTTGAAAGATACTTCTTCTGCATAACAAACATGCGCTCGTGCGACAGATGATTTTCCGCAAGTTCCAGAGAGACGGCTGCATGCTCGGGGGAAATCTCCTCGCAACAAACATGGCTCAAAGAGAAACAGACCCGATGTGCATACGGATATTCCGCATGCCGCTTCTTGACGAGATCCTCGAGGAAGGAAAGCTTGTCATCCCAGTAGTCCGCGAACGAAAGCAGGCCGCGCTCGACGCCAAATTTATGACGCGCTCCTGCTGAAAGGCATGAGAAAGCACGAGGCCAGTTTCGAACATGGCCGAAAATCGAATCATAGAAACATCTGACGGCGGCCTCGGGATCATGGAGACACGCATCCGAGACCGGATATGCGAGCGACGCGATCAAATCCCTTCTCCTGTTGAATCACAAGTGAGAATCAAGACGAAAAATCTTCTGGCATTATATATCAAAATGTGTCAGGCTGGCAAAGGCATTGCCTGCGTCGGCGGCTTTCAAATGAGCACTGCTGTCCGGAACGTGTTTTAACCGCAAAGGCGCGAAGGGCGCAGAGAGAATAAGCGAAAGGAGCAAGACGAAATGCAAAACGGAGGCACAATCCCTTTATGAGACTGTGCCGCCGTTCTGTAGGTGCGAATTTATTCGCATGCACGTGCCGCAAGAGTGCCGGAAAAACAATGCGAATAAATTCGCACCTACAGACGGACCTCCATGGTTACAAATCGGAGGACATTCCGGGGCCGCCTACTTGGGCACCCAGGCGGCCACGCAGGGCCACCCCTACACATATATCTTCCAGAATTTCGAATTGCGGGACGGTTTCTTCACCCCCCTTTCTAAAGGGGGGAAGGGGGCATTAGATATTGTCCCGTACTTAAGGATGCAACGGGGCGACGATGCGCGAAAAGAGAATCCTCACAATTTCTCACATCGGTTTCGCCCCTTGCGCTTCGCACAATAGAGAGCCTGGTCGGCGCGCTCAATGAGGGTGTCGAGCGTGTCATTTTCATGGTCTAATGTCGTTACTCCTCCGCTGATGGTGAGACCCAAATGCAGAAACTCTGCGCTCTCTTTCCTACCAAGCCGCTCCTCAACGCCGCGCCGCACGCGCTCACAATAAGCCTGCGCAACTTCTTCCGCGGTTTCGGGCAATATCGCGATGAATTCTTCTCCGCCCCATCTCCCTAAAACGTCTGTGTGTCTCGAACATCGCAGGAGAAACCGGGATGCTCCCTTGAGAACCTCGTCACCGGCTGAGTGTCCGAGCGTATCATTGATTCCTTTGAAATGGTCTATATCAAATATTACGACCGAAAGCGACCGGCCATATCGCTTGGAACGGTCGATTTCATCCTGCAGCCACTGCATGCAGGAACGGCGGTTATGCAGTTTGGTGAGCTCGTCCGTGGTGGCCAATTGTTTCGTCTTTTCCAATAACAAGGCGTTTTCTATCGCGGCAGCCGCGTAACTGCCCATCGCAAACGCAAACTCGAGCTCGTCCTTCCTGTAGTCATCTCCGGTGAACTTGCTCCCTAAGGCGAGATAACCGAGCGGTTTCCTCTTGAGCCCGATGGGCACACACAATTTGGCGTGCAGGATTTTTGCCTCTCTCCTGATGGTCTCCAGATCTTCGAGAGTGGCCTCCTTCCCTATCGCCTCGGTATACAGTATTCGTCCGTTCCTCCAAAGCCACGAGAATATGCCCTCGCTCGCGTGAAATCTCGTTTCGCTCAGAAATTCATCATCGAGCCCTCGCGACGCCTGAACCGAGAGCGTAACGCCATCTTGCTCCATTATCACGAGGGCACATTGATTGACTGTGAAGAAGCCGGCGACTGCTTCTATAAGCATCTTGTAAAGCGTTTTCGTGTCTCGAATATTGACTACGGCCTCGGCCAATTTCTTCAGTGATTCCGACGTGTGACTGACGTGATACGTGAGCGACTGCACCTCGAGAAGCGGCATTGCATTAGCCCTCGCCTCGACCCTCCGAGCGGCAGAAGCGTAAGGGGCTTCTTCGAGGTCACCCTTCACCTGGAGTTCTCTTATCAGCCTTGCGTTTCTCGCCGCCCTGCCGACCCTGAACAACACTTCCCGCTCTACTATCGGCTTCGAGATAAGATCGTAAGCTCCCTGGGCGAGCGAGCGCGAAATGGATTCTGCCGTCACATTCTCCGTCATGACAAGCACGGTGACGTATTTGCCGATCTTGTAGATGTCGGTAAGGAACTCGTGGGCGGAGCGCCCATCCACGATTTCATCCACAATGGCGATGTCAATGGGATAGATGCGAAGCGCGTCGAACGCCTCGCCAATGCTGCTGGCGTGAAGCACCTTGTAGGAGTCTCGCAGGACCGAGTCCAGCACATCTCTGAACTTCTGATTGTTCGTCGCCGTTAGAATCACGATGTCCATCGCGTGGGCTCCTGCAAGGCCGACAATTTCCCCGCCATCGATCGTACAGCGGGGAGCATTGCTCCCCGATTAGTTCAGAACGGTAAAGCATGGAACATACACAACGGCGTCAATGCGAAGACAACGTGAACAGCAGGTGCAACCTTCGGGGGAATTACCCTCCGATTCCTTCCATCGGGCTCATACTAAGGCAGAGCATAAGCATGAAGCCGGGCGTTCAGGCGACAATCCACAAACCAGGTCAGCACTTTGGACTATCGCCTGCATGTGCGTCAGCGCAACACCGCGCCCGATAGCCCCCGATAAAGCCATGTTTTGCGCACACGTATCCCAAATACTGAATATTATACTATTAACACATGGGTTATTAACTTGTCAAGGGAATATGAATGTCGCATGAGATGCATACTCAGCGGGGAATGGAAAAGCAAGTCATCCGTCATTGCTCCTGAGAAGCGCTCTCTGCGTAAGCCCTTTCAAAACAAATGGTTTTGGCGATGGAACTGAGCCCCGGCACTATCTCCGATGGCGAGATTATATCCCGAAGCAATTCGGACAGCTATATGCTGCTGAGCTTCAAGCTACGTAATTCGATGGGAGACGTAGTTTTCCTCAAGGTAATCGCATATCACGGCGGATTCGTTGATGACCTTCTCGCCATCCACAAGTACAGGCACCATCGCCTTGCCGGTAAGCTGCTCGACCTCCGCCCACCTGTCAGGGTGAAAACCCACCCATACGCGCTCGTGTTTGATTCCAAGCTGCCGGAGTTTCTTCCGCACTCGGTGACAATATGGACACATCCACAGGTGATAGAGCTTCATCGCACGGCTTCCTCGACAGGCAGCTCGATTATCTGTCCATCGTATGAAAGGCCGATATGCGCGGGTAAATCCGCCTCCACCTTCGCATGGTCGAACTCGTGGCTCAGATGGGTCAGCAGCGCGCGCTCGGGCTTCAATCGTTCTACAACGTCGATTGCGCCCTCGAGATTGAAGTGGGTCGGGTGTGGTTTATAACGCAGCGCGTCAATTATTAAGAGTTTCAGGCCAAACAATCGCTCGACGGAAGTTTCCGGTATTGCGCTGCAGTCAGTGAGATAGGCGGCGTCATTGAATCGGAAGCCGAGAATCTCAGCGTGGCCGTGTAACAGCTTCACCGGCGTGACCCGAATCTCCTCAAGCCTCAGTTCGTCCGGCATGTCATTCAGCGTGATACGAGGGATGGCGCCCCATGAGTAATCGTGCTCGAATGCGTAGAAGAACACGCGCTTGAGCCGCTCGTTCGTGACTTTGTCAGCATAACACGGAAGAGAGCCCTGTGACACCCAATTGAATACCCTCACGTCGTCGAGGCCGTGAATGTGGTCGGCGTGATAGTGGGTGAAGAGGATCATCTCGACGGACCGGATGCCGTTCCGGATGGCCTGCAGGCGAAGCTCGGTCGCGGTGTCCACGAGGATGTTCTTGCCGGAGGCCGCTTGCACGCAGATGGAAGCGCGCGTGCGCTTGTTCCTCGGGTCGGACGAAGCGCACACCTCACAGCCGCAGCCAATGACAGGAACGCCGAGCGACGTGCCCGACCCCATGATGATTATTTTCATTGAGTCTTTCTCGAAGAAATGGCAGGAGTCATTTTGTGTGAATTATATCATCACCGCGAGATATCGGTTATGTAAGCGTCGTCTCGCTGGGAAACTGCCGCTCAATCCTCGAACAGCGCCTTGACGAATTCGGTCGGCGCGAACGGTTTGAGGTCGTCCAGGGACTCGCCGACACCGATGAACTTGACGGGAATACCAAACTCCTGGTGGATGGCGACAACGATGCCGCCTTTGGCGGTGCCGTCAAGCTTCGTGAGGATGATGCCGGTGACGCCGAGCGCCTCGGTGAACAGACGCGCCTGCGAAAGGGCATTTTGGCCGGTGGTCGCATCCAGGACCATAAGAACTTCATGGGGTGCGCTCGGGTCGAGCTTGCCGAGAACGCGCTTGATTTTCTTCAGTTCTTCCATCAGGTTCGTCTTGGTGTGAAGCCGTCCGGCGGTATCTATTATCACTTGGTCGCACTTTCTCGCGATGGCGGCCGCGAGCGCATCGTATGCGACGGCGGCAGGGTCGGCCCCCGATTTGTGTTTCACAATGTCCGCCCCGGCGCGCTGCGCCCATATCTCGAGCTGTTCGATGGCGGCCGCACGGAATGTGTCGGCTGCAGCGACGACAACTTTTTTGCCGTCGAGGCGGTGCATGTGTGCGAGCTTTGCGATGGTGGTGGTCTTCCCAACTCCGTTGACGCCGATGACAAGCGCGACATGGGGCGAGGCTGATTGAACGGCGGAATGCGCATCAGTGGAGGGTTGCGACATTAGAGCGACCAGTTCCTCCTCCAGCACAGTGTAGAGCTGCTCAGCGTCGGTGAGGCGGTCACTTTTTACCCTTTCTCGCATTTTTTCCACAAGCTGATGCGTCGTCTTGACGCCCATATCGGCCTGTATCAGGGTTGCCTCGAGTTCCTCAAATACGTCCTCATCTATCGCGCCCTTGCGGAGCACATTCCGTACTCGCTTGGCAAAGCCCTCGCGCGCCTTGCTCAGGCGTGTCCGCAGTCGTGCGATAATGCCGACACGATTTTTCTCGTTCATAACATCGAATTTCCTTCTCTCTGCCGGTTCCGGATTCCGATAACGTAATACATGTCCCCATTCGGTGCAGCGGCCAAGAAAGAGGCAATTTGTCGCTTCATCCTGGAGACCGGGAATTCTGCCCTCGGGATAAAGATGCTTGCCATCCTGCTTTCACGCCAAGGGTGCCATACAGGATGCCACAAGAAAAGGGCGGGACGGAAACCATATCTGCCCCGCACGCTGGGAACTGGGAGGTATTATAGCACTAAGTGACGCTCGGCTCAAGAAACTCGAACGCAGGCGACTTCTTGAGCTTGACCGAGACGATCTGGCTCACGCCGCGCTCTTCCATGGTGACACCGTACAGCACATTGGCCAGCTCCATCGTCCGCTTGTTGTGCGTGATGATGATAAACTGCACGTTGTCGGAAAACATCTGAACGAGCCGCGTGAACCGGAGGATATTGCTGTCGTCGAGGGCGGCATCGACTTCGTCGAGCACACAGAAGGGACTCGGTTTCGTCTTGAAGATAGCGAACAACAATGCTATCGCCGTTAGCGCCCTTTCCCCACCTGAGAGGAGGGAAATACTTTGCTGCTTCTTGCCGGGTGGATGCACGCTGATTTCGATTTCGCTCTCGAGCGGATTCGACGGGTCTAAGAGCAGAACATTTGCCCGCCCGCCGCCGAAAAGGTGGCGAAAGATTTCGAAGAAGTGGGAGCGTATCTGTTCGAAGGCCTCCATGAACATTGACTGCGTCGTCTCGTTTATCTTCTTGATGACACCAAAAAGCGCATCCTTTGCTTTTCTGAGGTCGGTCTCCTGTTGGATGAGGAAATTGTAGCGCTGCTGGAGCTCTTCGAACTCTTCGATTGCAATGAGATTCACAGGGCCCATCGACTCGATTTTGCCTCTCAGCCTTTGGGCCTCGTTGGCGGCTGCTTGAGGGTCAAACTCGTCTTCGACGGTGATTTCCTGCGCAATCTCCGACATCGACAGGTGATAATCAGAGAGCGTCTTCTCTTTGAGGAAGGTAATCTTCTCCTCGGCCTGCGCAAGCGCAACGTCGGTCTGATGATGGCGCTCGCTTAGGTCACGAAGAAGTGTCCGTAGCTGCTTGAGGATTTCTTCCGCCGACCGGATTTTTTCGGCAAGCAGCCTCTTCTCTTCCTCGAGCTTCCCGATATCCAGGTCGAGAACCCTCTTCTCTTCGAAGATATGCTGGATGGCGTCGCGGGAGGACTCGATTTCGCGAATGAATTGCTCCTTCGTTCTCGCACCCTCTTCAAGATCTTTGTGCTTTTCGGCCATGCGGCGTCTGCCTTCGCGCATTTCACTTTCGAGGCGTCCAAGCTCGTGTCGGAATGTCTTGCAGGTCAACTCGAGCGATGAGACGTTCACCTTGAATTCCGTTATTTCAGCCGCGAGGGCGTCCTTCTGGTTTCTCTGAGCGGTCAGCAATGAATGCGCAGCGTCGAGGTTCTCTTTCGTCTCAGCTTCAAGGCGTGCAGCGTGTTCTATCTGTTGAAGGAGTTCAACATGCTGCTTCTTCAACTCATGGCTTTCATTCAAGGCTAGCAAATATTCCTGCGAGACCACATCACGCTCTTCTTCATCCCGCTTCTTGCCGTCGCCGATCTGCTGCAGGTCGCGCTCGGCCTTGGCGAGTTCCACCTCATGAGAGCTGACGGCGGAACGCAGTTTCTGGAGAAGCTCACGGGCGTATTCGATGTCGTGCTTAAGGCCCGCTATTCGCTGATTTTCACTTTCGCCCTCCGCAGTTATTCTCTCGATGGAATTCCGGAGTTCCTCGATCTCATTCTTGCGTCCTAAGAGCCCGCGCCCCTGGCCCGCGTCGCCGGCGCTTATGACGCCGAGAGAAGAGACAGTCTCCCCACGCAGGGTCACGAAGTCGCCGCCCTGCGAGTTGGTCTCCGGGTTGCCGTTCGGGCGGAGTTCCAGCGCTCTGTCAAGCGAATCCACGACGATGGTGGCGCCGAGCAGGGTTTCGACAACCGGACGGAGCCGCTCTTCGCAGTTCACCATCTCCGCCGCCTTCCCTACTATCCCTTCGGCAGGCTGCACGGGTTCGAGGACATGACCGTTCGAGTGGAATGAATCGAGCGGAACGAAGCTCGCGCGGCCCAACTGCTCTGATTCAAGCAGGGCGGCGCATCGGCGGGCGGTCTTGACGTCTTCGACGACAATGTGTTGGAGCCAATGCCCGAGCGCTGCCTCGACGGCAGTCTCTCGCTCCTTTATGGTACGAAGCAACTCGGCAAGCGTTCCGAGAACGCCGTGTGCCGCCGGATTACCCTGCTGGCGGGCAAGCATGACCGAGCGAACACCTGCTTCGTATCCCTCGAACTTGTCTCGTAATTCCTCGAGAGAAGTGAGCTTTGACCGCGCGGCGCTGAGCGAATCACGGATGGCGTCACGCTGAGCGATCGCGTTTTCAAGCTCGGATTCTTTCGCGGCGATGGCATGCGTCTGCGAACTTATTTCCGAACTGAGCGAGGCCAGGGCGGCGCGGAGGGAGTGGGTCATATTCCTGGTCTCGCTCAGTCGGTTTTCGTATTGAGAGACACTCTCTTCCATCTGAGCTTTTCGATCGGAAAGCTTTGCGGTCCTCTTGGAAAGTTCCTGCAAGTTGGCTTCGACTGTGCCCAGTTCATTCTGCAAATTGACTTTGCGATTCAATCGTTCAAGCGAGAGGGCCCGGAGCTGCTCGATATTCTGTTCGCTGGCAGCGAGTTTCTCGACAAGACGCGCGAGGTGGCCTTCCTTTTCTTCGAGCTCGCGGTGTGTTTGTTCGGCGCGTTCGAGCGCCTCACGCTCTTGTTCATCAACCTCTCTGTGCTGTTGATCCAGCATCTGGAGCAGTTGTTCCAGCTCCTCGATCTCGCTTTGGCCGCGTTTCTCACGCTCTTCTATTGCTGTAATTTTTTCCCGGAGAAGCGCTATCTGACTCTCCGTTTTTTCTATTTGTGACTGGAAATCCCGGGACTGGCCGTGAGAGCGGGAGAGCGTCTTCTCCAATTCGAGCATGCTGAGGCGAGCCTTCTCAAGCTCGCCTTCTTCGGCAGACTGGTTTGACATAAGCTCCGCAAGCCGGTCTCCAAGCTCATTCCTGCGCGCCGCGAGCTCTCCGTGTTCGGCGTCGAGTTGGCGATGGTGCAGAAGCGCGAGCTTTAGCTCAAGCGTGCGCAAGTCGTCGTGCAACTGGCGATAACGTTGGGCTGAGCTGGCCTGCCGTTTGAGAGAATTAATCTGGCGGCGCACCTCTATGATGGTGTCCTGGAGGCGGAGAAGGTTTGCGTCCGTACGCTCAAGCTTCCTGAGGGCGGCATCCTTGCGGCTCTTGTACTTGATAATGCCTGCGGCATCCTCGAATATGTACCGCCGTTCTTCCGGCTTCGGGCTCAAGAGGAGGTCTATTCGTCCTTGCTCGATGAGCGAGTAACAATCGGCTCCGATGCCCGTGCCCATGAAGAGCTCGACGATATCCTTTCTGCGACATGGCAATTTATTAAGATAGTACTCGCTCTCGCCGGAGCGAAAAAGTCGGCGAGTGATACTTATTTCTGAATAATCAAGCGGCAGCCTGCCGCTGGAATTGTCGAGGGCAAGGGTGACCTCCGCCATCCCGAGGGGATGCCGGTCATCGCTGCCATTAAAGATAACGTCCTCCATGTTCTGGCCACGCAGCACACGCATCTTTTGCTCGCCGAGCACCCATCGGATCGCGTCCGCTATGTTGCTCTTGCCACATCCATTGGGTCCAACGACGGCAGAGATACCCTTTTCAAGCTCCAGTGAGGTTTTCTGAGCAAAGGACTTGAACCCAAATAGTTCAAGTTGTTTGAAATACATGAGTTACATCTCCCGAATGATACCAAAGCGCCGCAAAAGGTAAGGAAAGAATCAATTTGCTATTAGTGTACCATATTCTGGAAATTTGTCAAGAAAAAAATACAATATATAGAGGAATGAGACGCCAAAAAGCCCATATTTTGTGTTCAACGCCTCGAAAATGAGGCGCCAACCCTCAGAGACACACGCATTCCCCAAATGCACTCTTGCAGAGAAAAATGGGGAAAAAGCGAATGGGAAGACAAGAAAAGACCGTTGTTAGGAGCAGTCCTTTTCCACTGTTGTCATTCCCGAATTTCGATGTTTCGTCGCTTTCTTGGCATGCGGGTGGACGCAGGCGCCATTCCGGGGCATGATACCTGTCCAGACATGCCGCATAGTTAATAGCAAGCGGGTAATCCTTTATTTTCTCCGAGAAGGTGGGTAATATATCCCCGGAATCGAGGCTGGTCATTCCTCCTCAAGGAAGCCGGGCTGGGCATAGGCGGGCTCCGGGTATGTGTAGAAGCCGCGACCGGTTTTCACGCCGAGATAGCCCTTTTCGATGTATGGTTTCAGGAACTCTCTGATCTCCCTCCAATGGCCCGGATGACCTTTTCCTTCGAGCCCGGTGCCAATGTCACTTGCAACGTCGAGCCCTACGAAATCCAGAGCTCCGAAGGGACCATAGGGCATGTTGTGAACCTTCATCCAGGAGCGGTCAATATCCTCGATGGCGCCATAGCCTCCGGCGGCGAGCCAGATGCCCGCCTCGAGCCAGGAGATGAACATCCAGTTGTGGAGGAAGCCCGGATGCTCCTTTTTCATAACGATGGGCAACTCGTCCATGCTGCGTGAGAACTGCTTGAGCAACTCGACGCTGTCATCGGAAGTTTTCGTGCCGCGCATGATATCAACCACGGTCTTGTAACGGTGGAAATGGAGAGCGGCGAAGCGATCTTTCCGTTTCAAGGAGGTCTCCATTTCACTCGTGAGGAGGGACGAAGTGTTGGACACGAAGATAGTTCGCTGCGGGCACAGTTTATCGAATTGACGGAAGACCTTGTGCTTGACGTCGAGCTTCTCGGACACCGCCTCGATGAGAATATCAGCATCAGCAGCCGCGTCGGCCGGGTCGGATGCCGTACGGATTCGGCTGAGTGATTTTTCAACTGCCTCCTGTTCAGTCAACCCTGCCTGAACCCAATTGTAGCCGAAGAACTGGAGGCGGAATTCGAGTCCTCTTAGAGCATCATCCGAAATGTCGTGCACGATTACATCGTAACCGTGCAGCGCGCAGGCAAGCGAGATTCGAGAGCCCATCGTGCCGGCGCCAATGACAGCGATGCGTTTTACTTCACTAATATCCATGGTCTGTCCTTTGCTCTGCAGTCAGTGACCTTCCCGACGTGCGTCCAAGGATTGCCAAGGCGGTCATTGCGAGCCTCCGACCCGACTCCGCCGGGCTGCTTGTGAAAGAAACGCGCATGACTCCTCATTGTCATTGCGAGCCATGACCCGCCTTGTGCGGGGCATGACGAAGCAATCTCTGCATGTTCGTATGCCTGCCAAGGAGATTGCTTCGGTCGTTGCACTCCCTCGCAATGACTGATGGAACGCCGGTTTCTTAGGAAAAATCCCGCACTTCGAGGAACTCCGCTCCCTCCTAAGAAACTGGCAACCGGTTCGTCATTGCGAGGGAGCGAAGGGTCGCAGACCCGGGCGACCGAAGCAATCTCCTCGCCAACATTGAAGATACACACACAGAGAGCTTGCCTCGCTTCGCTCGCAATGATAAACGAGATGTTTCTTCCACACATAACCTCGCCGCAGACGGGGTCGAATGCTCGCAATTACTGAACGCCATTCGGAGAACCCTATGTGGCCATATATACGAAGCGATATCTGTTCGTCCCTTATTCCATTGGATGCTGCAAGTGGATGAGCAAGTCTTGTGAACCGCGGGTCATGAGCGCGCCTTGATATTGCACAACGGGGAGTTTGTTCAACACATTGACGACCCGGGATGAAAGGGGCGCCTTTTCCCAAGCAACCTCATGAAATGTAACCTTGCCCTGTCCCATCCAGACGTTCTTGATGTCAGATTTGGCCGGGAGCGCCGTAGCGTTGCTCACGTCGGCGCCACGGAGGTCGCAGGAAGGAATGTACTTCCAGCCCATCCAAATCTTCCCCTTGTTCTGTTCGGCCATGGCCTGCATCTCTTCCGGCGTGGCTTCTCTGAGGTCCCAGATTTCGCCCTCGAGAAGCAGAGTCCCATTCTCCGACGCGGTGAATCCTCGCTTGCCGTCGCGCATCCATGCATCGGGAATCTCGGCATAGAGTTTCGGCGCGCCGAGGACTTCCCTGCCGAGCATAATGGGAAAGAAATCGTTTTCCCATAACACGAGCGCGAAGTTACCTTCAGCCTTGTCGCGCTTGCCCTCGAAACGAGCGGAAACATTGACATTGACAAGATTGTAGCCGCCGCCTGCCATATAGTCCACCCCTCGACACATAACAAACGCGACGGATACAACGCACGGGTCGGTCGGCGTGAAGCCGGGCGGCAGAAGAGCCGCCACAGCCTCGCGGTCGGTGACATACATGATGGTGATGGCGGTGTTGTCCTCGTAGTGCGCGACCTTACCATCCCAGCCCGTGTTGGCAGCGCCAAAGTGGCCCGGCATGACGTAGGGCTGCCCTCCCTGATACTCGAAACCTGCCGGATCAGCAATCGCGACGCTGGATAGAGCGCCGACAAAAGCCACAACAAGGGACAACGCGACAAGCTTTCTGACCACGCGGTGCATTTGTTCCTCCTTCATTTGAAGCATTTGGAGAGGGCACGCGAGGAAAAAAAATGTTTGTAGGCGATATTATACAGAGCACTCGCGTGTTCGGCAAGAAAAAATGTGCTGAACCTATCCCGCAATTGTGTAGGTGCGAATTCATTCGCATATAAAGAGCGAGAACAAGCTGCAAAACCATGCGAATAAATTGGAACCTACATACCAGGGGCCAGTTTCTTCAGGCGGGTTTGATGGCAATCACGGAGAGTGTGCGGCCGGTGCGGGCGCCGTGTTTCCGGGCGGAGAAATAGTCATCCGCATTGCATGCGGAGCAGATTCGCGGATTTATTACTTGGTCAGTGTTCAGACCACATGCTTGGAGCTGTAATGAGTTCGCAAACCAGAGGTCAAGATACCATTTAGCATTGGGGACAGAGCCCTTTGGGGACTGAGCCCATATGGTTCCGCCTTCGGGTCTCCCCATAGAGGAAGATATGGGTTCTGTTCCCTGATTAAACGCGTCGAAGACATCCTGACCGACCTCATAACAACACGGGCCGATAGACGGCCCGAAGGCGGCCCACATGTGCGCGGGATTCGAGCCATACTCGTCGCTCATTCTCGCTACCGTCTTCCGGGCTATTCCGCGTACCGTGCTGCGCCAGCCGGCGTGGACAATACCGATTGCAATGCGTTCAGGGTCGTAAAGGAAGATGGGCACGCAATCTGCCGTGAACACACCTATCGGCGTGTTCGGGACATCGGTGATGAGCGCATCGGTTTCCGGGATGGCATCGGCGTATTTCTCCGCTCCCCTGCCCCGCTCCTTTTCCGTAATCTTTTGGACATGTTCGCCGTGCACCTGCTGGGCTGTGGTGAGCGAATCGGGGTCAAGGCTGAGCGTTTCGAAAACAAGTTTCCGATTCTTGATGACATTAATCGGGTCATCGTCAGTATGCAGTCCGGTGTTGAGACTTGCAAACGGAGGTTTGCTCTTGCCGAGATGGCGCGTGGTAAAGGCGGCGGTGATACTATCGAATGGAGGCTCTGATGGAAACGGATGTCGTACAGGGTTCACAGACAATGGCCGCAACGGTTTCCTTCTTTCATTGCGTTCGGTCGGCAGATGTCGCAGGGGCAGCAAGCTGCGTCCCTACAACCATGCATCCTCGGATTCGGCAATTCG